>CAMBVX010000069.1 GCA_945871085.1 Opitutus sp. GAS368 | reverse complement strand
GGCGCGAAAGTTCTCACCGTTGGTGCCGTCGTCGGTCCGCTGAATTTTTCGGGCTCGCTCCCCCTCGTCATTCGCGCGGTCGGGCCGACGCTCAATACCGCCTTCGGCATTGGCGGTGTCCTCGCCGACCCCGTCCTCACCCTCAACGCAGCCGGTGTCGCCGCGCCCATCGCGAACAACGACAATTGGGGCGGCGGCGCTCCGCTCAACGCCGCCTTTGCCGCGGTGGGTGCCTTTGCTCTTCCCGCCAACAGCCTCGACAGCTCCGCCCTCTCCAACGCTGCGCCTGGCGGCTACACCGTGCAGGTCACGGGCAAGGCTGACACCAGCGGCCTCGTCATCGCCGAAATCTACGACAACAGCACGGGACGCACCGCGACCAGCCCGCGCCTCATCAACCTCTCGTCCCTCACCCAAATCGATCCCGGTGCCAATCTCGCCGTCGGCTTCGTGCTCAAAGGCGCGACCTCGCGCACCGTCCTCGTCCGCGGTATCGGCCCCTCGCTCGGCACAATCTTCGGCCTCGGCGGCGTGATGTCCGATCCGAAGCTGGAACTGTTTAATAACGACACCAGCGCCAAGATCACCGAGAACGACAATTGGGGCGGTGACGCCCAACTCATGGACGCCGCCGCCTCGGTCGGTGCCTTCGCCCTCGCGGACACCGCGACCAAAGACGCCGTGCTCCTCGTAACCCTGGCGCCGGGAGCCTACAGCGCGCGCGTCAGTGGCGTGGGCTCGAGTGCTGGCACCGCCATCGTGGAAGTCTACGAACTGCCGTAGGGCAGGGGGGCGGCGCGCCACGAACGTCGCGCGGCAGCCTCGCACCTGAATGGCGCTCACGAAATCCCGGAGGCTTTTTTTGTTTCCGCAGGATTGCCGATGTAGCCCTAGGCCAAATCGCCAACTCACCGGCGCCACGATTGATTCAGGCGGGACACCACTTCTCGCAATCGGCGCGGCGCATTGCGCAATCGCCACGCAGTCACCCGTCGGCGCCATCGCCATACTGGCGCGATGAAACCCCTTGGGAATCGAATGGCCCGCCCGCGCCGTCACTTGACCTATGTCAATGCGCTGATCTCGAGTTTGGGCTAGTGTGCAGCTCGCCATCCTCGCCCTGCCCATGAAATCCACCGTCTTCAAAACCTTCGATGTCCGCCCAAATCTCGCTCACGGCGAGGAGCCCTTTCCCCTCATCCGTGCCCGCGTCGATGCGCTGACGGCTGGTCACGGCGTGACCATCATCGCACCGTTTATGCCGGCACCGCTGATCGAGTTACTGAAGAGCGAGGGATTTAGAACGACGATGGAGCACCGCCCCGACGGCGCGTGGGCCGTGAATTTTTGGCGCGAGGCCCCGTCATGAGCACCGCCGCCCTTCTCGCCACCGCCGCCGCCGGGGTCTGCCCGCTCGGTGGTCCCACCAAAAACGTCGCCCATGGCGTCGTCAGCCAAGCGGTTCTGACCGCCCCCGGATTGCGCGTAACGCTCTTTCATTTCGCCGCCGGACAGGAACTCTCCGAACACACGACGCCCGCGCGCGCGTTGATCCAAGTGCTCGCGGGCACGTGTGATTTTACGCTCAACGGCGAAATCCGCCGGCTCACCGCCGGCGATCTGCTGCACCTGCCGCCGCAGCTGCCCCACGCCGTCCGCGCCACCACCGGCCTCACTCTGCTCATCACGCAGGCGACGCCGCCGAAACTCTGATGTCGCGGTTCACGATCAACGCGACGTGCTCGCCGCCGGTAGCCCGCCTTGTGAGAGGCGGGATGGACTGCGCGCGCACGGACGCATCCTTGCTCTCACGAGCAGGGCTACGCCATCGGGTCGGCCGGTAGACGATCGTAAAACTTCCCGGCCCCCACTCGTCCAAACCTACGCCGCCGCGTTTTCCGCCATGCCCTTCCGCATCTGCAAAAGCTTCGAAATCGAGAGTGGACACATCCTCTCGAAGCACCTTGGCAAATGCCGTTTTCCGCACGGCCACAGTCGCCGCGTCGAGGTGATCCTCGCTGCCGATGCGCTCGATGCCAACGACATGGTCTGCGATTTCAAAGTCATCAAGGAGACGTTGCAGGATTTCTTGGACGCATGGGATCACGGCCTCTGCCTTAACACCGCCGACCCGCAATTTTCCTTTTATCAGAAAAGTTACGGTGCCCGGGTCATCCCGTTTGCTGGCTGCGACCCGACGAGCGAGGTCATGGCGCAGACGATTTTCGCCGAATTGCAGCGCCGCCTCGCGTCGTTTGCCAACCCGTGCATCGCAGCGGGCGTGCGCCTCGAACGCGTGCGCGTCACCGAAACCAGCAGCAGCTGGGCCGAATACTCCGCGCCGTAACTCTGCCCGCGTCACCTCCACCCTCTTCTCATGGAAACCAACCTCGCCGCCCCCCACGCTCTCCCCGTGATCATCCAAGGCGGCATGGGCGTCGCGGTGTCCAACTGGAAGCTCGCTCGGGCCGTCGCCTCCCACGGCCACCTCGGGGTCGTCTCCGGCACCGCGTTGGCCGCGGTCCTCGTCCGCCGGTTGCAGGACGGCGATCTCGCCGGCGACGTGCGTCGCGCCCTCGCGCACTGCCCACTGCGGGACGCGGCCCGTGAGATCGAGGCGCGCTACTTTCGCGCCGGCGGCCGGTCTCCGGATCAGCCCTACCGCTTGGCGCCGATGTATTCTATCACGCCATCAGACGATCTCGTGGCCCTGACCATCGTGGCAAATTTCACGGAGGTCTGGCTCGCCAAGGAGGGGCACTCCGGCGTCGTGGGCCTCAATCTCCTCGAGAAAATTCAATTGCCAACGCTCGCGTCACTCTACGGCGCGATGCTCGCTGGGGTGGATTGCGTGCTCATGGGTGCGGGTATTCCGCGCGCCATCCCCGGTATTCTCGATCAACTCGCCCGCGGGCAAAAGGTGGACCTGCGCCTCGCCGTCGACGGTGAGTCGTCCGGCACCGAGCATCGCATTGCGTTTGATCCCGCGCATTTCACCGGCCCTCCGGCCCTCGCGCTGCGCCGCCCGCAATTCCTCGCGATTGTGTCGTCCTCGGCGCTGGCGACGACACTGGCCCGTAAAGCGAGCGGTCGGGTCGATGGTCTGGTCGTCGAAGGTGCGACCGCCGGTGGCCACAACGCGCCTCCCCGGGGCGCACCCCAATTCAACGAGCGCGGCGAACCCGTCTACGGCCCGCGTGACTCGGCGGACCTCGGCGTGATCCGCGCGCTCGGCCTGCCGTTCTGGCTGGCGGGTTCCTATGCGCATCCGACCCAGTTGCGGGCCGCGCTCGCGCTCGGTGCGACCGGAGTGCAGATCGGCACCGCCTTCGCGTTTTGTGCGGAGTCGGGCTTGCGGTTCGAGCTGAAACAGGCGGCGTTGCGCCAAGGCGCGGCGGGCGCGGTTGAACTCCGGACCGATCCCCGCGCTTCGCCCACCGGTCTGCCCTTCAAAGTCGTCGATCTCCCCGGCACGGTCTCGGTCCCGGCGGTTTACGAAGAACGCGTTCGCGCCTGTGATCTGGGATATCTGCGCCAGCCCTACGAAAAGCCCGACGGGTCCGTCGGCTACCGGTGCCCCGCCGAACCGGCGGCCGATTTCATCCGCAAAGGCGGCGATCCGGCCGATGCCGTCGGCCGGAAATGTCTCTGCAATGGCCTCATGGCCGCCATCGGACTCGGTCAATCTGTCGCCGCGGGCGAGACGGAGCCCGCCATCGTCACCGCCGGCGAAGATGTGCGGGACCTGCGCCGGTTCATGGCCGCAGGCGAGACTTCCTACGGTGCGGCCGACGTGTTGCGGTTCATTCTCGGTGGGTCCGATACCCCGAAGCTTGCTTCAGCTTGATTGGAGTAGCCGCGAGCGTGAGCGAGTGGACCTGGTGCCACTCGCTCACGCTCGCAGCTACCGGAATCCGAAATTGTGAGGAGCCGTCCCCCTGCGAATCGATCCGGCACGCTGTCGAGCGGCGGCCCTACAGGGGGCCAACCGAACATCTGCAAAATACCCAGCTCCGATTGCGTGGGAGCTTGTCTCATTTTTGCACGCGACATGGCGGTTCCGCGTGTTTTCAATTTCTTGGTGATTACTCCGCGCGCTGCCGAGCTCAAACTTACCGGTCTCATGGGCTCGTTGCGTTGCTCCCAACTATTTTCCGGGCTGCCGGCCGAGGACCTGTCCGCCATCGCTGCGTTTACCGTTCCGCAGATCCAGGCGAAGGGCGACTATCTCTTTCACGAGGGCGAGCCGGCTCGCGGTTGTTATCTCGTGCAAAGCGGCGCGATCAATGTCCACCGCGTGAGCGCCGCCGGCAAGGAACAGGTCATTCACGTTTTCCGTGCGGGCGAATCCTTCGCCGAAGCCTCCCTCGCGTCCCCCACCGGTTATCCGGCCAACGCGCGGTGTGTCGAAGCCGGCACCGTGCTGCTCATTCCCAAAACTCCGATTCTTGCCCTGATCGGCCGCCGCCCCGATCTCGCGCTCCGCATGCTCGGCTCGATGAGCAGCCACTTGCGCGTAGTCGTCGGGATGCTCGACGACCTCACGTTGAAGGATGTGGAGACGCGGCTGCTGAACTGGCTCGTGAAGCATGGTGGCACGGCGACTGGCGGCGTGATCTCACTCTCCGGCACGAAGCGCGTGCTCGCCGCCGAGCTGGGCACCAGCAGCGAAACCCTGTCCCGCACCTTGGCGCGGCTGCGCGACCAAAAACGAATTTCCGTGGAGGCCCGCTCGATCACCGTGCTCGACGCGCCGGCCCTCGCCGCGCAACTCCGCCGCAACCTCGGCGAAGGATAGGCGCTCCGCGCGGCGGGCTGGGCTGGCGCGAGCCCCTCGCCGAGGAGGTGACGCAGTTTTGGTTTGCGTGGAATCGGCCCGCGACAACGTTGGCGATGTCTGGCGTGAACTAGCTCGCGACCGGACGCAGCCAACCCTCATCCCTCAGCTCCTCGGCACCCGAGGCTTCATCGCCATGCGAAAAGCACTTCTGTCCCTCTCCGCCTCTTGGCCGGATTTCCCTCGTTTGGAAACGGCGGAGGCCTTGTGAAGCACGTCACCGATTTCGCCCGCGCCCGGCGCGAGCTGCGACCGATCGTCATGATCGCGATCTATGATGCGCTCATGGCGCGGATCGTCGCCGCGTCCGCCGCCGACGCGATTCTCGTCGGCGATAGCGTTGCGATGGTCGTCCATGGTCATCCTTCCACGGTGCACGCGACGCTGGAGATGATGTGCACGCACGTGGCGGCGGTGCGCCGCGGTGCGCCGGAATTCTTTGTCGTGGCGGACCTGCCGTTTCTCAGCGTGCGCCGCGGGCTCGGGGCGGCGACTGACGCGGCGGGTGCGCTCATGCAGGCCGGCGCGACCGCGGTGAAACTCGAGGGTGTGACCGGGCACGAGGAGGTGATTGCGCATCTCGTCGGCAGCGGGATTCCGGTCATGGGCCACCTTGGGCTTACGCCGCAGTCGGTGCACGTGCTCGGAGGTTATCGGGTGCAGGGTCGGGACCCGGCCGCCAGCGAACGCCTCCGGGGCGAGGCGCAACGCCTCGAGGAACTCGGCGCATTTTCCGTCGTGCTCGAGTGCGTGCCGGCGGCCTTGGCGGCCGCGATTACAGAGGAGCGGGCGCTGCCGACGATTGGGATCGGGGCCGGTCGCGGCACGTCCGGTCAGGTGCTCGTCCTATCGGACTTATTGGGGCTGGATGGCCAGTTCCGGCCGCGCTTCGTGCGTCGTTATGTCGAGGGGCACGCGGTGGTGCGCGAGGCGATCGACCATTTCGCGCGCGATGTGCGGGCGGCGCAGTTTCCCGCCCACGAGGAGGTGCTCGCGTGAGCCTCCTTCTCACGCAACTCACCGCGTGGCGCGATCTGCGCCGCGCCCCGGATTGGCTCGGGCGCTCGGTTGGTCTCGTGCCCACCATGGGTGCGCTCCACGCCGGCCACGCGTCGTTGCTCGCCCGCGCCCGCGCGGAAAATGATCGCGTGGTCCTCACCGTATTCGTGAACCCGACACAGTTCAACGACCCCGGGGATCTCGCGCGCTATCCTCGCACGCTCGAGGCCGATCTCGGGTTGGCCCGTCCTTTTGTGGATGCGGTGTTGGCCCCGGAACCGGCGGCACTCTATCCCGACGGCTACCGGTATCGGGTGACGGAGCAGGCGCACAGCGCGGTGCTCGAAGGCGCCCATCGTCCGGGGCATTTCGACGGGGTGCTCACGGTCGTGCTCAAACTCTTCAACCTCGTGCAACCGCAGCGCGCCTACTTCGGCGAAAAAGACTGGCAGCAGCTCCAGCTCATCCGCGGGATGGTTGCTGCGTTGCTGTTGCCGGTGGACGTGGTGGCGTGTCCAACCGTGCGCGACTTCGACGGCCTCGCGCTGAGTTCGCGCAACCGCCGCCTCTCGCCGCCCGCCCGCGCGCACGCGGCCGTGTTTCCCCAGGTGTTGCGAGCGGCCGCGACGCCCGCGCAGGCGGTCGCAATGCTGCGGGAAAAAAACTTCGACGTGGATTACGTCGAGGACCGCGACGGTGTCCGCTTGGGCGCGGTGCGCATGGAAGGGGTGCGGTTGATCGACAATGTCCGGCTCTAATCTCCTCTTCGTCCTCTCCGGTTCCATCGCGTGCTACAAAGCCTGCGACGCGATCTCGCGCCTCGTGCAGCGCGGCCATCGCGTGCGGGTCGTGGCGACGGAGTCGGCCCTGCGTTTCGTCGGCGTTGCCACGCTTGAAGGACTGACGGGCGCGCCGGTGGCCGCCGATCTCTTTGCACCTGGCGCGGCCCTCGACCATCTCGAGCTCGGGCGGTGGGCTGACCTGACGATCGTGTGCCCGGCGACGGCCCACACCCTCAACCGAGTCGCGGCGGGTCTGGGTGACGATCTGGCGGGGACCTTGCTGCTGGCGCACGATTGGCAGAAACCGTTGCTCTTCGCTCCGGCGATGAACCCGGCGATGTGGTCGCATCCGGCGACGATCGCTGCGGTGCGGCGCCTGCGCGACTGGGGTGCGCGTTTCGTGGCTGTCGGCACGGGTCGTACCGCTTGCGGCGAATTGGGTGAGGGGAGACTCGCTGAGCCGGCCGAGATCGTCGTCGCCATCGAGGCGGCGCTCGCGCGGCCGATCCGACGGCTGCGCGTGCTCGTGACCGGTGGTGGCACGATTGAGCCCCTCGACGGCGTGCGGGTGCTCGCCAATCTCAGCACGGGCGCGACCGCCGCGCGGTTAGCCTCGGAGCTGGTGCGTGGTGGTCACGAGGTGACGCTCCTGCGGGCCCGTTCGGCGGTCGGCGTCGAGGCGGGAGTGAGACAGGAGATGTTTGAAACGTTTACCGAGCTCGATGCGGCGCTCACCCGGCTGCTCGGCACGGAAGAATTTGACACGGTGATTCACGCGGCGGCCGTGAGTGATTTCGCCCTCGACGCGGTTTTGGTCGATGGGACGGAGCAGCCGCGGGGGGGCGCGAAGCTCAGCACCGATTCCGCACCCACTTTGCGGCTGCGGTGCAACCCCAAGCTGCTCGACACCCTGCGTGCCCGCAGTCGGAACACCGCGCTCCGCGTGGTGGCGTTCAAGCTCACGCGCGGTGCCACGGCGGCGCAGTCACAGGCCGCCGTGGCCGCGCTCTTTGCGCGGGGTGACGTGGACTGGGTGGTGCACAACGACCTCGCCCATCGCGTGGCGTCCACCGGAGCCTTTCCGGCCGACATTTGGTCTCGTGGCGCCACCGCGCCGTGGACCTGCGCGGACCGCGCGGAGCTGGCGGTAACGCTGGAACAATTGCTGGTCGGCGCGCCGCCGGTTCCCCCTCTTTGAATTTATGCTCCTCTGTCTCGACATCGGGAATTCCCAAATCCACGGCGGCGTGTTCGACGGCGACATGCTGCGCTGCCAGTTTCGCAAGACGACCCATCCCCTCGGTTCCTCGGACGAATCCGGCGTTTTTTTCTCCGCGGTGTTGCGCGAAAACGGCGTGGATCCCCGCGGGATCCAGCGGGCGGCTATTTGCTCGGTCGTCCCGCAGGCGCACTACTCGGTGCGGGCCGCCTGCGTGAAATATTTTCACTGCGAACCCTTCGTCTTGCAGGCCGGTGTCAAGACGGGCCTCAAGGTTCGCTATCGCAACCCGCATGAGGTGGGCGCGGATCGGATCGCAGGCGCGGTGGCTGCTGTGCAACGCCGACCCGGCTCGCCCTTGATCGTCGTCGATTGCGGGACGGCCACGACTTTTGATGTGGTGACGGCGGACGGTGACTACCTCGGCGGCGCGATTCTCCCTGGGGTCGGCATCTCCGTCGAGACGCTCGCCGGGCGGACGGCGAAGCTGCCGACGGTCGAGATCACCCGGCCGGCGAATGCGCTGGGCCGCTCGACGGTGGAGAGCATCCAGTCCGGTATCTTTCACGGGCACGTGGGCGCGATCCGTCACCTGTTGGGCGAACTCGGAAACGAAGTCTTTGGCGGTGTAAGGCCCCATGTGATCGGCACGGGCGGCTTTGCGCGGCTGTTTGAAGGGGAGAAACTATTTGCTGAGATCGTTCCGGAATTAGTGCTGCTGGGTTTGAAGCACGCCGAGCAGCTAAATCGCGACGCGTGAAGACCGGGTGAGCTTTTTGCGTCAATGGAGCGGTCTTGACCTGGCTCAACGCTCGCCGCCCAGGGTTCGGTTAATGTGTCCGCATCCGTTCGCTCTGCGTCAACCGATCGTCCCTCGCTCCACGCCGTTTACACTCCCATGTCCGCGCCCGTTTCATCCTCACCGGCCACCTTGTTCGAGCGCCTCGGCGGTCGCCCGCGGTTGCAGCACCTGCTCAAATATTTCTACGCCGACGTGCGCCAGCACACCGAGATCGCACCGATCTTCGCGGCCAACATCACCGATTGGCCCGCTCATTTGGAGAAGATCGCGGACTTTTGGTCCGGTGCGTTGGGCGGTCCGGTGCTCTATCGCGGCGCGATGCCGATGAAGCATGTGCCCCTCGGGCTCGAGGAGCGCCATTTTCAAGCGTGGCTGGGATTGTGGTCGCGGCATTGCCGGGCGCACCTCGCACCGACCGAAGCCGGGGAACTGATCGCCGTCGCCGAAACGGTCGGCCAGCGCCTCCGCCAGATCGTGGCGTTGCACGGGCACCCACCGGGCTCACTCGGTCCGACAAACTGAGTCCACGGGGCACGTATCCGCTCCCGGCGCACGGCGGCGTGCGCCTCACTCCCGCGGCGCGGCCTTCGCGAGCGCAGCCTTGAAGCGCGGGCCGTGGTGCAGCGGTTTCCACCACGGTTCGAGGTGCGAAATTTCGTTCGCGCTCTTTTCGTTCGGCGCGCCCATCGCCTGATCGAGCAACGCGAGCGCGCGGTCGTGGTCGCCCAGCACGACCTGCCCCCGCGCAATCTCCATGAGCGTGCACCCACCGTCCATCGCGTCGCTCTTCAGGGGCCTCATTTCGAAGGCCCGCGCGGCGAGCCGCCGTGCTTCGTCGGGCGGGCCCGCGTAAACGTGATGCAGCGCGAGGGCGGTGACTCGGCCAAATTCGCCCCATCGCTCCGCCGGAACCTTATTGTGCTTTACGATGGCGGCCTGGGCGCGGGTGCGCGCTTTTTCACGTTCGCCGGTCGCCGTGGCGGCAAAATAGTGCCGTGGCTGAAAAACACCCGGGCGATGTGGGTTAATGGTAAACACGTGCTCGAAGTTGGCCGTCGCTTCCAGCCACCGGCCTTGGCGCCGCTGGGTGTTGGCCAGAATGAAGAGAACCTCGGCGTCGCCGGGCATGGCCGCCAGTGCGACGGCGAACTCCTCCGTCGCGCGACTGTAGTCGAGCAGGTGATAATAATAGTAGCTCCCAAGGGCCAGTGCGCCTCGGGCAGCGCGGGGTCGAGCCGCCTCGCTGCGTCAACGGCCGCCTTGGCCTTCATCCACCGCTCCGGCATGGGATCTAAGTTAGGCTCCTCGCTGTTTTGAGTGGGTAAATCCGGCGACAGATATGCTCTGGTTCCCTGCAATTCCGCGTGGGAGGACATTGAGTTCCTCTGGTCGGTGTAGCGGCAGGCGTCCCTGCCTGCCGTTCTGGCGGGCGTGTCGCCGAACCCCACAGGCACGGAGGCCTGTGGCTACCGCAGGCCAAATCGCCGACCCATCGGAAACAGCGAGGAACCCTAATTTATCCCACCACCACAGCTGTAAATGAACCTGACTCAGTTCGACATAAGCAGCGGCAAACGCGGGATCGAGCGCCACCGCCTGTTCGAGCGGGCGGATGATGAGCTCCTCCCCTTCACGGGTGGTCTTGAGTCCCGAGTTGCCCAACCCCCGCCAGCGGCGGGCGCGCAGATCCAGATCATACGCGGCAGGATTGCTCGGGAGCTTCTGCGCGAGCGCGAGTTTTTGATCGGGCGAAATCGTCGCGGAAAGCCACTGCGCGATTTGCGCCGAGAGGTCGGCCTGCATTTTGAACCCATCGCTGAGGTCGCCGATGGAGGGCTCGGCGGAGCGTTGAAGGCCGGTCGCGGCGTCGGTCACTTTCACCAAAATGCGGACTTTGCTCCTGGCGCGGCTCACACTGCCCTCGACCACGTGGGCGACGCCGAGCTGGGTGGCGATTGGCTGGAGGTTACGCTGCGCCGGATCACGGTAGGGCAACTCGGAGGTGCGCGCGGTGACTTTTTTGAGAGCGCCGATGCGGGCGAGTGTTGTGAGCAGCACATCGTGCATGGCGTCGGCGAAGATTTTTTTCCTTCTTCGTGCTCCGGTTTTCGAAGGGCCGCACGGCGACGGACTTGGCGTCGGCGGGGAGCGTGGCGGGCGCGGGCTTTGGCTCGCTGGCGCTCGCCACTACGGGAGCGGACGGCGGCGGCGGGGCCGATTTTTTCGTGGCGACAGCCGCGAGCACGATTGCGACGAGCGCCACGGCTGCGGCGATCCACGCCAGGTTGGTCGTGCGCGGCTCGGCGTGCCACGGGCTGGAAAGCTCGTGTCACTTCCGGAGCACCCAGCAACGGCCGCACGCGCCCACAAAACGCGGGGTGCGATTCGGCGGAGCCGATTCGGGTCCACTGCACGGCCTTGAACTCCGACGGCACCGTGGCGTCGGCGTCGCGGGTGGCGTCGATCACCACCGGCAACAGAAACGTTTTCTCCTCGGCCATTGGGTGCGTGCGCTGGGCGGCGAGTTTCTACTCGAGGCGAAAATAGCCTTCGAGCCGTTCCTGCGTCCCCGCCGAGATCACTGGGATGTACAACGCGCACGACGCGATCTGCCGACGGATCTTCGCATCCCACGCAGCGCCGCCACCACGTCTTACGACGCGTAGCTGAGAACGATCGCGCGGCGCGGCCCGTGCAACATTCAACGCTGAACTCGCAACGCTCATGGTTCTGCCCTCCGTAAACTGGGCGCAGCTGTCGATTGGCGGTTCATTCGGAAGGACGGCTTTCCCGCCGCCGAGCGTGGGCGGCTGGAAAGCGGCCGCTCCGTCGGAGGCCTGGCACCTGGGCCGACCGTGTACCGACCGATGAGCCCCAGTAAACTGTGGGGCGGTTTCGTCACGTGAGCGTTGAGCGTTAAAAGTTGAACGTTTTCTCGTCGCACGCGGCGCCCCGCTTATGGCACTTCGTAAACTTCGGCGAGGCTCACGCCGCTGCGGCCAGCGCTGTCGGCGATTTGCACCGTGTAGGCACCGGGATCGAGGGCGATGATCACG
The DNA here is from genome assembly GCA_945871085.1 of Opitutus sp. GAS368. Taxonomy (GTDB): domain Bacteria; phylum Verrucomicrobiota; class Verrucomicrobiia; order Opitutales; family Opitutaceae; genus GAS368. The sequence goes on along the minus strand of CAMBVX010000069.1, from coordinate 12,354 downwards.
GCGGCGTCCTTGCTGTTCTCCGGCAGGGCGAAGCCGCCGACGAGGGCGGTGGCGGTCCGCAGATCGGCGACGAGGGTGCCTTGGTTCCAATTGTCGTTCGTGATCACGACGCGGTTGTTGGCGTCGAAAATTTGGAGCACGGGATCGGGGAGAGTGCCGGGCACACCGAACGCCCCGAGGGCCGGGCCGATGCCGCGCACGACGAACACCTTGGCGCGCGCACCCGCGACCACGAACCCGGCGAAATGCGCGTCGCCGTCGGCCCCCGTGAGGCTGCGGCTGGAGATGTTGATGAGCCGCGCGCCGAGCGTGAGGCGATAGACGAGGATCATCGAATCCGTGTTCAGCGAGGCCCGGAACGCCGCGCCGTCCTGAAAACCATCGGTCGTCGAAAAGTCGTTATCGTTGCCGACGAAGAGGAAAAAATCGTCGGGTGCGGTCGGATCGAGCGCGGGCGCGAGGGCGAGGCTTTCCCATTTTTCGGCGAGCGTGTTGCTATTGCTGGACGAGCTGTTGTTCAGGCCGAATTTCACGAGCTCGGCGTTGTCGTTGAGATTGATCAGGACGGCGGACGTGGCGGGCGTGACGGACGCAGCGAGCACGCCGTTGGGGGCGACGGGCGTGGCGACGGTGTCGAAGGCGGTGCCGGCGATGTTGGTGGCACCGGTGAGATCGTAGACGAGGATGGCGCGGTAGAGGGAGGCGGTGGAACTGGAGCCGCGGCCGTTACCGTCGCGCGCGAGGACGAGAAATTGGCGGCTGCTGAGCACCACGAGTTCACCGACGGAGGCGACCTGTTGCACGCCGGCTTGGGTGTAGAGGGGCAGCGGTAAAATCCACTCGCCCTTGAGTGTGGCGGCGGCGGGGTTGGCGATGTCGTAGGCGAGGAGCCGCGCATGGCGCCGCAGGCTGCTGCCACCGGCGCCGCCCTCTTGGCGCACGGCGGACTGCATAAGGGCGTAGAGGGTGCGGCCATCGGCGGAGGCGGCGAGGCCCTCGAAGCCCTGATTGTTTTCGCGGCCGGTGGTGGGCTCGTTGGGCGAGGGCGACGGCTGGCCCGACGCGGGGTTGTCGGCGGAAAACGAGTCGCGACCGCCGCGCTTCGGGACCAGCGCTTCGGGCGGGCGGATCGCGCTGAGCAAAACGCCGGCGGCAGAGAAGCGGTAGAGGTAAGGGCCGTATTCATCACAGATGAAGAACGAACCGTCGGGCAGGAGGACCAGGCCCTCGGCGTCCATGGAGAGGCGACCGGTGGAGGCTTGCGGCAACACGGGAAACCCGGGGCGGGTGCCGAGGCCGGCGGTGGTGGTCGCGGGATCGAGGGAGGTGAGGGCCGTGCCGTTTGATTCGGTGAGCTTTTTTGTGTCCGCGATGGAAACCCCGAGCTGGATTTGATTGGAGGCGCCGTTGGGTGCGGGCGTAAATGAGAGGTCGAGGCGATGGGTGCGCGGGGTGTAGTTGGTCGCCGCGCCGGTGCGCGTGATACCCCGGTCGGGCTGGGCGTAGAGGGTTCCGGTGTAAGTGCCATCGGTCGAGCGGCGCCACGCGCGCAGGTCGAGGGCGAGGCCCGAGAGTGAACCGAAGGTTTCGCCAAATTTGTCCCGTTCTGCGGCGGGGATCCGGCCGACGCCGACGAGCCCCTGGTGGGAAATCGTGGTGCCGCCGAGGGTGACCGTTTGGGCGTCGGCCCGGGGAGTGATTGAGCAGAGTACGGCAAGGCCGAGAATGGCGGTGAGGCAGGGGAGGGTGCGGCGCATGGGGCGGGTTAACGCCTTTGGGTCGAACAAGTCGAACGCATTTCCGGCGTGTATTTTGCGGTTGCGTGGGAACAAAGCTGCCGCGAAACATTTCTGCCGATGTCGATCGATAAGGCCCAACGTCAGCGGCGGGAGATTAAATACATCATCACCGAAGACTTGGCTTTGGCTATTCGTAGCTATCTGAGCAGTTATTTGGAGCCGGACGAGTTTGCGGCCGGCAAGCCGGACAGTTCCTACCAGGTCCATACGCTCTATCTCGATTCCGACCAACTGGCGACGTTTCGCGCGGCCAACGATGGTGACCGTAACCGCTTCAAGCTGCGGATTCGTTACTACGACGAGAGTGAGGATTCGCCGGTGTGTTTCGAAATCAAACGGCGGATCAACGAGGGGATCGTGAAGCACCGGGCCCGGGTGCGCCGCCGCGCCGTGCGGCCGTTGCTGGCCGGGGAAAGCCCCGTGCCCGAACACCTCTTTAAGTGGAATCCGCAGCAGTGGACCGACCTATTGGAGTTCTGGCATTTGGTCGAGCGACTCCAAGCCGCGCCGCGCGCCCACAACGCCTACATGCGCGAGGCCTATGTCAATTCCGAGGCGAGCGTGCGCGTGACGCTCGATCGCTCCGTCCGCATGGGGCCCGAGTTCGGGCTCGATCTGGGCACCGACATGACCGACGGCATCGAGGTCTTCGCCGGCACGGTGATCCTCGAGCTGAAATTTACGGACCGCATGCCGACGTGGCTGATTGAGATGGTGCGCGGCTTCGAACTGAAAAGTTCGGGTGCGGCCAAGTATGTCCAGGGCGTCCACCAGCTCGGCGAGCACAAAGTGGCCCGCCGTCTCTCCGGTTTCGAGTGGGGCAACGCCGTGGTGTCCACCGCCACGAGTGCCCCGTGGCTGGATGCTTCCGCATCCGTCCGTGGCGCGCTCGGTCCGAATCGCAAATGAATGCCCTCCTCCAAGGCGACCACGCCTCCGCCCCGACCAGTTTTCAAGCGCTGATCGTCGCCCTGACGCTGGCCTACCTCTTCGGTCAGATGATCGCCTGGGTTTATGTCTATACGCACTCGGGCGTCTCGTATTCGCGCTCGTTCGTCGTGTCTTTGATTGTGCTGCCGGTGCTCGTCTCCCTCGTGCTGATCGTGATGGCGAACAACCTCATCACGGCCTTCGGGCTGATCGCGGTGTTTGCGGTCGTTCGCTTCCGCAATGTGCTGCGCGACACCCTGGACACCTGCTACGTGCTCGCCGTGATCATCCTCGGCACGGCCTGCGGAACGCAAAAATTTTCGTCGGCGATCGTGGGCGCCTTCGCCCTCAGCGGCTTGTTTGTGTTTCTCTGGATGACGGCCTCCGGCACCCGCCACCGCTTCGATCTCATTTTGAATCTGCGGTGGACTCGGCCAGCCTCGGATTTAACGGCGGTGAGCCAGCTCCTCAATCGCCACAGTCTGCGCGTGCATATCGCCAACCAACACTTCGGCAAAGGAACCGAAGCGGCCAATCTTTCCTACCGGGTGCTCCTGCGCGATCCGTCGCGAGCGGCCGAACTGTTAAGCGAACTGTCTGAAGTTCCGGGCGTCGACCGGGTGTCGAGCGTGCAGGCGGCGGACGAATCCGAGATTTAACCCCATGGACCCACGCATTCTTTCCCCGATCCCCACGCCGCCGGCTCAACGCTGGCGCGAAGTCCGGTTGCTCTACCTGCCGAGGGCGATGTTCGTCGCCGCGACGCTGCTCGTCGCCTGGATGTGGAGCGGCGCGGTGGCCCCGTCGTCGATCGTGGCGGAAGCGTCGATCGTCGGCGCGGACTTGCGCGCGAACGAAGCTGGGGTCATCGCGAGTTTGAAGGTTTCGCTGGGCCAACCGGTCCGAGCCGGTGAAGTGATCGGACATGTGGCTTCCGCCAATCCGCGGTTGCTCGATTCGACGCTCGCCGTGATCCGCGCTGAAGTCGGCATGCTGGCAGTCACCATGGCGGGCGCGACGGATCGGCAACGGGTCGCGATCGAGTTTGAACGGATGCAACTCGACTGGATGAGCCATCGGGTGGAGCGCGCCGCGCTCCAAGGACGTTTGCAGCAAGCCGAGGCAGACTTGGCGCGCGCCGAGCCGCTGCATCGGGCCCGTTTGATCACCGAGGAAAATTACGCGCAATTAAAGATTACGCACGGCAGTCTGGTCGCGCAGTTGGAAGAAAAAAGCCAATTGGTGCGGCGGCTCGAGCCGGTGTTGAAAGGCATGGTCGCGGCGGATCCGCAGGCGGCGGGTTTGTCCGGCGAATCCGCTCTGGCGGCGGCGATCAAGGTGCAGGAAGCCAAGCTGCGGCTGGCGGAGGAACAGCTTTCGCCGGGTCCCCTGATCGCGCCGATCGACGGAGTGGTCGGGCTCATGTTGCGGCGGGCGGGCGAAACCGTCGTGGCGGGGGAAGTCATTTTGCGGGTCACGGCCGCCAAGTCCGAGCGGGTCACTGGCTATCTCCGCCAGCCTTTGAGCATCGACCCGAAACCGGGGATGGCTGCGGAAATTCGCACGCGCACCAATCCGGTGAAGGTGGCGACGACGACGATCACGCACGTTGGCGCCACGTTGGAGACCATTTCACCGACCGTGCTCGCCGCCATGCGGCTCCCGCCGGTGCCGACGCCGGAGACGGCGCTGCGGATAGACTTCGCGCTGCCCGCCGGTCTCGCCCTGCGCCCCGGCGAACATGTCGACGTGGTGATCCGCTGAAGCAGCCATGGGTGCGGCGACAGGAGAGTCGCCGGTCCGTCGGAGGGGCGACATTCCTGTCGCCCACTCGCTCGTCTCGTTTACGGCACCTCGTAAATTTCGAACAGGATCACGCCGCTCGCGCCGGCCTTGCCGGTGATTTGCGCGGTGTAAGGTCCCTCGGCGAGGGTGAGCAACAGGACGGCGTCCTTGCTGTCGGCGGGCAGGGGAAATCCGCCGACCGCCCCGGTGGCGGTGGCGACTTCGAGCGCCGTGGGCCCCGCGCTGCCACGGGTGCTCCAGTCATCATTACTCGCAATCTGCACGCTTGTCTTGTCGAAGAGGGTGAGGACGGGGTCAGCCAACGTGGCCGCCACGCCGAAGCCGCCGAGCGTGGGCCCGATGGCACGGATGAGCAGCCGCTTGGACCCGGGACCGCGCACCACGACACCGCCGATCAAGATCTCGTCGCCGCCGCGCACGAGGCCACGGGTGGAGAGGTTGAGCGTGCGGCCGATCCCGGGGTCAAGTTCGTAGAGCTCCGCCAAGCCGACGCCGGTGGCCGTGGTGGCGCTGGAAATTTGCAGCGTGAATTGTCCCGCCGGGAGACGGGCGAGGAGAGCGGCGTCCTTGCTGCCTTTCGCAAACGGGAACGCACCGACGGCCTTGGTCAGGTCGGCCATATCGTCGGCGTCGGGACCGTTTTCCCATGAGTTGTTGCGAGCAAGTTCTCGGCCCCGTGAGTCGAGAATGCGCAGCACCGGTTGCGCGAGCGCTCCGGCGACGCCGAAGGCGGTGAGGGCGGGGCCGACGGCGCGCGCGAGGTATTGTTTGCCGGCGGTATCGTTGACGACGACGCCGGCGATCAGGACATTTTCATCCGACCCGATGAAACCGCGGGTGGACAAATTCGCGAGGCGCGGTCGCGAGGTGAGTGCCGAGGATCGCGCTCCGCCCACCGCCGAACTCCACGTCGTAGCGGGCCCATCCGTGGTGGTGAAATTGGGCCGATAGCTGCGAGCCTGTAAATCGGTCGTGGTCGGGACGGTCACTGCGGTGGAGGACAGGCGCACCGCGTGGGCCAGGCCGCCGCCAAAGGCACGGGGGTCCGTGCCATCGGTGGTGTAGGCGAGTTGGGTGCCGGGAGCCGGCGTCACCAGGAGGGTGTTCGCACCGGCGACGACAGTCGGTGGTGCGGCCAAATTTCCCTCGATCCACGTGGCGCGACGGGCCAGCCAAGATTTCAGCGTATCGACTTCACCCTGCCAACTGCCGCCGAAACGCGGCGTGTTGTCCGGCCAGCGGGCGGCGTCGCGCGCGGCGGCGGCGGGGCCGATTTGGGCGGCGAGCGAATCGACGAGCGCGGCGAGACGTGGCGCGGAGAGCTCGGTGCGGCGCAGGAGTTGCCAGCGGTCCACCCACGCCTGCAGGAACTCCGGGTCTTGCGCGAGGAGGCCCCACCAACCGTAGTTCCAGAATTCGGTGGCGCCGTTGTCGCCCTGCCAGACTTCGTGGTTCTGCGCCCGTGGATCACCGCCGCCCAAGGCCCGGTCAAAATCCCAGACGGGACCGGCCTGGAGGCGGCCTTCGCGATCCTTCGTCAGGTAGCTGCTGCGCACCAGACCATCGACGTTCATCGCGAGGACATTCATGATGTGGTGGTCGACCCAGGACGCGCGGTCGATGTAGTCGAGGTGCGTGCGGTCCTTCCACCCGGAGGCGAGGTTCGCGGTCAGGGCATCGTCGAACTGCTGAAAATAATTACTGATATAGTCCCGTTGGGCTGGCACGAGCTCGGGGATCTTGGGCTGGCTGACGGTGAGGGCGAAGGGCAGGCCGGGGAAGCCGCGCCGTAATTGGAAATTGAATTCGTTGCTGTCCGGCAGATCGAGTTTGAGGAGGTAGCCGCCGGTGATCTTTTTCGTCCCGAGGTCGGTGGGTTCAAGCTTCGCGAGGTCCACGCGTTTGCTATCGATGCGCAGCGAATCCGTCAGGATGTAGATGCCCACATAGTCGCTCTGATCGAGGTCGCCGCCATTGGCGTTGAAGAATAGTTCGACCAATTGGGTGCGCGGGGCCCAGCGGCCGAGGCGGTTACTCAATGCGTAAATGAAGGCGTTGTTCAGAAAGGTGAGGTCGTATTTCCAAGGTCCGATCAGCGTCCAGTTTGCGAATGTCGGCAGACCGTAGAGAGGCAGCGGGTGGTCGCGGCCCGAGGCGTCGTCGAGCCGCAGCGTGAAACTTTTTTTCGGGAACTCAGCGGAGGAGGCACCACGCACATTGGTCGCGATCGAGCTCAGGGCGGTCGGCGCGACGGTCATCGCCGTGTTACCGGTTGCGGGCCGAGGCCACGTGTAGATCCAGCCGGGGCGCACGCCACTCTCCTTCACGAGCGGACCGGTGCCATGGGTGTCGATCACCATTAACGGCAGCTGGCTGGAAAACGTATCGAGCCGCGCGGTGCCCGTCGTGGCGAGCCGGACATAGTGCGCGGTGGCGGGAAAACTCGTCGCGAGATTGTCGGCACCGTAGATCATGGCACGCACGATCGACGACGCTGTAATCGTGATCGGCCCCGTCGCGACTGTCGCTGTTGGACCGGGCTCGGGGACGGCGGCACCGGTCGTCGCAGGAGGCGCGATCACGTAGCGAATCCGTTGGCCCGCCGCCGCGCCGGACAGGGTGACCGTGACGGTGCCGGTGAACGGACCGGACGCGCGGGAGAAGACCACGCGTTCGGTCAGGAGGACGCTGTTGGGTCCGCCATTGCGCGTACGGGGCGTCGGCGTGCGGAAAAAACCTCGCGCCGATTCTTCGCCGGAGCCAGTGGGTTGGGTCACGCCGTAGGACACGTCGTTCAGCTGAGGCGGATACGCGGGGGCAAACTCAGTGGCGGCGGTCGTGCCGTCCGATTTGATGAGGGCGAGGTAGCCGCCCTCGGCGTTCAGGACAAAATTGGTATGCAGGGGCTTCGCGGGATCTCGGCGATTTTCGTTCGAGGCCCAGACCAGCAAGTAGCCCCCGGCGGGCAGCGTCACAGCGGGAAATTGCCAGCGGGTTTTGAGCGCTGCGTTGTCGGTGAGATACCAGCCCGCGAGGTTGGCGGGTGTGGCGTCTGGATTGAACACCTCGATCCAGTCTGAGAACGCGCCGTCGTTGTCGGGGTTGGTCCTCGTGTTGGACGCGAGAAATTCGGTGATGATGGGATCGGCGCGGAGCGGGTGGGCAAAACCCAGGGCGACGGCGAGCGTGAGCGCGAGTGAGCGCGGGAGCATGGCCCATTTAGTGAGAGCGGGATGACTCATGTTCCTGTGACTCGAACAGTGGCTCCTTGGGCAATCAATGCAGCAATCGGGGCGATTGCGTGCCGGCTGCATTCGCGTTGCGTCAGTTTCCTCGAAGCTTGCTTCGGCTTGGTGGGCACAGTGGGAGCGAGCTGGCTCGCGTGCCAGTGCCACGGCATCGATCCGCTCGTCCAAGTCAAAGATGTGCTCACCCGGCTCCCGGCGATGACGAACCACGACGACAGCGCCGCCCTGATGTCGGCCAAATGGAAACAGCCGACGGCGGACAAGGCGGCTGAATCGAAATCGCGGTGAAGATACGGTCGGATTGTTGCGCCCTATGGCGTAGGAGTGCTCAGGATCGCGCCAGCGTCACCTCCCACATCAAGCCTCGTGCGAGGGGGCTCCCGTCGGACGCATACGGTTGTCCAATGCCAGTTTCTACCCTTCGCCCAATTTCTTCGCGGGCACGAGATAGCCCTGAACATAGTCGCGAACGGACTCGACCAACGGAGTCATCGCCTTAGTAAAGCCGGCCGCGCGAAGCTTCGTCGTGTCCGCTTTGGTGAAATACTGGTATTTGCCGCGCAACACGTCGGGCATGTCGATGAACTCGATGTTCGGCTCGCGTCCCAAGGCCGCAAAGATCGCTCGGGTGAGCGTCAGCCACGTATTCGCTTCACCGCTCCCTAAGTTGTAGAGACCACCGGCCGTCGTCGCGCGTTCGGCAAAGTGCAGCGTCATCTCGATCGCGTCCTTCACATAAAGGAAATCTCGCATTTGCTCGCCGTCCTTGAATTCCGGTTTGTGGCTTTTGAAGAGCTGCACCCGGCCGGTGGTCAGGATTTGCTGATACGCCTTGTGGACCAGCGAACGCATGTCCGCCTTGTGGTCCTCATTGGGGCCGAAGACGTTAAAATATTTTACCCCGACGATGTGTTCCAGCCAGCCCTCGCGCTGTGCGTGTAGGTCAAAGAGATGCTTCGAATAGCCATACATGTTGAGCGGACGCAGCCGCTGCAGCTCGTCGTTCGTGTCCTCCATGCCTTGCGCACCGTCGCCGTAGGTGGCCGCCGACGACGCATAGATGAAGCGGGCTCCGTGCTCCAACGACCAAGCTGCGAGCTCCTTGGTCACGTTGGTGTTGTTATCGATGAGATAGGCCGCGTTTTTCTCGGTCGTGGCCGAGCAGGCCCCGAGATGGAACACGGTGGAGAACTTTCCGAACGCGGCGGGGTTGTGCCGGAGGTGCTCGCGAAAGGAACCCGCCTCAACGTAATCGGCGAATTTCAGCGGCACCAGATTCTTCCACTTTTCATCGCTGCCGAGGAGATCGGTAATGACGATGTTGGTGTGGCCGCGTTGGTTGAGCGCCCAGACGAGTGCGCTGCCGATAAAACCGGCGCCGCCGGTGACGAGGATGCGGCCGTCGAGTGTGCTCATGGTGAGATCAACTGTCCTGCGATAATTCTTCCGCTCGCGCCTTGGCCGCGAGCACCGTTTCACGAATCATTCCGCGGAAATCCCGCGCGGCCAGGCGCTGGAGACCTGCAAACGTCGTGCCGTTGGGTGAAGTCACTTGATCACGCAGCACCTCCGGTTCGATGTTTTTTCGCGCCAGGAGGCGGGCGGCGCCGAGCAGTGTCTCGATGGCGAGCTGCTGGGCAATTTCGGGTGCGAGTCCGGCGGCTACACCGGCGTCGCGTAGTGCCGCCGCGAATTCAAAAACGTAGGCCGGGCCGCTGCCGCTCACCCCCGTGAGAGCGTCCATCTGAGATTCGGCGACTTCCACGGATTTACCGAGGGCCCCGAGGATGGTTTCGACCGTGGCGCGATCGGCGGCGGTGAGCGGAGCCGCCACACACCAACCGGTCATGCCCGCCCCGATCTGACCGGGCGTATTGGGCATCGTGCGCACAACATTGCGCGCCTGCGGAAACCTCCGCTGGAGGCTCGCGATTTTTTTCCCGGCGAGAACCGAGAGCACGAGTTTTCCCGCCGTCAGTTCGGCGAGTGCCGGGTCGGCTGTCGCGAGATGCTGCGGCTTGAACGCGACGACCACGGTGTCTGCTCCGGCCAGCAATTCGACCAAGGATCGCGCCTGGAGAATGCCGGTTTTTTCCGCGAGCGCGGCGGCGGAGCGACCACTGGCGCTGAAGCACACGAGAGCGGATTTTACGGCCGCATTTTTCGCCAGCAAGCCCTCGGTAAAAGCTGTGGCCATGTTACCGGCACCGAGGAAGGCGATTTTACTCATCGAAGCTCTTGCGGATTCTTTTTTCCACCGGATGGGTGAGCAGGGCGGTCGCGCCGCCACCCGCGGTATCGCCCATCATGACTTCGCCACCGAGGTTTCGCAGGGCGTGGCGCGCAACGGTGAGCCCCATGCCCACGCCGACGGTATTCTTTGTGCTCACGAAGGGCTCGAACATTTTGTCGCGAACGTCGGCGTCAAGGCCGTGCCCATGATCAACAATGCGGATTTCGACGATTTGCCCCTCATCGGGCTTTTCGATGAGACGGGTGTGAATCGCAATAGGCCGCGGGTCGGTGGGCTTGTTGTCGTAGGATTCCCACGCATTGATCATGATTTTTTTCAGCACTTCCTCGAAAATTTCGAAATTTGTATCGATCATCAGATCGGCGAGCGGGTTGTCGATTGTGACCGGCGCGGTGAGCTTGTAGTCGGTGTGGAACCGGGTGACGCAGCCTTCGAGTAGCCGTTGCAGCGGGGCCTTGATGAGGGGCGGGCGAGACTTTACGACGAGCGTGCTGAGTTGCTTGATGATGGCGACGATGCGCTGCACGGCGTCCTCCACGTGTTGCGCGTTCTTTTTTACCTGCTCGGGTTTGTCGTAGTAGGCTTTGACGAGGTCGAGATAGCCGATGACGACGCCGAGAAGATTATTGAGATTGTGGGCGATGCCCTGCGTGACCGCTCCGATGGTGGCGGCGCGGCGGGCCTCTTCGAGGCGACGCGTCAGGTCGACGAGTTGACGGTTCACGGTGACGAAGCGCAGCTGCGTTTGCACCCGCGCAAGGGTCTCGTCGAGATCGATGGGCTTCGTGATGTAGTCGACGGCCCCCACACTCAGGCCTTCGAGTTTACTTTCCTTGGTGGTGCGCGCGGTGACGAAGATCACGGGGATGCTGCGCGTGGTCTCGTCGGCTTGGAGGCGTTGACAGACTTCGATGCCGTCCATGTCGGGCATCATGACGTCGAGGAGGATAAGATCGGGCATCACTTTCTTGGTGAGCTCGAGGGCCTCCAGACCGTTATAGGCCGCAGTGACGCGAATGCCTTCGCGCTCCAATTTTCGTTTCAGGAGCTGGACGTTGATGGGTTGGTCATCGACGACCAGAATCGAGGGGGCAGCCATTGGGGGAAAAGGAAAACTGTCCGCGTGACCAGCGCAAGCTAGTGTGTCGCGCGGAGGTGAAACGCTTTGAGCGTATTCTTCATCAACATCGCGACCGTCATGGGGCCGACGCCGCCGGGTACGGGCGTGATTTTCGCGCAGAGCGGCGCGACACTCGGGAAGTGCACGTCGCCCGTGAGTCGGTAGCCCGTTTTCTTGCTGGAGTCAGGCACGCGGTTGATGCCGACGTCGATGACGACGGCTCCGGGCTTCACCATGTCGGCCGTGACAAACTCCGCGCGACCGATCGCGGCGATGAGCACGTCGGCCTGCCGTGTGAGGGCCGGGAGGTTCATGGTTCCAGAGTGGCAAATGGTGACCGTGCCGTTTGCGCCCGCGCGTTTCTGGAGTGCGAGGAGGGCGATGGGCTTTCCGACAATGAGCGAGCGACCCAGCACGACGACGTGTTTCCCTTTGAGGTCGGTGCCGCTGCGCGCGAGAAGTTCCATGATGCCGGCCGGGGTGCAGGAGACAAATCCGGTGTCATCCTCTTGGGCAATCTTGCCGAGGTTGATCGTGTTGAATCCGTCCACATCTTTGTCGGGCGAGACGCGCCGAAAGACCGCGACTTCGTCGAGGTGTTTCGGCAGCGGAGACTGCACGAGGATGCCGTCCACGGTGGCGTCGATGTTGAGGCTGTCGATCAGGGCGAAAAGTTCCTGCTGCGTGATGGTGACGGGCGGAAGAATGATCCGGCTGGTGACACCAATTTCGGCGGCGGTCTTTTCCTTCTTTTTCACGTAGGAGACCGACGCGGGGTCCTCGCCCACGCGCACCAAGGCGAGACACGGTTTGCGGCCCGTAAGCGTGGCGACCTCAGCCTTGAGTTCAGCGATAAGGGCGGTGGCCGTTTGATTTCCGTCGATCAATTCCATGAGCAAAAAATCTCCGATCCAACGGAAGGTGGCCTTCCGCGGTTTCAGTGGAGTAGGCTTATTTCAACTGCAGGGTTTCAACCTGGATGACGATTTCTTTGGAGTCGGGAGCGTTTTTGGCCGCACCGAAGACGACCACGGTATGGTTGACGTAATTCTCAATTTGGTCGGTCTGGAGGAGCTTCGAGACGTCCAAGTAAGCGTAGCGCTTGCCGGCATCATCGGTGAGTGCCCAATCGTAGGGGCGGCGCGGGGTGAAGGGCCGCCGCGTGGAAACAAACTTGCCGGCGAATTGGCGCGGGAG
>CAMBVX010000068.1 GCA_945871085.1 Opitutus sp. GAS368 | reverse complement strand
CTCGCGGGCGCTCGCGGCTACCGAAAAGTCCAGCGTTCAAAGGACGTTGGTATTTGCTCCGCTCGCTGTTGATCGGCTCGCTGGCGCTCGCCGCTACGGGGAGCTGATAGGGCGGACGTTAGATCAATCGCCCAAATGATTCAGACATTGATTTACCAGGTAGCCGCGAGCGCCAGCGCGTGGTGATCCGTCCACTCGCTGGCGCTCGCGGCTACCGAAAAGTCCAGCGTTCAAAGGACGTTGGTATAAGGCAGACCAAATCGCGAACCCAACGAAAACAGAGGAACCGTATTTTCAGGTCGGCCGGCCCTGACCGGCGAAATCCGCCCGCAGCGAGCGCCGCACTTTCACGCACGGCGTTTTTTGCCGGGTGGAAAATTACTTCGCCCCGGGGACGGTGCCGGCTTTCACGAGCACCATCTTCTCCGGGTCGAGGTGCTTTTTGATCGCGCCGTTGACCTGAACTTTTGTGAGCGCACCAACCCGGGCGGGATATTGATCGATGAAGGAGAGTTCGAGGTCGCGGTTGAGCGTATTGAGGATCGTGCCGGCCATGCCGGCCGTCGTGGAGAGCGCTGGCGACACCAGATTGCCGGCGGCCTGTTGGCCACGCCCGAGGAAAACACTGGGGCGTTCAGAGGGGCGTCGCGTTTTGCCCATCGACCATCTCGGTCGAGGCGGCGCGCATGGCACCACTCACCCGTCGTGCACGTTTGTAGATTTGCCGGGTGAGCTGCAATTTCCCCGGATCGCCCTCGCGGGGTCATGCTCCCGCCGCAGAAACGATGCGTGCAGGGAAGTCTTATGGTAGCGTGTAGAGCTCAATTAGCGCCTCGCCACCAGCATCGCCTGCCGCGCCGCCGGCTACCACGGTGTAATTCCCTGGGGCCAATCGAATCACAATTGCGCAGTCCCGCGATCCCGATGGTAATTGAAACGCCCCGGTATGATCGAAGATTCTGCGGAGCCCAACCTCCGGGCTGGGTGCGATGTTTGGAAAGATGCCGACAGGCACGACGCTCCAGTGAGGAAAGCGAAATGCCGCCCCAAAAACCGCGCTATCCCCTTTGAAGATCTGCATACTGGCACTGTTCCAAACGCCGGATACGCCAAACGCCGCAAGCGAAGGGCCTATCACGCGAATCAGCACTTCTCGCTCGAAAGTGCCGGGGACGGAAAATCCCATAATTACCGGCCGCCCCTCAGACACATGGCCGCGAAGTGAGACATTGGAAAGCGCTGCGGTGTCTCGCCATGAAAGCTCCGTAAAGTAGAAAAAATTTCCAGCAAGCGACGGCAGTTGGTCAGTCGAGCCTGACGAGGACGAGTTGAACCGTAAGGTGATGCTGCCAGTTGGGGCGTTTTCGCGAAAGAAGGTCAAAATTCCGACCATCTCATCCGTCTTTTGATAGCTGAAGGTTCCTCCGGCAGGCGGATCTTGAATTGCCCCCCAGTGAACTTCGGGAAGGACGTCACTCGGACCCGGTCGCTCTTTCACTCCGAAAGCGGACTTAAGCACGGTGAAACGGCCGTCGGTGCCCAAAAGGACGGTGCTCTCACTTGCGTTGGTGACGCCCGAAAACAAATGATATGTTCTGAAAACTTTGCCTCGGACAGATTCCGGTGCGGCGGCAGTGAGCGATCCTACGATGAGGAGGAAAAGGCACGTAATTTTCTTCATAGTTTTAGATATTTCGACCGCCGTCACGGTCCAGTGAAGCCTTTCGAGACGAACTTAGAGGAGGCCGCTGCTGCAAATCGAACCGATGCAGAGCGACCCCAGGAGAGTTATTCTCGGGGGATAACGCCTCGTGACAATGCCATACTAACGAAGCGCTGCTGCAGAGCCCCCGCACTATCCACGCGGAAGCTTTTTACGTCGCGCGCTGCAGGGGCCGCTCTCCCGATTATTTCCACATCATTTTTAAAAACGTGGATAATGCTCATTTCAGAACTCACGTTGGAAAAATTTTGAATGATTATCCCCCTGAATCCAAACATCGGGAGCGGCAAGGAACTTGTGCTTGATAATGAGGCATGGTCCGGAAGGCCGCGGATAGCGTTGAAGACATCGGCGATTTCCCTCGCGTCGGTAATCACTAATTTAGGGTCCTCTCGGCCCGAGAAGAGGACGATGGTAACGTGGAGGCCCGGCTCGGGCTTCGGCCGACTCGATTGCGCGAATAAATTGGTGCACAAAAGCGCCAAGAGGATGCCTGAATAAAAAAGTGTTTTCATATTATTTATATATATTGAGGTTTCACCAAACGTTGCCGTGGCCCCGCCCGTCACGTGAGTCAGAGGGCGTGAAGAAATATCCGACCAAGGTATCGTAGCCCCCGCGCTGGGAAGTCGTAAGGGCCGCAGGATCGGAGATCGTGCCCCCGCCGGCATGGAGGTTCGTGGCATTCGTTTTGCCGGGCTTGTGCGACCACATGCCGTTGCTGTCCTTTCGCCACAGGTGAAAATCGTAGCCGTAGGTTCCCGTTTCTTCGAAATAAAAATAGCCCGTATACATAACGATCTTCGTCTGCCCGTTCGGCGCTGATGCGGTAGATGTAGTTACGTTGAGTTGGTCCTGGTTACATCGATTCTGCAGCTCGGCAGTGGTGTGTGATGCAAATGCCTGTCCGCTAGACTTTCCTGGCTGCGCAAACGAATCCGTCCGCTTATTGTTAGCGTAGTTGTAACAATTATTATTAATCTTCGTGTCGTAGTCGTTATTCCAGAACGATGGGCTATACGATGGCGTGCTCCACGTATGCGAGACTTCATAGACGTCCCATTTTTGGTGGTTGCCACCCGAGGTGTCGTATTGGACCACGGTCGCCCCATTTGATGTCGAAGCGCTGTCTACCGTCAAATACTTGGCGCTAGCGCCGACAATCAAATTATACCTGCCGCTCCCGAGGTGGGACATCAAAATCATCTGATTTCCAGCGGTGTAGTAGCCATCTTTCCACCACTGCTGTATCACCTGGCCGTTGAAATTGTTGCTGCTCGTCCAGTCTCTTACGTCGAGCACGTATGCCGAATTTATGTTCTCAAGTGCCACATACGAATAGTAGCCAGTGTATTGAATGGTCCACATCTGATTCGAGGTTCCGTTGTAGTCCCATTGTTGGACGGTCTCTCCCAGGTCAAGGGAGTAGGACGTAACGTCGAGCGCCTTGCCGCTGTTGACGTTCACCAATTTATATACCTTGTGCGGCCAGGTTGTCTGCCCCAGTGCGCAAATGGCGGCGGCAAGGAACGCCGCGATCGATCTAACTATTAAGTATCTGGATTTTGCTGTTTTCATCTGGTTATAACGTTTGTCGGGATGGAATCTTGCAGCGGGGCACAAATCGCAAGAGGGGGCTTCGCCGCGCGGTGAGGCAACGCGGTGACTTCCCCCGTGGGAAGTTCCGCGAATACGGAAATTTCCGTATGCGGCGGGCTTGCTTTTGCGCCCGTTCGTGAGCGTGACGCCGGTTGTTCGTCCTTGTTGACCTTGGATGCAGGTCGTGGCCCGGCAGTCGGACTTCTTCCGTTTCTGGCCGCTTCCAGTCTTCAGGATTTCCTCCAAAATTGATTACCGGTCTGCCCTAGCAACATTTTCTCTCCCAAGGGTCGCCAATGCAGTTCGGTTCCTCTTCCGTTCAGCTTATGAAAGTGCTGATCGTCGAAGACCACCCTTTGGTCCGCGCCTGCGTCCGCCGCGATTGTCTAGCGATTCCCGATTGGAGCATCGTTGGGGAGTGCGCCTCCGCGGCGGTCGCGTTGGTGCTATTGGCCGTGCGGCAGTCGGACTTGCTCATCCTCGACATCGGTCTGCCGGACGACGACGGCTTTACCGTCGCCGCCGCCGCCCGAGCTCTGCGTCCCTCGCCCGCCATCCTCGTTCTTACCTCGTATCTCAACGAGTTTACCCTCGCCCAGTGCGAGCGCCACCGTGTGCAGGGCTTCCTAGACAAGGCCCACTCCACCGAAGTGGAACTTGGTGTTGCTCTCCGCGCCATCGAAGCCGGGCACACGTATTTTGGCACCGCCTACGCCGCTGCGCGGAAAGATTGGAAGGCCGATCCGCGTGCCATCGCGAAGCGTCTCTCCGACCATGAAGTTCGTATCCTTTCGTTGATCGCGCGGGGTCTGGACGACCGCGAAATCTCCGACAAGGTGGGGGCTAAACCGACCACCGTCCGCACCCACCGCGATCACATTCGACACAAACTTGGCGTCCACACGACCCCGCAGCTCATGGCCTTTGCGGTCCAACGTGGCTTCGGCGGCATCCATTGACAGGAAAAATAACTTCGGGCGCCCGCCGCTTTCGAGCGCACCGCACACTGAGCGCGTGGCCTACTGCAAGACTGCGGGGGGGGCACAGGACTTTGCCCCCAATGTTCGGCGGATGGCTACGGGCGCGCGGTTACTTAGCAACCGGTGTGGCGCTCGCCCCGGGGACGGTGCCGGCTTTCACGAGCACCATCTTTTCCGGGTCGAGGTGCTTTTTGATCGCGCCGTTGACCTGAGCTTTTGTGAGCGCACCAACCCGGGCGGGATATTGATCGATGAAGGAGAGTTCGAGGTCGCGGTTGAGCGTGTTGAGGATCGTGCCGGCCATGCCGGCCGTCGTGGAGAGCGCGACTTTGTAGGTGCCGGCGAGGCCCGTTTTGCGTTTGGCCAGTTCGTCGTCGGTGATGCCTTGTGTATACCATTCGGTGAGTTGGCGCTTGGTCGAGGCGATGCCTTTTTCGAGCATCTCGGGGGCGAAGTTGCCTTGGATGCGCCAGTCACCGTCGACGAAGGTGTCGCCGGCCACGTAGGAGCCGATGCCATAGGTGAGGCCTTCTTTGTCGCGGACGTTGGCCATGAGGCGGCCGGTGAAGCCGCTGCCGAGGGCAGCCGTGCCGACGCGGAGGGCGAGCGTATCGGTATCGCCATAGCGGAGACCGGTGGCCTGGCCCCAGATAATGGAGATGTTGGTCTTCTCCGGCATGAATACATTTTGGTCGCGCGCGGCGTCGACGGCGCCGGGCTTGGCGGGAGCTGGAGTGGGTGCGCGTTCGCCGCCGGTCCAGCCGGCGAAGACTTTCGCGATCTCAGTCTTGGCGGAGGCGGCGGCGATGTCGCCGACGAGGACGAGGCGGAAGGTGGCGGGGCCATAATATTTTGCGTGGAAGGCCTTCACTTCTTCGAGGGTAATTTTTTCCGCACTCGCGAGAATTTCGGCGGAGGGTGCCTGGCGGTTGGGGTGGCCGAGTGGATACACGGCGCGGGTGAAGCTGTCGTCGGCGCGGAAGCCGGTCTCGTCGAGCTGGCGGCGGTAGTTGCCGGCGAACTGTTTCTTGAGCTTGGCGAATTCTTCGGGAGAAAACGCGGGCGAGCGGAGTTGCTCGGCGATGAGGCCGAGGACGAGCGGGAGATCGGCGCGAAGGCACTTGGCGCTGATGTTCAGCGAGCTCGGACCGGTCCCGAACGAGATCGTCGCGCCCACGCCGCCGAGGAGTTGGGCGATCGCGAACTTGTCCTGCTTCGTTGTGCCTTTGTCCAACATGCCGCCGGTGAGATCGGCGAGGGCGGGATTGCCGTCGGGGCTGAGCGCGTCGCCGGCGGCGAGGGAACCACGGATCGTGACGACTTCTTTCACGCCCGTTTTCAGGACAACGAGGTCGATGCCGCCGACTTTTTCGCGGACGGCGTTTTTCGCAACTTGAGCGTGGGTCGTGGCGGTGGTGAACGAGAGGACTGCGGAAGTAAGGACGGCGACGAGAGCGGAGGGACGACGATGGCGAGACGGAGAGAGGGGGAGACGGGGAGACGGGGAGAATGGGAGAGCGTTCATGGGAGAGATTTTTTTCGTTTCGTTTGTCATTCTGAGCGGAGCGAAGAATCCAGCAGGAGATTCGTGGACGAGGAGGCGGGGCGAGCGTCGCACTGGATTCTTCGCTGCGCTCAGAATGACAGAAGGGTGGATTATTTCGCGGCGAGCGGGATGAACCAGCCGGTGACGCTCTGGTTGATGTCGAGGTATTGGTTGGCGACGCGCGTCACGTCGGCGGCGGTGACTTTGGCCATCGCGGCATCGAGCGTGTAGTAGAGCGTCCAATCGCCGGCGGCGATGTCCTCGTTGAGATTGCCGGCGATGGAGAAGTAACCGTCGCGTTTGTAGGCGGTGGCGGCTTTGATTTTGCCGAGCGCAGTGGCGACTTCGGCGGGGGTGACTCCGCCGGTTTTCGCGCGGTCGACTTCTTCGAGGAGAACTTTTTCGACCTGTTCGTGCGTGGCACCGGGGGCAAGGTTGGCGTAGATATTCAGGAGCGACGGATCGTGGAAGTAACCGGTGTTGGCGCTGACGTTGAGCGTGAGATTTTTGTCGGTGAGGGCGCGGTAGAAGCGGCTGGTTTTCCCGGAGGAAAGGATGCTCGCGAGGACGTTGAGGGCGGGGATGTCGGCGTGGCGCGCGGCGGGGGTTTTGTAGGCGACACCGACGACGCCGAGTTCGCCCGCGCGGCGGACCGTCACGCGGCGAGGGCCGCTCTGCGCGGGCTCCTCGGTATAAACCTGCGGAATCGGCTTCGGGGCTTTCGGAATCCCGCCGTAGTATTTTTTGACGAGCGCGAGGCCGGCGTAGGGATCGAAATCGCCGACGATGGTGACGGTGGCGTTATCGGGCCAGTAGAAGGTGTCGTAGAACTCGCGGAGTTTTTCGATGGAGACTTTCTCGATGTCGGAGCGCCAGCCGATGGTGCTGTGGTGGTAGGGGTGAGCCTGAAACGCGGCGGCGGTGATCTCTTTGTCGAGGGCTTGCTCGGGATCGTTTTCGCCGATCTCGAATTCGTTGCGCACGACGGTCATCTCGGGTTTCCGGTCCTCTTCGCGCAGCCAGAGATTGCGCATGCGGTCGGCCTCAATGGCGATGTAACGTTCGAGGTGCTCGTTGCCAATTTCGGCGTAGTAATTGGTGCGGTCGAGGTAGGTGGTGGCGTTGAAATTACCGCCGACGGCCTCGAGGAACTGGTCGACGCTGTTGCCCTTGGTGCGGTTAAAGGCGGCGGAGCCTTTGAACATGAGATGCTCGAGGAGGTGCGTCGCGCCGGTGGTGCCGGTGACCTCGTGGCGCGAGCCGACGCGATACGTGACCATGAAGGTAACGACGGGCGCGGAGTGCTCGGGGAGCAGGAGGACGGCGAGGCCGTTGGCATCGAGTTTGTATTCGGAAATGGCTCCGACGGTTTTGACGTAGGAGAAGCCGTCGGCTCTGATGGGCGCGGCGGCGGCGGATTTTTCGGCGGCGCGGAGGCGGCCGGGCGACAGGCTCAGGGCGAGCGCGGCGGAGGCGAGGGCCAGCGTGACGAAGCGGGGGCGGAGGAGGGAGACGTGCATGCGGAGTGAGGGCGTGAGTCGGGGAACGTGAGTAAGATTTGGGAAAACGCCAAGCGGTTAGCGAAGAACGGCGGGAGGACGGGATGGGCGGGGTAGTGGCGGGGATCTTAGCGGGAATATTTCTGACCCCATTTTTATGACTTAGGATCGGGCGGGTGTGATCGGGCGGGCGGAGTCAGACTACGCGGATCGGAGCGGATAAACAATTTTCGTGTAGTTGCTCAGGCACAGCACAAATAAGCGATCGACAGGAAAATTTGAGACAGAAAAATTTGAAACCGGCCTCGATTATCCTCTCATGCTATTTTTCTGTCGTGAATCTTCCTGTCGTTCCGTCTTCAGCGCGGAGCGTGTTACGACCTCCCTGATCGCGCCCGACCGCCGCGCAAGGCCACGTGAGTCGTTGCATTTTTCCCAGCAAATTTGGGTCAGGAAAATATCGGAGAAAGCCCTCGGCTGGAGAGGAAGGGAGGGGGCGATCCGATGCGGCGAGGGCGCATCGTCCCGAGACGGACGGGTGGCCGAGGTCGATCACTCGAAAAACGGGAAGAGGCGTTTGAGGGCGGCGCGGTCGGGTTGGCTGCCGTATTCGCAGAGCTCGAAGGCCTCGGCGTGTTTCACTTTTTCGGCGGCGGGGCCGGGATACCACGCGGCGAGTTCTTGGGCGAAGCGGAGGGCGATCGCCTGATAACGCCGGTGGAAATTTTCGCGGACCTGGCGTTGGCGGGCGCGCTGGCCGACGGCGTCGGCGGGGTAGAGGGCGGCGGAGCCGTTGGCGCCACCTTCGGCGAACTGCGAGACCATGACGGCGAGGGCATCGAGTTTCTTTTCAATGACGGGGTCGATCGAGATGACGATGTCGGGCCTGGAGGGCGCGGGTTTTTGAAATCGGTCGGTATAATACATGAAGACGGGGTTTTTCGTCATCGCGGGCACGTCGGGGCAAAAGAACGGGACGGTGACCATAAAGGCGGCGTCTTGCACGAGGACGCCGGTGTAGCGGTGGTCGGGGTGGTAGTCGTTGGTGCGGGGGCCGAGGACGAGGTCGGCGTTCCACGTGCGGATGAGGCGCGTGAGGGTGCGGCGGTTTTCGAGGGTGGGCTCGAGTTCGCCGTCGTGATTGTCGAGCACCACACCTTGGATACCGAGGAGGCGGTGGGCCGCATCGACTTCGGCTTTGCGGCGAATCGCGAGGGGGCCGCCGGCTTCGCGCCAGTGGCCGATGTCGCCGTTGGTTACGGAGACGAGCAGCACGTGGTGGCCAGCGGCGGCCCAGCGGGCGGCGGTGCCGCCGACCTGGAGTTCACAATCATCGGGGTGCGCACCGAAGGCGATGATGCGGAGTTTGCCGTCGTTCGCGGGCGGCATGGTGATGCCGGGGATCGCGGCGCGGACGGTGGAGGCGAGGAGGAGAAGCAGAGCGAGGAACGCGACGAGCGCGGCGGGGCGGGGGAGGACGGAGTGAAGTTGCATGGGGAAGGAGCAAGGAAACGTGAGCCGCGACCTTGGGAGGAAGGGAGGCGGACGCCAAGCGGTTTGGTGGAGGTTGGTCCGGGCGGCGCGCGCACGCTTGACCCGGGCACGAATCGCTTCGTGATACCGTGACGTATGACACAGGTCCTCACCGTGCGGATCAAACCCGCGCTCCTCACCAAAGCCTCCGCCCGCGCCGCGCAGTTGGGCTTGGGTCGGGGCAGATATATCCGCGACTTGATCGAGCGTGACGTGAACGAAAATCAGGGCGCCCTGCAGCGACGGTTCGCCTCTGAGGATTTTATTGGTTCGGTGAGCTTGGGCGAGGGTCCGTATACGAACGAACGGGTGCGCGCGACCGTGCGCATGCGACTCCGCGGCAAGCGTGAAAAACATCGCTGATACTGGGCTGTTGGTGGCGGCGGCTGACGCGCGCGACCGGGATCACGCGTGGGCCGCGGCAGCGCTGAGGGCGCATGCCCCCTTTCATACGTGCGAAGGTGTTATCTTGGAGACGGCTTGGGTGTTGGGTTCGCCCGACGGGGTCTTGTCGCTGCTCGCACGTGGCGACTTGGTGTTCGATCCTGATTTTGACTTTGCGACCGAGTTGCCGCGGTTGCACGAGCTGTGTGCGAAGTATGCAGATCGCGAGATCGATCTGGCGGACGCCTGCCTCGTGCGGATGACCGAGCTGACGGTGCGATGCAAAATCTGGACGGTGGACCGGGCAGATTTCACGGCCTATCGCCGACATGGACGGCAGGCCGTGCCGTGCGAATTCCCGCCATTGAAATGAGCGCGTCGGAAAACAAATGGATTTGCGTAGGCCGCGGGCTTGCTCGCACTCGATGGAAAAGCGTGAGCAAGTTCACCGCCGACCTCTCACCATGAGTGATCCTGCTAAAGCCGTCTTCCTGAGCTACGCGTCGCAAGATGCGGAGGTGGCGAAGCGTATCTGCGAAGCGCTGCGGGCGAGTGGGGTCGAGGTGTGGTTTGACGTCGAGGGCGGGCTGGAGACGGGCGATGAGTGGGATCAAAAAATCCGGCGGCAGATCAAGGAGTGTGTGCTGTTCATCGCAGTGATTTCCAAAGCCACGCAGGCGCGGCACGAAGGATATTTTCGGATCGAGTGGGACCTCGCGGCCGAGCGCGCGCGGGGCATCGCGTCGGGGGTGGCATTTATTTTGCCGGTGGTGATCGACGACACGCGGGAGCCGGACGCGCTGGTGCCGGATCGTTTCCGCGCGGTGCAGTGGACCCGGTTGCCGGCGGGCGTGATGGCGCCGGAGATCTTGGCGCGATTCGTAAAACTGTGGTCGCACCGGGTGGGCGTGGTGCAGCAAGCAGAGCTGGAGACGCGACGCCCTCGTCCCGCTGAACGCGACGAGGGCGTCGCGTCCCCAACACGTCGTGCCACTCCGGAGGTGGGCCGCCGCGTCCCGGCGGCGGCATGGGCGGGCGCTGCCGTGCTGGTCGCGGCTGCGCTGGCGGTGGGCGGATATTTTTGGCTGAAGCGTCCGGTCGAGTCGGCGCCCGTGGCTCCGGTGGTTGCGACCACCAACAAAGAACTGGTGCGCGCGGAGCAGTTGTTGACGGCTCCGGACGCCATCGTGGCGGATGTCATGCTCGCCGAAGAGTTGTGCAAAGGCGTGCTCGCCCAGCGGTCCACCGATGCGGCGTCGACTGTGATGATGGCGCGGGTGCAGACCTATTTGCTCTTGCGCGGGTTTGACCGGAGCGAGGCCCGTTTTGCCCTGGCGAAGCAGGTCAGCGAGCGCGCTGTCGCCCTCGCGCCCGACGACGTGGAGGCGCAGGCGGCATTGGGCACCTACCTCTACACCCGCAACGTCGAGCTGCCCCGCGCGGCGAAACTGTTCCGCGCGGCCATCGTGGCGCGCCCCGCCGAGCCGCGTTTTTACCGGATGCTCGACAACGTGCTCGCCAACGATCCGGCCGTGCCGCGCGCTGAGCTTCTCACCAGCACCCAGCGCACCGCGGACCGCTTTCCGACGGACGGACTCGCGCAATATGAGGCCGCCCGCCACTTCCGCGACGCGGCCAACTTGGAGGAGACCGACCGCTACCTGGACCTGGCGATCAAGCATGGGCCCGTCGCCAACGCGATCATCGCCAAGGCGCGGCTCGCCCTCACCGTCCGCGGCGAAACGGCGGTGATGCGGAAGATGCTCGACCAACTACCCGAGCGCTACCGCGCCACTGACCGCGCCGTATTCAGCGAGTTCGTCTACGCGCTCGCCGGCGGCGACTACGAGGGCGGGCTGCGCGCCTTGCGGGCCAAGCCGGAGCCCTGGATGGTGGATTTCGAATTTACGGGGCCCAAGGCGCTGCTCGAGGGCGAATTGCTGCTGTTGCAGGGCAAAGCCGACCTCGCGCGTCTCCGCTTCGAGGCCGCACACAAGGAATACGCGCAACACGCGGCCGTGAACAGCGTGGGGTTCCGCTCCATGTGGTTGGAGGCGTGGCTGCTCGCCCGGCTCGGTCGGTTGGAAGAGGCCCGCACGCGCAATGCCGTGATTTTCCCTGAGTATCAGCGGCCGTTTCAAATGTTTCTCGGGCAAGGGTGGTGGTTCAATCCGGTCGCGCTCAATCTCCTGCTCGGCGAGCGCGCCAAGGCCTACGATCTCATGCAGGAGGCGGTCGATTTTCAGGAGGGCCGTCGCATCCTCCGCGTCGCGCTCGGGCTCGATCCACGGCTGGCCGCCTACCGCACCGACCCGCAAATCCGCGCCCTGCTCGATGCGCCCGATTCCACCAAGTCGGCCAAAATCGCGCTGTCCACCCGCGACTGGCCGAAGAAAGCCGAGCTCAGGCGCGCCATCGCACTGCTCGACGGGCTCGACACGATTCGCGACGACTTCGTCCTCGCCGAGGAAATCGCCAAGCGAGAACTCGAGCTCAGCCCTGCCGATCCCGAGGCCGTGACCGTGATGGCCCGCATCCAGAGCCAGTATCTCCTGCGCGGCTTTGATCGCCGCGACGCCCGCGCGGCGCTGGCCGGACAATATTCCGAGCGGGCCGTGCAACTCGCGCCCGACGAACCCGAGGCGCTCTTCGCCCTCGCCAACTACCTCGGTGCCCGCGGGGTCGATGCTGCCCGCGCGGCGGTGCTCATCCAGAAAGCCTGTGCCCTTGACCCCGGCCAGCCCCGCTACTGGCGGGTCGCCGCCCTCACCTTGACCGACTCCGCCTCGGGCCTCGCGTTGGCCGAGGAGAACGTGCGCCGCTTTCCGGCCGATCCTTTGACCCGTTACGACCTTTCCATCCGCTACCGCAACTTGGGCCGCTGGGCGGATTTTGAGCGGGAGATCGATGCCACGCTCGCGCTCGCCCCCGTGGCCAACGCCACGGTGTGGAAAGCCCGCGCGATGCTCGCCCTGCACAGCGATCTCGCCGGCATGCGGACGTGGCTCGACAAGGTGCCGGTGCGGGTGAGCGGGCAGGAACGCACCGTTTTCAGCCGCTTCCTCTACGCGGCGTTGAGTGGCGACGACGACTACGGCTTTGCGGCGCTCCGCAGTTACAACGAGCCGTGGTTTCTCGATGTCGCCGAGTATGGCGGTCCCGCTGCGCTGCTCCACGCGACGCTGCTCGAACTGCAGGGCAAACCCGCGCTCGCCCGCGTGCACTACGAGGCCGCGTTGGTCGAGGTGCAGCGCCAGAAAATCGCCATGCCGACGGATCTCTGGGTGCGGCGGGCGGAAATCTGGGTGATGCGCGGACTGGGCCGACTGGACGAAGCCCGGGCGCTCAATCGTGCTTTCGTGGAAATTACCCCACGCCCAATCGTGCTCTCACCGGTCGCCGGCTGGTTTTTCAATCCGATCGTAGCTGCCCTGCTTTTGGACGATCGTCCGCTGGCGCTTGCCTTGCTGCGCGAAGGGACCAACGGACCATTTGGCCGCGAAGCCCTGCGGGTCCATTTCCGCACGGATCCGCGCATGAAACCGTTCCTTGCCGATTCCGAGATCAATGCCTTTTTCCAGGCGACCACCGTGCCGAAATGAGCACCGCCGAAAGCAAAGCCGTCTTTCTCAGCTACGCGTCGCAAGACGCGGTGGCGGTGCTCCGCCTCGCGGAGGCGCTGCGGGCGGCGGGGATCGTGGTGTGGTTCGATAAAGATGAGCTCACAGGTGGCGATGCGTGGGATCAAAAGATCCGCAAGCAAATCAAGGAGTGTGTGCTCTTCGTGCCGATCATCTCGGCGACCACCAATGCCCGGCCCGAGGGTTATTTTCGGCTGGAGTGGAAACTCGCGGTCGATCGTTCGCACCTCATGGCGGACGATGCGCCGTTTCTGTTTCCCGTGGTGATCGACGACACGAGCGATGCGGCGGCGCGGGTGCCGGATCGTTTTCGCGAGGTGCAGTGGACGCGGCTGAGCGTGAAGGACACGCCGGAGACGCTCGCGGTGCGCGTGGGGAAATTGCTGCGCGGGGGCGCGGACGTAGGGGCGTCGCTCGACGACGCCCGCGGGCGTGGACAAGCCACGCCCCTACGGAGGAACGGGCCGGCGTGGGTGAAGAATACCGCGATGATCGGCGCTATGCTGATCGGTTTGATCTACGCGGTGCGCTCGCTGTTTGTCCCGGCGGACCGGCACGGGAAGAAATCGCGGTCGGATGCGGCGGCACCCGCCGTGGTGGCGGTGACTCCGGCCGTGGTGACCGTGAGCGAGGGCGTGAAACTCGCGCAGCGCGCGCGGGCGCTCTACGACAAGGTCGGCTTCGGCCGCGACGACCTCGCGCTGGCGGATGATTTTGCGAAGCGCGCGACGGACGCGGAGCCGACGGTGGCGTTGTGCTGGGGCGTGCGAGCGCACGTGCAGGCGGCGTATCTGTTTCGTGGATTTGCGGTGGGCGACGAGTTTGTGCAACGGGCGCGGGACGGTCAGTCGTGGGCGAACCGGGCGCTGGCGCTTGATCCGCATGAGGTGGAGGCGTTGCTCGCTCAGGGTCGCGTGGCGACTTACCAGCGGGCGTATGCGCAGGCGGAGGAGGTTTTTGGGCGCGCGCTGGCGGCGCATCCCGAGGACAACCGCGTGCGCCGAGCGTTGGGCACGATGTTGCGCTATCAGCCCAAGCGTGTGGCCGAGGCGTTGAGCGTGTTGCAGGAAGCCGTGCGGCGTGATCCGCGCGATGCGTTGGCGCACTACGACCTCGCGCTGGGGTGGCGCGATGGATGGAATTTCCACAACTCGTGGGAGGCGTGTGACGCGGCGCTGGCGTTGCAGCCGTTTGGCTCGGCGCTGACACAGAAAGCGGGGTTGGCGTTGGGGTGGAAGGGCGACGTGGCGCAGTTGCGCGCGGTGCTCGATCGGTTGGCCCCGGCCGACCGGGCGGAAGACCGTGCGGTGTATCTCACCATGTTCTGCGCGGTGCTGGAGCGTGATCCGGAGGCGACCTTGGCCGCGGCGGCGTCGACCCCGCGGGATTATTTGGAAGATAGCATGTTCGCTGGCCCGAAGGTGTGGTTCCCGGCGTTGGCGTATTACCGGGGCGGGAAGGAGAATCTCGCCCGCGCGCAGTGGCAGGCGGCCGAGGCCGGCTTGCGGGAACGCATGCGGGCGGATCCGAAGAGCGAGAGCTATCGGGTCCAATTGGCGCTGACGCTGGCTTGGCTCGGTCGGGCGGAGGACGCGGCCCGCGAATTGGCCCCGATCGAGGCCGCGTGGCGGGAACAATTGACGCCGTTTCGCGCGTTGGAATTGGCGCAGCATTACGCGGCGTTGGGCGACGGCGCGAATGCGGTGCGTTATCTGCGGCAAGGGGTGAATCGCGTCGTGCAGTATACCGACCAGAACATACGGCTCGATCCGTTCTTGGACAAGGTGCGGGACACGCCAGAGTTTGTCGCGCTGCTGGCGACGCTCCCCAAACAACCGCCGCCCATCGTGCCCGTGCCTTATCTAGGCAAGGCGCCGGCGGCGGCCACGGCGGCCTCGCGCGAGGCGGAGCAGCTCGTGGCGGAGGTGTATGCGATGCTGGCGAAGGTCAGCTATACGCGGGAAAATCTAGCGGTGGCGGAGGAGCAGACGCGGAGGGTGACGGAACTCGCGGCGGGCTCGGCGCGGGCGTGGGCGGCACGGGCCCGGGTGCAGGCGGCCTTCATTCAGCGGACATGGGACAGCTCCCAAAAGCGCCGGCAGGATACGGAGAGTTTCTCGGCGCGGGCGTTATCGCTCGATCCCGACGACGCGGATGCGATGTTTGCCCAGTCGTTTGTGGCCGGAACGGGGAAGAGCGAAGCGCTCTTGCGGCGAGCGATGGAGTTGCGCCCGGCCGAGCCGCTGATCCGGCGGGCGTTGGGGCAATCCTTGTTCTCCCAGGGACGAGCGGATGACTCGTTGGCGTTGCGCCGGGAGACGGTGCGGCTGTTTCCGAATGACGCGCTCTCCCACTACGACCTTGGCTTGCATCACATCAACACACCGGGGAATGGGGAACTCGCGCTGGCGAGTTTCGAGGCCGCGCTGGCCGTCGAGCCCTTTGTGAGTGCGCTGTTGAACAAAGTGATGCTGCTCGCGGGCGGTCGCGGTGAATTGGGTGCGGCGCGGCGTGCGATCAATGCGGTGGAGCCGGCCGACCGGGGCGAGGACCGCGCTGTAAGCTTGGCGATGTGGCTGGGCTTGCTGGAGGGCGATCCGCAGCGGGTCGCAGCGGCGGCTCTGTGGTCGGCCCGGCCGTATTTCGAAGACGCTTTTTTTCGCGGGCCGAAAGCCTGGATGCTGGCCCATGCGTTGCGGCGCGGCGGGAAGGACACGCTGTCGCGACTCCAATGGGAGGAGGCGGAGGCGATTTTGCGGGAACGGCTGCGTGAAAAACCGACCGATGTGGCGGAAAGGGGGCGGTTGAGCGTCACGCTCGCGTGGTTGGGTCGAGGTGCGGAAGCGGCGGCGGATATCGCGACTCTCGATGGGGCTGCGCGCGAGGTGAACAATTGGGCTTTGAACCTGGCGGCGGCGCAGCTTTACGCCGGGACGGGCGAGGCCGCAAAGGCCGTGCCGTTCCTGCGGAAGGCGCTCAATGTCCGCTATGTGCTCACCGACCGCACGCTGCCGCTCGATCCGTGGTGGGACAAACTGCGCGGGCAGCCGGAGTTCGAGGCGCTGCTCGCGGAGGCGAAGGCGCGGGTGGACGCGGGGAAGAAGTAAGGCGTCGCGTTGTTTCCGGCGCGCTGGCAATTTGCCCGAGGTAGCCACAGGCCTCCGGGCCTGTGAGGTTCGGCGACGTGCCCGAAAAACCGGCAGGCAGGGCCGCCAATACGCGTCAACCGACCTGACCAACTCCCGCCCGACGAACTCCCGTTAAAATCGCGCCGGCACACGATCGTCCTCGAGCCGCCGCATCAGCCACTGCGCCCACGTGGTGTCGGCGTGGCTGTAACGGAGAAATACCCGATGCCGTTGTGCGGCGACGGCAACCCTCGCCTGCTCAGCGGCAGGCTCCACTGCGGCGGGCGATAGCTCGGGAGATTTCACGTTTCGGCAGACGCGCTGGGGGCTTCGGACTCCGTGTCGGTCGACCGGAAAAAGCATCACGCCGACGCGCGCCGTGCGCCATGATTTCGCCAGCACCTTGCGTTCGATCACCCCTGCGGGACTGCCCGCCGGCGCAAGGACTCAAGTCACTCGCCCTCTCCGTTCGCCCCGCTGGAGGGATCTGATCGCCTCCCTCAGCATCACACGCACGTTATTTTTTGACGCCCGCCGCTGTCCCCTCCACGGTCAGAGCCTACCGCATTGAAAGACATCAACCTCTCGCCTCTTGCCAGAGCATGGGACGCCCTCTGGGTCCTCATCCAGCCGCTCCTCGCCGAACACGCGTTCCTGACGATCATCTGCGCATTTTTCGCAGTGCTGATGACGCTCAGTTTTTATCGCTTCCTCAAAAGCATCAGCCCCGCCCTCGTCGCGTTCATCCTCGTCCTCATCTTTGGCATTCTCGTCCTGCATTGGACCTTTACCCGCACGGAGCCGCCCTTCCTCAAACCGGCCATCGATATGATCGCACCGCTTTTCCCCGTGGCGCCGCAAAGCCCCGACGCCACGAAGCAGCCGACTCCGCCGGCGAAACCCGCGCCCGCCAAGCCCGCGAAGCCGTAGCGCGGATCTCCAAACAAGACGTTCCTTGAGGTTTCCATGGGCAACCCCGGCGACAAACATTCTCCGGTGCCCCTGCAATCCTTGGAGGACATGATTTCGTCAGGTCGTTATAGCCGCAAGCGTCCCTGACTGCCGGTCTGGCAGGCGTGGCCCCAGCGCCACAGGCGCGGAGGCCTGGGGCTACCCGGGCCAAATCGCCCACGGATCGGAAATAGAGGAACCCAATCAGCGTATGAGTTTTCCGGGTTCGCTCCGCCCCTGCTTGGCGTCCTTCAGCGTCAGACGTGCAGCGTTCCCTGCCTCACCACTCCGCAGACCCCGAGCTATTCTTGTACCGCCCGCGCCGGCACCGCGAGCAGCGCCGCCACGCGGTGTCCCTCCGCTTCAGCTGCTTTTCGAGCAACGTCAGGTCGGTCAACTTATCGCCGCCGCAGCACGCCCAATACGCCCGGCCCTGTTTGTCGGCCAGCGTCGTCGAGTGTCGCTCGCTATCCTCGAAGTCGTCATAGGACTGGAAGCGCCGCGCGTTCCCCTGGCCGCGATCCGCGAGCCGCCGCACCGCGACCCCGTCGAGCGCCTGGATGGACGCCGCGTCGGGATCAACTTTCGCGCTGCTCACCGCGCGCACGACCGGGGCGAGTTGCTCCCACTGTTTTTTTCGCAGGAGCGTATCGCCCGGGTCGAACCACGGCTGCACCTCGGAATTTTTTTTCGTAATGGGAAACGGCACACGACCAATCCCCGCCATGACCCACGGCTTCTGCTGCGGACCCGAATCAAACGCCTCGCCGTGCGCCGAGTGGCCGAGGCGGACTTTGGCCGACGGACTCAGGTCGCGGTTTTCCGTGGCATCGGCGGCGGCGAGGCGTGCACCGACGAGCGAGCAAAAGATGACACAGAGTTTTTTCATGGATGAGTGTCACAACGAGTGAAACCGAACAGACACTTCGTCCGCTATTTTGCCAGCGCGCCATAGACCGTATTCGCGAAACGCTCGAAGAGTCCGTTTTCGTTGTAGGGTTGGTGCTGCACGAGCAGCAGCGCGATCATCCGCTCACGGGGGTCCACCGTAAAATAGGTCGTCGCGTAGCCTTGCCAACCGTATTGGCCGGGCGAGCCGAGCGAGCCTGCCGCATACGCGCCTTCGACCTGCACACTCACGCCGAAACCAAAACCCGCGGGCGTCCACGGATCGTCCGTCGGCGGCAGATGTGTCACGTGGTTGCGCGACATCAGCTCCACCGATTTGCGGCCCAACACGCGCACGCCGTCGAGTTCGCCACCGTTCAGGAGCATCTGCGCAAAGCGGGCGTAGTCGCTGACGGTCGAAAACAAGCCGCCACCACCTTCGTCAAACGTCCCCGAGCGCACCGCCCCGCCCTCGTTCACCAAAGGGCGGACGGGATTCTCCAACGCGAATCCACCGTCGCCCGTTCGGCGATACGCCTTCGCAAGCCGCGGCCACGCTGCCGCCGGCACCCGAAACGCCGTGTCCTTCATCCGCAGCGGTTCGAAAATCCGCGTGCGCATCACCTCACCGAGCGGCTGTCCGGTGATCTTGCTCACGACGGCGGCGAGCAGATCGATGTTAATGCCGTAGGTCCACCGCTTGCCCGGTTGGTGCAGCAAGGGAAGCTTCGCCACCTTCGCGACAAACTCGTCGACCGATGCGCTCTCCCATATACCCACGCGGTCCCACAGGGTTTTCAACGGCTGCGGCGCGAAAATATCATAGGGGTAACCCGACGTATGCGTGAGCAGATGGCGAATCGTGATCGGCCGTTCGGCCGCGACGAGTTGCGGCGCGTCGGCCGTGCCCCCGACGAACACCAGCGGCTTCGCCAACGCTGGTAGATACCGGCTCACCGGATCGTCGAGGTTGAGGCGGCCTTCCTCGATCAGCGTCATCACCGCGACCACGGTCACGGGCTTCGTCATCGAAAAAATCCGGAAGATCGTGTCCTCCGTCATCGGCAGTTTCCCCTCGACATCGCGCAGCCCACTCGCGCCGTGGGCGGCGATTTTTCCGTCGCGCGCGACGAGCCACACCGCGCCCGCGTAGTGCTTCGCCGCGATCTCGCCGCGCACAAATTTCTCCACGCGGTCGAGCCCCGTCGGCGAGAAACCGAGCGCCGCCGGCCGCTGGCTCGGCCAGCCCAGAGCCACGGGGCCGGAGGCCTCGGCGGCCACGAGCCGGACTGGCGTTGCCGCCAACGCCACAAGCGCGATTGGCCGCATGATTCGGAAAAACGAAGACCGGGATTTATTCATACTTTTGCGAAAGCTGCCTGCCGCTGCGCCCGACGGCATCGGGCATTACACTGGTTGATGGCAGTGCGTCCGGCGGCGGGCCAGAGGAATTTACGTCCGCCAATTTACTCAGCTTCGCCGTTGACGCGCGCGGCCCCGGAGAGTCCCCTGCCCTCGCGCGATTCGCATGATTGCCCCTGTCCAATTGCCGGTGTTTCACGTTGTCGGATTCACCGGTCACCGGCGGCTCTCCGATCCAACAGCCGTCGAGCGCGTCCTCCAGCAAGTCCTCGGCGATCTGCGCGCGCAGACCGGCGTCGAATGGCTCGGTCTCTCGTCGGTCGCCGAGGGAGCCGACATGATTTTCGCCCGCACCACGTTGAAGCTCGGCATCGGTTGGGAGGCCGTGTTGCCCCTGCCGCCAGCGGAATTCCGCGCAGATTTTTCACCCGAGGCATGGCGGCAGGTCGAGGAACTGCTCGGCGAGGCGGAGCATGCGCGCGTGATCGGCGATCGGTCCCACCGGGACGATGCCTACCTCGACTGCGGCATGGAAACGGTGAATCACTGCGACCTGCTCCTGACCTTCTGGAACGGCGAGCCTTCGCGCGGCCGCGGCGGCACCGCCGAGATCGTTAACTACGCCCGCAATCTCGGTCGGCCCCTCATCATCATTGACGCCACCACGCTCAAAGTCCGGCGAGAAAACTTCGCGCGACTGCAAACCGGCGATCGCTACCTCGCATTTTTTAACCAGCTGCCGCCCGCGCCCGCAGCCGCACCGCTGCTGCCTGATGCGAATTCGGATCGAACGCTCATGCTCGAGTTTCACCGCAAAGTGGACCACGCCGCCACCCGCAGCGCACCCCATTTTAAGCGGCTTCAAAGCCTCACCGTCGGATTGTTCGTGCTCGCCTCCACCCAAGCCGCCGCCGCGCACGCCTTCGGATTTAACCTGCCGTGGAGCCAGCTCGCTTGCCTGCTCTTCGCGATGGGCGTCGCGTTCGTGGTTCTCAAACGGCGGCTGCAACACGACTGGATGCGCTGCCGCCTCACCGCCGAGATCACGCGGAGCGCACTCGCGACGTGGGGGCTGCCGCGCGCGCTGCGGTTGTTCGACGATTTCGAATGGGCCGGCATCGAACCGCTGCGCCGTTCGCTCGACGTGTTGCAACGCCGCGCGGCCCGCAAGCATCCGGCCGGTTTCGACGAATTCCGCCAGCGTTATCTCACCGAGCGCATCGACGGACAACTCACCTACTTCGCCCGGCAAGAACGCCGGACGAGACCATTCCTACTCTGTCTGCGCGGCGGGTTGTTTCTCAGTTCGACGCTCGCGATCTGTTTTACGGCAGCCTACACGGAGCACAGTCTGCTCCCCGGCCTCGTCGCGCCAGCTTGGGTCTATTCCTGGGTCTACGCGTTCGGCCTCATGGTGCTGCCCGTGCTTTCCGCCGGGTTCATCGCGCTCTTCGCGATTCACGATCTGCACCGCCGCGTGGCGCGCTGCCAGGAAATGCGCGTGCGCCTGGAGACGGCACGCAAGGAGGCGGGCCTCGTGCAAACGTGGGGGGCGCTCGAGCGCGTCGTGATGAAGGCCGAACGCGCGCTGCTGCAGGAAGTCTTCGAGTGGCACACCATCACGAGCTTCGCCGCGGCACCCGGTAAGCCGCCGCGCTGAGCTTGCGGCGGGCAGGCTGGGCCCGGCACCCGCGCCCTCACTTACCCAGCTTCTTGAGGGACTTGTTGATTTTTTCCAGATCGCAGGCCTCGGGCTGGTATTCGGGCCCGAGCCACTCGAGCCACTCGCGACCGAGCTCCGTGTGCGGCTCCTTGATGCACGCGAGCATGTCGTGAAACGCCTCGATCCCGCCGCAATCTTCCGGTGGCCCCGCGCGTTCGCCGCCGATGCACGCCGGGCAGAACAGGCCTTTTTCCAACGGCCCGCTCTTCTCGACCTTGATGTCGATCTGCCAACCCTCGCCGAAATGATAGCCGTAAGTGAACCGCGCCCGGTGTTCGAGATCGAGGTCGGCGAGCGTCACGTCCCGGTCATCCTCGATGGTGAGTTCGTCCCGCTTGAGCGGATTGCCAAACCGGAGGTCGTCGAGATTGAAGGCGTGGGTCTGGTAATCGAACCAGTCGAAGGCGACCTGGATCGTGTCATGCAACCGCGAGAGCCACATCGACTCGCGCACCAGCAGGCGGCGCCAAATGACCGGCCGGCATGCGACCACGTTCATGCGCAGCGAGAACACGCGCTCAGTGGGTTTTTTCTTGAGGGGCGAACCCTTGCCTTCGTGGAGACCGATCATGGCGCGAACGTGATCGGCCGAACCGCCACGCTCAACGCTTAACGTTTGGCCCCGACCACCCACCGCCGCACGCCGCGCGACCCGTTACGATTGCAACGTCTCCTTGCGCCGCGCACGCACCGAGGATTAAGGAGGAAGATCGGGTCAGAAAAATTGGTCCGCCGCTGTTGTCAGTGAGTTGGCCGTAGTGTTGTCGGCAGCCCCAAAGAGGCCGCATTCGCCAGCCCTGGGCGAGGCCCCGGGGAATGGGATTTATAGCCACCTCAGCGCGGTGGGCTGCAAGAAACAGCGAAACGCCCCACGCCGCTCCACCCCCACTCCGCGCTCGCCTCCGCCCCGCCGATTTCTACGTTCGGCCCATGGAGCCACCCCTTTC
The DNA here is from genome assembly GCA_945871085.1 of Opitutus sp. GAS368. Lineage (GTDB taxonomy): Bacteria > Verrucomicrobiota > Verrucomicrobiia > Opitutales > Opitutaceae > GAS368. Next base: position 2,148 of record CAMBVX010000068.1, on the reverse strand, counting down.
CCGTCGCAATGTCGCCCGCCAACTCGGCCTGCTGCTCGCCCTCGTCGCCGTGGTCGCCGCCGCGACTCCGGCCCTCTTCGCCGCCGCCGCTCTCTCGCCGAACGCGCCTCCGCCCAACGTCGTCTTCATCTATGCCGACGACCTCGGCTACGGTGACCTCGGCTGCTACGGCGCCAAAGACATCAAGACGCCGCACATCGACCGTCTCGCCACCGAGGGCACGCGCTTCACCAGTTTCTACGTCTCCCAATCCGTCTGCACCGCCTCGCGCGCCGCGCTCATGACCGGCAGCTACGCCAACCGCGTCAGCATGAGCGGCGCGCTCAACCACACGAGCCCCACCGGACTGCACCCGCAGGAAAAACTCCTCCCGCAAGTCTTCAAAGATCGCGGCTATGCCACCGCGATGTTCGGCAAGTGGCACCTCGGCCATCACCCGCAATTCCTCCCCACCCGCCGCGGCTTCGACGAATGGCTCGGCATCCCCTACTCCAACGACAACGGCCCGCTCCACCCCACCACCCGCGGCATCCCCTCGCTCCCGCTTTACGAAAATGAAAACGTGATCGAGCTCGATCCCGACCAAGCCCAATTCACCCGCCGCCTCACCGAGCGCGCCGTCTCCTTCATCGAGCGCAATCACGCGAAGCCCTTTTTCCTCTACGTGCCGCACATCATGCCGCACGTCCCCATCTTCGCCTCCGAAAAATTCAAGGGCACCAGCCAACGCGGCCTCTACGGCGACGTCGTCCAGGAGCTCGACTGGTCCATCGGCCAAATCACGGCCACCCTCAAACGCCTCGGCCTCGACAAAAACACGCTCGTTGTCTTCTCCTCCGACAACGGCCCCTTCCTCTCCTACGGCGAACACGCCGGCTCCGCGGGCCCCCTCCGCGAAGGCAAACTCACGACCTTCGAGGGCGGCATGCGCGTGCCCTGCCTCGTCCGCTGGCCCGGCAAAGTCCCCGCCGCGCGCGTGAGCGACGCGCCGTTTTCAACGATGGATTTTCACGTGACCTTTGCCGCCCTCGCCGGCGCGAAACTCACCGACGTCAAACGCGACGGCACCGACATGACTCCCCTCCTCCTCGGCCAACCCGGCGCGAAGGGCCGCGACGAATTCTGGTTCTACTCTGGCGAGGAGCTCCACGCCGTCCGCCGAGGCGATTGGAAACTCCACGTGCCCCACGACTATCTCGTCGTCGCCGCCGAGCGCGGGATGGGCGGCAAGCCCTCCAACTACGGCAAGATGAAACCCGAATCCATCGAGCTCTCCGGCATTCGCGGGATCGCCAGTCGCCACGGCTACCGCGTCGAAAAAACTGAGCTCGCCCTCTACAATCTCAAAGACGATCCGTCCGAACTCCGCAACCTCGCCACCGCCCACCCCGACATCGTCGCCCGCCTTCAAGCCGACGTCGCCGCCGCCCGCGCCGACCTCGGCGACTCCCTCACCAAAACTCCCGGCACCCATCTCCGCCCCGCCGGTGACGTCCGCCCCGCCCTCCCCGCCGGAGTGAAGCGTATCGCGAATGTCGAATACAGCCGCCCCGCCACCGGCGCGCTCCTCCTCGATCTCTATCTCCCGAGCACCGCCCCCACCAAGCCGCTCCCGGTTATTCTCTGGACGCACGGCGGCGGTTGGAAAAACGGCTCCAAAGAAAACTGCCCGCTCACGTGGCTCGCCGCCGAGGGTTACGCGGTCGTCAGCCTCAACTACCGCCTGAGCTGGGCCGCCCGGTGGCCCGCCCAGATGGACGATGCCCGCGCCGCGATCCGCTGGCTCCGCACCAACGCCGCCCAATACGGCCTCGACCCCGCGCGCTTCGCCATCTCCGGCGGTTCCTCGGGCGGCAACCTCGCGAGCATCGTCGGCACCGCGCCCGCCGCGACCGGCGAAACCGTGTCCAGCCGCGTCGGCGCCGTCATCGATTTCTACGGCGCCAGCGACATGCTCACCATGCCGGTCAACGTCCCCGGCCCCGGCAAAACCGAAGCCGACCTCGCCACCTCCAACGGCGCGAAACTCCTCGGCGGCACCGTCCGCGACCGCCCCGAACTCGCTCGTCAGGTCAGCCCACTGCACAACATCACCAAAGACGATCCGCCCTTCCTCATCATTCACGGCGACAAAGACGATCAAGTCCC
>CAMBVX010000067.1 GCA_945871085.1 Opitutus sp. GAS368 | reverse complement strand
GCGATCACGCACGAGGATCTTTGGCTGATGAAACGCGTGGGTGCGCCAGTGCCGAATCCGGAGGGGAAGTGGGCGGTGTTCTCGGTGACGCAGCCGGCCTACGACGCGAAGGAGACGTCGGCGGATTTGTGGTTGGTGCCGCTCGACGGGAGCGCGCCGGCGCGGCAGCTCACGCAGACGAAGGCTCCGGAGAGCGGGGCGGACTGGAGTCCGGACGGGACGAAGATCGCGTTTTCCGCGAAGCGTGACGGGGACGACGTGGCGCAGATCTATGTGCTCGATGTGATGCGTGGTGGGGAGGCACAACGCGTGACGTCGCTTGGCACCGGCGCGCGGGCGCCGCAGTGGAGTCCGGACGGCAAGCAGCTTTTGTTTGTGAGTGAAGTGTTCCCCGGCGCGGCGGACGATGAGGCGAACAAGCAGGCGGCGAAAGCGGTGAAGGAGCGGAAATACAACGCGCGCGTCTACGAGGGATTTCCGATCAAGTATTGGGATCGTTGGCTCGACGAGAAAAAGGCGCACCTGTTTGTGCAAGAGGCCAAGGCCGGCGCGAAGGCGCGCGATTTGCTCGCGGGCTCAAAGCTCGCGGCGCTGCCGGGTTTCGGCGGCACCGAAGGGGAGACGGGCGAGACCTTGCCGGCAACATGGATGCCGGACGGAGAAGGCGTGGTGTTTGTGGCCCGGACGACGCGCGATCGGGCGGCCTATGCGGCGACGCCCACGCAGTTGTTCGCGGTGGCGCTGGCCGGTGGCGAGCCGACGCAGTTGACGGATGGGAAAGACAGTTTCGATGAACCGGTGTTTCCGCCGGACGGCAAAACACTGCTGGCGGCTCATCGAGCCGGCGGCGACGGTAAGACTTACCATCACCAACGCATCATCGCCTTTCCGTGGCCGTTTGAAGGCCAGAAGCGGGTCGCGCTGACGGAGAACCTGGATCTGTCGGTCGTGAAATTTGTTCCGAGTGCTGACAGCCGGACCGTTTTTTTTACGGCTGAAGCGGGGGAGCAGACGAAACTATTTTCCGTGCCGGCGGCGGGTGGCGCCGTGACGGCGTTGGACGTGCCGAAGAACGGCTGTGTGAGTGGACTCGCCCGGGGTGGCACGGTGCTGGTGGCAAATATCGACAGCGCGGCGCGACCGCCCGAGGTGGCGCGACTCGATGTTGCGGCGGGTTCGTATCGGGTTCTCACGCACTTCAATGACGTAAAGGTGGCGCAACTCGACTTTCCGGCAGTGGAGCGGTTTCAGTTTACGAGCGCGAAGGGTCGGCCGATCTCAAATATGCTCGTCAAGCCGGCGCGTTTTGACGCGAAGAAAAGATATCCGCTGCTCGTCGTGATGCACGGCGGACCGGCCCCGCAGTTTAAGGACACGTGGGGGATTCGGTGGAATTATCACCTGCTGGCGGCGCCGGGCTACGTGCTCGTGCTGACGAATTACTCCGGTTCGTCGGGCTACACGGAAGCATTTGGGCAGGCGATTCAGTTGGATCCGCTGAAGACCCCGGGCGACGAAATCAACCAAGGCGCGGACGAGGCGATCCAGCGGTATACGTTTATCGACGGCTCCCGGCAGGCGGCAGCCGGGGCGAGCTATGGGGGGCATCTGGCGAACTGGATGCAGGCGACGACGACGCGCTACAAGTGCCTGATCTCGCACGCGGGGCTGGCGACGTTGGCGACGCAGTGGTCGACGAGTGACAACGTCTACAGTCGCGAGTTGAGCAATGGTGGGCCGGTGTGGGAGCAGAATCCGATCTGGCGCGAGCAGAGTCCGACGAGCTACGCGGGCAACCATGCCAAGGGCACCGGTTGGGTGACGCCGATGCTGGTGACGGTGGGCGAGCAGGATTTTCGCGTGCCGCTCAATAATTCCTTGGAAAACTGGACGTATCTCCAGCGCCTCCAAGTCCCGAGCAAGCTGATCACGTTTCCGGAGGAGAATCACTGGATTCTGCGCGGGGAGAACAGCCGATTTTGGTTTAGCGAGGTGCACGCCTGGCTCGGGAAGTATTTGCAGTAAAGCGCGAGCGGCGGGCGCGGGAGTGGTGGCGAGGATTTTTCGGAGCCGGATACGGCGGGCGCCGTGCTGGGGGGAACTTTACGTGGTGCCGTAGGTGTAGGCGGCGGCTGGAAAGCCGCCGGTCCGTGGCGTTGGGGGCGCGGCGTTGGGGGCGCTATCGCTTGTCGGGCGATTTCTCCGCTCGCGTCGCAGCAGCGGGCGCCGGACTTGCGCTCGGGGCGGCTCGCTCTGCCGTGCGCATCTTGAGATCGAACGAATCATCTGCAGCGAGGAGGAAGTAGGGTTTTTCTCCAGCCTTGATCGAGCGGGTATTGTCGTGGATGGCGACCTTGCCTTTGCCCAGCACGGCAAAGCTATCTCCGGTCACGATGATGGCCGTGCTTTCGGAGAGGCCGATGCCGATCAGGGCGGGAAATTTTTTGATGACCGGGATGAGGTCGTCCCAGCGGTTGCGGGTGTCGACGTGTTGATCAATGGCGGAGCGCCGCAGGAAGGCGAAGCCCTGTTGGTGCTCGGGCTCCGGGGCCATCACGATGTGCGGGCCGGCGACGGCTCCGCGCACGAGGTAATCGCCTTGAATCGTCGCACCAGCGGAAGTGCCGCCGATCACGCCGCCTCGCGCCAGCACCGCGTGAAATTCCCGCGCGGTGCGCGTGTGCGCGTAGGAGTCGACGAGATTCCATTGTCGACCGCCGTTGAACCACACGCCGCTCGCTTGGCGCAGCGCTTGCACGAACTCCGCCGTGTCGGCGACCTTAGGGTCGTGGGTGTGCAACATCGTGACGCGGGTGAGACCGTGCTGACGCTTCCACGACGCGAGCACTTGGTCGGGTGAGTAGACGATGAGTTGGCCATCGCTGCGCCGATTGCCGCCCGCAGTGGGCACGATGACGATCTTGGCGTCGGGTCCGCCGGCACGAGCGATGAAGGTTTCGACAATTTCGGTGCCGCGCAGGTCGCCCCCGCCGGCGATCACGAGCGTGCCGCGGGGAGGGCCGTATTCTGGCGAGGGGTCGGGCGAACGGAGAACCGCAGGCGGCGGCGCGCCAGCAAAACAGTGGCCGGTCAGCGCGAGGAGGAAAAGCGAGATGAAGCCGATGGTGCGGCGGTGGATCGCGTGAGCATCTTTGATTTTGGTCACAGTGGTCACGTTGATGTTGGGATCGGTCGTGGGTTAACGAAGGGAATTGACGAGGCGCTATGCCGGATCGTCAAACCGGCGGATAACGCGGTGCTGTGTTGAGCGTGTCCCTCGTTGCCGCGCACCTCGCGATGACAAAAAGGGAGCGGCGTCAGTCGACGAACAATTCGCTGATCGACCACATCGAGTCGATGCGTTCGGCGGTGTTCTTGATGGTCACGTAGCGGCCGCGGGTGCCGGCGGGAAGATCGATGATCGTGCGGTTGGCCTTGCCGGCACCGGAGACGAGGACTTTGCCGGGTTTTGTGAGATCGTCGGTGACGAAAACTTCGTAGCGTTCGGGGAATTCACCGTTGCGGCCGGTTTGGTCGAGGGTGAGGCGGTGGAGCGGGCGGGCTTGTTTGAAATCGATTTCGACCCATTGGCCCGGAGTGACGGGTCCGCGCCATTGGGTCGCGATCTTACCGTCGAAGAGATGCTTGGCCGAGCCCTCGCTGTCGGAGGCGCGCGCCTTGGGTGGGCCGGCGAGATTGGCGGCGATGCATTGGGCGGCGGTCTTGGCGGCCTCCGCGAGCGCGGGCTCGGCCTGGAGTTTTTCGACGAGGGCGAGGGCGGGCTTGTCGGCGGCGCGATTGAGGAGGACGACGAGTTTTTTGCGGGCGGCGGCTTCGGTCGTGGCGCCGAGCAGGTCGGAGACGAGTGCGGTCTCAGCGGGTGTCCAGACTTCCCGGTTACGTTCGTAGTAGCGGAAGGCCGCCTGATTGGCGGTCGCGCGGGCAGTCGGGACCGTGGCTTTGGCGGCGACGAGGACCAGGGACGGTTGGGCGGAGCGGTCGGGCCAGCGGGCGAGGGCGGCGGCGGCGGCGTCCGCGACGGTGGCATTGGTGCCGAGCGCGAGGCGGGCGGCGCAGTCGGCGCTTTCTTTGCCGCCGAGACGACCGAGGACGGGGAGGAGTCCAACGACGGTGGCGGGCGCAGCTTTTTCCAGGGCGGCGTAAATTGGCAGGGCACGCTTGGCCGTATCTGGATTGCGGAGCGTGACACTCACGAGCGAGCGGAGGGCGCGGGTTTGTTCGGTGGAGTCGGTGGCACCGGCGGCCCATTCGAGCAGGAGAGCCTGGTCGGAAACGGGGGCGAGTTCACCGAGGGAGCCGACGGCAGCGGTGCGGAGGGTGGCGTCGGGGTTTTGGCGGCTCTGGCGGAGGAAGGGCAGGCCTTCGGTGAGATTGCGCGAGGCAATTTGTTCGATGAAGAGAGCGCGTTTTGCGGTGGGGCCTTTTTCAGCGCCGGCCAGGACGGCGGCGGACACGCCGGAGCCGTTGAGACGGGCGAGGCTGGCGCGGGCGAACTTGGCGTCGTCGAAGTTGTCGCTGGAGCCGAGATCAGCGAGGAGTGTCACGAGGGTGGTATCGCCGGGCAGATCGCCGAGGGCGTTGATCGCGGCGGTCCGCACGGTGGCGTCGGTGTGCTTGGCGGCGGCGACGATCGCGGCAGTCGCGGTGGCCTCCGGCCGGCGGGCCAAGGCGGTGATCACAGCGGCTTGGGTTGGGAGGTCCCACGAGGGCAGCTGGGCGGCGAGGGCGGCGATGAGACCAGGGGCGCGGGAGCTGTAGATTGCTTCGATGGCGGCCTGTTTGGGTATCCAATCCGTGCCGGCGAGAACGGCGGTGATGCGTGCGGCGGCGGCGGCGGGCTCAAGGTCCAGGAGGCCGCGGAGAGCGCTGGCGCGTTGGTGTGGGGCCGAGCGGGTGTCGGCCTGAAGTTCGGTGAGGAGCGCGACGCCTTCGGCGGTGGGCAACTTTCGCGCGACGGTGAGTTTCGCTGCGAACAGGCCGGCGACGCTCGCGGGTGCGGTGCGGAGTGCGGCCAGGGCGGCGGCATTGCCAATCTGGGCGAGGGCGGTCGCGGCGGCTTTGGCCGTGGCGGCGTCCTTGTCGCCAAGCAGGGTGGCGATGGCAGGGACGGCAGAGGCCGGCGCGCGGGCGGTGAGGGTTTGGAGAATGCCGAGGCGGGTGCGCCCGGTGGTTTTGCCCATGGCGTCGGTCAGGACGGTATCAACGGCGGCACCGGGGGTGCGCTCGAGGGTAAGACGGGCGATGTCGGTTTCACCGGCGTCGACCAGCATGGCCTTGAGCAGCTCAAGGGCACCGGCACCGGGCACACCGGTGGCGGCGAAGACGATGCCGAGGCGCTGGCAGGCGGCTTGACGGGCGGCGATCGACGCATCGGTGCGACGCAGGAGCGCAACGAGGCGCGCCTCCAGCGCGGCAAGTTTCTTGAGGTCGGTGCTGGCGGCGTTGAGGTCGCGGTCGAGGGCGGCGAGGGCGGATTGATCGCCGGAGTAGTCCAAGTCCTGTAATGGAATGGCGGTGACGCGCGGAGCCGGTTCGCTGGTGGGCGCGGTGGCGGCCGTTTCAGGGGCGGCGGTCGGCGCGGTGGTCGTGGTGTTGCAGCCGGCGGTGAAGAGCGCGAGGGACGCGCCGATCAAGCGGGAGGGCTGGGCGAAAAAGGTGGTGCGCATGGGCAGATCGTTGGAGGGGTATTCAGAGGAGCGCGTAGGGTGCGCGGCGGGGCCGGTCGAGCATACTTGCGGCCATGGGATCGCCGAGGATCACTTCCTTGACGGGGTCCCAGCGGATGGCGCGGCCGAGATTTTCGGCGATGCCGGAGAGGTGGCAGATGCTGGCGGTGCGGTGGCCGATTTCGACATCGGTGATGGGGCGCTGGCGGGTGCGCACACAGGAGAAAAAATCGCTGTGGTGGCTCTCGCTGGCGTAGAGATGGGCCTCTTCGCTGCGTAGCCGGCGGCTCACGAGGGACGACGGCGTGGTTTCAAACTCGTCGTTGCGGGAGACGCCGATGGTCCCCTTGGTCCCCGTGAATTCGATCATGAATTTTTGTCCGTCCTCGTAACGTTCCACGCGGACGCCATTGGCGTAAACGTGAGTCTGATACGGTGCGCCCTCGAAGCCTTTGGGGATGAACTGCACGGGGCCGGAGTCGTCCATGCCGAGGGCCCATTGAATGATGTCGAAGTGATGCGCGCCCCAGTCGCCGTTTTTGCGGGCGCCGTATTCCCAGAAGCAGCGCCAACCGCCGCCGTAGTTGCCGAGAATGCGTTTCTCATTGTAAGGCCGCCACGGGGTGGGGCCGAGCCAGCGATCGTAGTCGAGGTCGGGCGGGATGGGTTGCGCGGGCAACGCGGCCGGGAGCGGGAACTCACCGAGCTTGGTGCGGATGCGGGTGATGTCGCCGATGAGGCCGTTGCGGACGAGTTCGGCGGCTTTGCGAAAGGAGACGTTCGAGCGTTGCTGCATGCCGGACTGGAAAATCCGGCCGTGTTGGCGGGCGGTGTCGACGAGCATGCGGCCCTCGCGGAGGGTGAGTGTGATGGGTTTCTCGACGTAGACGTCTTTACCGGCGAGCATCGCGGCGCGGGCGATGGGGGCGTGCCAGTGGTCGGGGGTGGTGACGAAGACGACGTCGATATCGTCGCGGGCGACGAGGTCCTCAAACTTGGCGTAGATCTCCACGCCCTTGTAGGTGCCTTTGTCTTTGTCGGCGGCGTAGGATTTCTCGATGCGGTCGCGGGCCTTGACGGCCTTGCTGCGCCAGACGTCGGAGACCGCCAGGATACGACAGTCGTCCCGGCCGAGCAGCGTGCCGATGTGGCTGCTGCAAATGAGGCCGTTGCCGACGAGGCCGACGGTGAGCCGGTTGCTGGGGGCGTTCTTCCCGAACAGTGACGACGGGAAAATATTGGGGGCGATGGCGTAGGTGAAGATGCCGGCGAGCCCGCGCTGGAGGACGGCGCGGCGAGTGAGGGGAGTGGAGCGAGGATGCGACATGAGTTGAGGGGATGGAGAGAGGCGGGGCGAGCGTAGTCGACTGCGCAGAGGGGCGCTCCGCAACGGCTGGCGAAGACACGCTGCGGATTGTCGGGCAATCAGGGCGAGAAGGCCGCCGTTGCCGAGGAAAAACTGTGCGAAGTTACCTGGTGTGCGGTTGGTCGAGCGGGTGCGGGACGCGGCAACGATTTCAGCGGTCGCGGTTTTGTCTCTCCTTTTGCGGGGCCGTCGCCCACGGTGGGGTATGGAAAAACTTCGCTTCACTGAACTGGGCCTTTCGGCCGATATCCTCAAGGCCGTCGACAAGATGGGGTTTGAGGAGGCTTCGCCGATTCAGTCGGCGGTCATTCCGACGATCATGGCGGGTCGCGATGTCGTCGGACAATCGTCCACTGGGTCGGGCAAGACGGTGGCGTTTGCGATTCCGGCGATTGAAAAAGTGGATCCGAAGATCCGCGCGGTGCAGGTGTTGATTTTGTGCCCCACGCGGGAGCTCGCGGTGCAGGTGGCGGAGGAGACCGGGAAGATCGCGCTGTTCAAACGCGGGGTGATGGGCGTGCCGATCTATGGCGGGCAGAGCTACGAGCGGCAATTTCGCGCGCTAGACGCCGGTGCGCAGGTGGTGATCGGAACGCCGGGCCGCGTGATGGACCATATGGAGCGTGGCTCGATGAAGCTGGATAAGCTCAAGATCGTGATTCTCGACGAGACGGACCGAATGCTCGACATGGGTTTCCGCGACGACATCGAGCACATCTTGAAATCGGTGCCGGCGACGAGGCAGCTATTGTTCTTCTCGGCGACGATCCCGCGAGCGATTCAGGACCTGATCGGGCGTTATTCGAAAGACCCGGCGTGGATCAAGATCGATTCGGTGGCGCAGAACGCGCCGCAGGTCGAGCAGACTTATTTCGAGGTGGACCGGCGCTCGAAGATTGAGGCGCTCACGCGACTGATCGATGTGAACGATTTTCGTTACGGCATCATTTTTTGCAGCACGAAGATCATGGTCGATGATTTGGACGAGCACCTGCACGCGCGGGGCTACATGACGGATCGGTTGCACGGAGATATTTCCCAGGCGCAGCGCGACCGGGTGATGGACAAGTTTCGCCGGCGCGGCTTCGAGTTTCTGGTGGCGACCGACGTGGCGGCCCGCGGACTCGATGTGGATGACCTGGAGGTCGTGTTCAATTTTGACCTGCCCAACGACGCGGAAGACTACACGCATCGCATCGGGCGCACGGGGCGTGCGGGGCGCAAAGGCCAGGCGTTCACGTTCGTGAGCGGGCAGGAAATCTACAAACTCCAGAGCATGGTACGCTGGGCCAAGCTGGATATCCGGCGCGGCAAGATTCCTTCGATGGATGAAGTCGAAGAGGCGCGCACGAGCGTGTTTTTTGAGAAGATTCGCGCGACGCTGGATGAGAAAAAATTCAAGCCGCATGATCGCATGATCGACCGACTGCTCGATCAGGGCTATGCGAGCACGGACATTTGTTCGGCGCTCATTAGCATGTTGCAGGGAGCGACGGGCGGGGCTCCGTCAGGACCAGCGAAGCCGTCGGCGGTGCCGGCGAAACCGGCGTTCGGTGGGCCGAGTGCCGCGAGTCCGGCGGCGGGTCCGGTGACGAAACCGGCGATCGTGGCGGCCACTTCGGTGCCCAAGACCGCGAAGCCGGTGCCCGCGTGGGCGAAACCGGTGGCCTATGTGAAACCGAAGGCGGCGCAAGCGGCTCCGATGGCGGAAGCGGTCGAGCCAATGGAAGTGTCGGCAGTCAACGCGGCTGCGGCCCCCGCGGCCCCCGCGGCCCCCGAAGCGGACGAGCCGGACGAGGCTCCGGCACGGAAATCCAAATACGAACGTCCGGCCCGCACGGGACGTGAGCCCGGGATGAAAACGATTTTCCTCAACGTCGGCCGCAAGCAGTTGGTCACGCCGGCGGACATCGTGGGTAAAATTGCGGGCGTCACGCGCCTGCCGGCCAACGTGGTCGGCGCGATGGACATTCACCAACGGCACACGCTCGTGGATGTCGCGGAAGCCGAGTCGGAGTTTATCGTGCGGAAGCTCGCGCGGATTATGCTGAAGGGCATCTCGCTGGAGCCGGCGATGGCGGGGCCGGAACATGCGAAGGCGGCGGATTGAGTGAACGCGGAGCGGCGGTTTCCCCAAGGTCGTGGGTGGGCGCTGGGGCCAGCGCCCCTCCGTTCGGAATTGTCCGCAGGCGGGTGAGCAACGTTTCTGCGACAGTGGCCCGCAACCTTGACAGCGCGGGGCGCGCGCCGCTATTTCCCTAACTTCGTGGATGACGCCCTTGATCAGTCGGTCTTGGTCTTAAACCGCCTCTGGCAGGCGGTAAATGTCATCGGCGCGCGGCGCGCTTTTGGACTTTTGGCGCGGGGCCATGCGCAGGTGGTGCATCACCACGAGGATGATTTTCGGACGTATGCGTTGCTCGATTGGATGGATTTTTCAGTGTCCAATCCGCCCCTGGTTCCGCTTGAAGCTGTGCACACGCCGAACCGCGTGATCCGGTTGCCGCGCGTGATCTTGCTCACGTTTTTTGACCGCCTGCCGTGTAAGGAATTGAAACTGACGCGGAATAATGTCTTCGAGCGGGACAAGACGACGTGCCAGTATTGCTCGCGGATTTTGCCCCGCGAACAGCTCAATTTGGATCACGTGATTCCGCGCGCGTATGGCGGCAAGACGACATGGGAAAACATCGTGTGCTCGTGCATCAAGTGCAATTCCCGCAAGGCCAACCGCCTGCCGCACGAGGCGCACATGCGGCTCATCCGCAAGCCCGTGAAGCCGAAGTGGCGGCCGGTGATCTCACTCGTGCTCGGCAACCGGCAGCATCACGAAGTGTGGAAAGACTTCCTCGACGTCGCGTATTGGAACGTGGAGTTGGAGGAGTGAGGCGCGGCTGCGCCTGAGCGAGCGGGCTGGCCGAGAGTTGGGGAGTATTCAGTGTGCGCGCGCCGAGCTCGGCTTCGCGGACGCACGGGTGTCTTACGCGGAGGGAAGATTTCTTGCCAACACACCGGCCAAGAGTTCGAAGCGGACGGGTTTGCTGAGGAAATCGTTCATGCCGGCGGCGAGACAGGCTTCGCGGACGTGTGTGCTGGCGTTGGCGGTGAGCGCGACGATCGTGAGTTTTTTCTCGCCCAGCTTGGTGCGGATCTGGCGGGTGGCTTCCATGCCGTCGATGCCGGGGAGCTGGCAATCCATGAGGACGAGATCGAATTCCTGGGTCGTCGCGGTCGCGATGGCTTCCTCACCATCGGGTGCGAACGTGGCGGTGAGCCCCATTTTTTTGAGGAAGAGATCGATGACCTGGCGATTGACGGCGTCGTCTTCGACGACCAAGACCCGTCCTTTGAGATTGGGCGTGACGAAGCGGGGGCCCTCTTCGTGGCGCGCGGCGACGACTGCGTCGGGGAGTTGGCAGGGGAGGAGGAGGCGGAAGGTCGTGCCGTGATTGAGTTTGCTTTGGACTTGGATCGCGCCGCCCATCGCTTGGGCGAGGCGCATGGATATCACGAGGCCCAGGCCGGTGCCGCCATAGCGGCGACTCATCGAGGCGTCAGCTTGGGAGAAGGGCTTGAAGAGCCGGGTTTGGGCGGCGGAGTCGATACCGATGCCGGTATCGGTGACGGTGAAATGCATCACGGCTTTCGTGGGCGTGCGCTCGACGCAGGCAACGGCCAGTTCGACGCTGCCGCGCTCGGTAAACTTGATGGCGTTGCCGAGGAGGTTAACGATGATTTGGCGGAGGCGGGCGGAATCGCCGATGATGACGCCGGGGAGATTTTCGCCAAGTTTGAGATCGAACTGCAGGCCTTTGTCGCGCACGCGGGCGACCATGAGATCGGCGATTGATTGAGCGGTCGCTCCGGGTTGGAACGGCGCGTTTTCGAGTTCGAGGCGGCCGGACTCGATCTTGGAGAAGTCGAGCACGTCGTTGAGGAGGAGGAGGAGCGATTCGGCGGAGTCGGAGGCGGTTTTGAGGTAGCTGCGTTGCGCGGGCGAGAGCGGGGTGTCGCGGACGATGCGGAGCATGCCGAGCACGCCGTTCATGGGGGTGCGGATTTCGTGGGAGATGACGGCGAGAAATTCGCCTTTGGCGCTGCTGGCGGTCTCGGCTTTGGCGCGCGCTTCGTCGAGTTCAGTTTCGCGCGCTTCGCGGCGATTATTTTCGGCCGTGAGGGCATCGGCGTGTGCCTCGCGTTCAAAACGCATTACGAGCGCGTCAGAGAGCGTGCGGTGGTAGTGCAGGTTGGCGGACGCCATAAACCAAACGTAAAGGCCGACGCCGATGCCGAGGGTAATCCCGAGCAGGTCGCCCGGGTAAATAAAATTGAGGGCCACGGGGGTCATGAGCGCGACCAGAAAAGCGACACTGCCCTTGCGCATGGGCAGGAGGAGGCGGGATGATCCGGCGCTGATCCCGGCCAAGAGCAGCACGTGGAGTACAATGTAAGGGCCGGTCCGGTTGATAAACGGAAACATGATGGCCGTGCCGCCCCAGGCAGCCCCCGCGGTCACGGTTGCCACGACGAAGCGCAGCGCCCACCGGGGTGACTCGTCGGGGCCGGGGTTGGCCCGGTCAAACGCGGCCGCGAGCCAGAGTCGATAGCCGGCGACGAGCGCCATAAAACCGAGCCACCACCAAACGAGCACAGAGCCGGTGATCGTCGAGGCCGCAATCGCAAAGCCGAGCGCAACACTGATCGAGGCCACGGTGCCGCGCTTGAGGGCGGTGAAGGCCATGCGGACGAGCTCGACGCGGGTCTTGATTTCGACGGGGTCGGTGCTGGGGCGAACGGAGTGGGCCAGGGGAGCGGGCGTAGTGGGCGGCACCGGGCTCGCGGCATTTTTTTCAGGCTGGGCGACGGCGGACATAATATTAGACGGTAGAAATTCGAAAAGACTGAGGGTGGAGGCGGGGTGGACGTTTGGCGAGCGCGGAGCTCACGGGTGGGGCGTTCCGCTCGGGCGGGGTGCGGGCGAGTGGGGCGGGGAGCCGAGCCATTTTTGGAGGGTGGCGGCGAGGAGTTCAGGGCGGACGGGTTTGGTGAGATAATCGTCCATCCCGGCGGCCAGGCACGCGTCGCGGTCTTGCGTGCTGGCGTTGGCGGTGAGTGCAATGATGGGCAAAGGGTGGCCGGGAAGTTTGGCGCGGATGCGGCGGGTGGCTTCGAGCCCGTCGAGGCCGGGCAGTTGGCAATCCATCAAAATCGCGTCCCGCGGGGCGGTGGTTGCGGTCTGGACCGCTTCGTAGCCATCTTCCACGAGAACGGTCTCAAGTCCCATCTGTTTCAAAAAATGACCGATGACACGTTGGTTGACCTGATCGTCTTCGACGACGAGGACGCGACCCAGCAGGACCGGTGGGGCGAAGCGTGTGGCGGGAGCGGACGTGGTGAGGCGGTGGGTGTCTTCCACGCTGGCGCGGGGGAGGCGCAGCGTGAAGGCAAAGGTGGAGCCGTGGCCGGGTGCACTTTGCACCGTGATTTTTCCACCCATGGCTTCGACGAGCTTTTGGAAGATGGCGAGACCGAGGCCGGTGCCTCCGAAGCGGCGGCTCATCGAGCTGTCGGCCTGCGTGAACGCACTGAACAAGCGCGCGGCCGACTCGGGATCGAGCCCGATGCCGGTGTCGACCACAGAGAACGTGACAGCGGCGTGCGCAGGGGTGTGCTCCGCGCAGGCCAGGCGAAGCGTGACGGAGCCCTGATCGGTGAACTTGATGGCATTGCCGAGGAGATTGAAGAGCACTTGACGGAGGCGGGTGGGATCGCCCCGCAGGGCGGGCGGCAAGTGGGGGTCGAACTCGGCTGCGAAGGTGAGGCCCTTGGCCGCGGTGCGGGGGCGCAACAATTCGACGACGGTGCGAAGGGAGGCCGCGGGGTCGAACGCGATGCGTTCGAGCTCCAAGCATCTGGCCTCGATTTTGGAGAAGTCGAGGATGGCGTTGATGAGATCGAAGAGCGTGTCGGCCGAATTCGCGGCGGTGTCGATTTGCTCGCGTTGCGCGGGTGCCAGGGCGTATCGTGCACGATGCGCAGCATGCCGAGGATGCCGTTCATGGGGATGCGAATCTTGTGACTCATCGTCGCGAGAAATTCGCTCTTGGCGCGGCTGGCGGAAAGGGTGCGCTCGCTGGCCGCGCGGAGTTCGGATTCGACGACTTCGCGGCGGGCGATCTCGGCGGAGAGGCCTTGGTTGAGTTGATCGGCGCTGTTTTTGGCGGCGCTGAGCGAATCGACGAGGGCCGCGTTTTCGTAGCCGAGGCGGATCGAGCGCTTCAGGGTGTGGAGCTGCTGGCGCGCGGCGAAGGTCATGTAGCCGAGATAAAAAACACATATGGCGGCGAGCGCGCCGCTCCGCAGATTGGGGTCGGGAAAAAACGCCAGCATCAACGGGATGATGGAAGCATAAAAATAGGCGAGATTGGCCGCGAGGTTAGGCACGAGCAGTCGAGCGGCACCGGTGGTGAGACCGGCCAGCACGAGCACGGTGAGGAGTTGGTTAATCGGTTGGCCGCCGGAAAAGAAAATCCACGCGCCGATACCCCAGCTGAGTCCGGTGAGGCCGCTGACCACGGCGAAGCTTTTGGACCAAAAACTGATTTCCACGACTGGCCGGCCCTCCGCAAAAAAAGCCACCGCATCACCAAACGCAGGACGTTGCACGACACGGCGACCGCCATCCAAATCCAGACCGTGCGGGCGGGAGTGGCATCGAGCATCGCAGACCCGAAGACGACCGCGACGAGCGCCGCAAAAGGCGCGCCGTAAAGCGAGTCATCGTAGGCGGTGCGCACGAGCTCGACGCGAACCTTGAGATCGAGGGGTGTCTCGGTGGAAGGCGCGGGCGCGCGCGGGCCGGAGCGGTCGTTCACTGGTCGGCGAGGATGTGTTCGGCGGTGCGGAAGGCGAGCGCCATGATGGTGAGCGCAGGGTTGAAACCGCCGTTGGTGACGTGGAGCGAGCCGTCGCACACAAAGAGATTGTCGTGACCGTGCACGCGACCGAACGGATCGGTCACGCCATCGCGGGGATCGGCGCTCATCCGGCACGTGCCCGCTTGATGTTGGCCGGCGCTAAACTTTTTTTCCCCAGGCCAGCTCCAGATACGATCGGCGCCGCTGGCGCGCAGCCACTCCTCGGCGCGTGCGCGCATGAACGCGGCGGTGCGGACGGTTTCGGGGTGGGTCGTGCCACTGAGGCGGGCGACGGGAAGGCCAAACGTGTCGCGCACGGAGGGGTCGAGCGTGACGCGGGAAGCGGGCGAGGGGATTTCCTGCACGGGGCCGCGCACATCGATGCCGCGGCGGAAGTCGTCGCGCATGGCGCGTTTGTTGGCGAGGCCCCAGCGGGGAGTGTCCGGCGGCAACGATTGCCGCCAAAAGATGAGCGGGAGTTTTACAAAATCGTTGGCGAGCATCGCCCCGCCGATGACGCCGGGGTTGCCGTGATTAAAATGAGTGGTGGCGACGGAGACGCCGGGGCCGAGGAAGGACTGCTCAACGTCGGGCGGGAGCAAACCGTAGGCGATCGGGTAGTCGTGGCCTTGGACGTGGCGGCCGAGGTGGTCGCTGTGGTTGCCGAGGCCGTGGGGCTGAAGTGGAGACGCAGAAAGTTGGAGCAAACGGGCGGATTCGATGGCCCCGCTGGAGACAATCACCGTGTGGGCGTGAGCCGTGCGGCGCTCGACGGTGGCGGAGTCGACCGTGGTGGGGGCGAAATATTCGACGCCGACGGCGCGGCCGGTGGTGTCGGTGAGAACCCGGCTGGCGTGGGCGCGGGTGACGAGGGTGCACCGGCCGGTGGCGAGGGCGCGGGGGAGGAGGGTGTTGTGGGAGCCGTTTTTTGCGTCGGTGGGGCACGCGAAGCCAATACACTGGGCGCACTGGATACAGGCGCCCCGGCTTTGGTAGGGGCGCGTGTTGACGGCGAGCGGGGGAGTCACGGTGCGCCAGCCGAGTCGATCGGCCCCGCGGGCGAGCCACTCGGCCGAGGGTGAACGTGAGACCGGTGGGAGAGGGAAATCGCGTGTGCGCGGGGCGTGAGTGGTCCCGCTGTGATCGCCGGCGACGCCAATCTCGTGCTCGGCGCGCTCGTAGAAGGGTTCGAGGTCGGCGTAGCCAATCGGCCAGTCGGCGAGCGAGCTGCCGGCGGGCACGCCGTAGCGCGTCGCCATACGAAAATCGTCGGGATGGAAGCGCCACGCCTGCATGCCCCAAACGCGGGCGCCGCCGCCGACGGTGAAGGCGTTGAGTTGATAACGTGAATCGTGCGGGAGAACGGAGTGTTCGCCGCCCGCGGGATCGACGAAGACGCGCGGGTGGCCGTGCGATTCGGGCGTGGTGTTGTCGCCGTAGAGTGAAAGGCGATGGTTGCGGAGGTGGTCGCCGGGAATTTCGGAGTAGGCGAGGGCCCGGCCGCGTTCGAGGAGGAGCACGCTGCGCCCGCCCTCGGCGAGCACACCGGCGAGGATGCCGCCCGCGAGACCGGCCCCGACGATGATGACATCGTGGTGGGTCGTCATGGCGCGGTGGGTTTTGGAGTGGTGCCGGGTTCGTATCCAAGCATCCGCCATGAAGCTGCGTCGTGGTTGCCGCCGTTAGCGGGATCGGCGTAGAAGCCCTCCTGGGCGAGGTCGACGAGGCGGTGGAACCAGGTGGAGGCAGCCCGAGGGGCTGGCCACGCGGTGGCGGGCCGCGCGGCTGCGAGGTCGGCGAGCAGCGCGTCTTGTTGCGGCGAGAGGAGGGTCGCGAACGTCTGGTCGGGGCCGTGGCGGGCGAGGGCCTCGGCGTCGAGTTGGGTTAAGCCGAGGAGGAGAAAGCTCGCTTCCTCGGCGCAGTCGGTGGCCAACTGCCGGAGCACGTAGTTGTCGGTGCCGGCGGCCAAGGCCCCGGGGAAATCGTCCGCCGGTATAACGCGGTCGAGGAGGGCGCGAAGGGCGGTGAGTTGAGACGGGGTCAGCGACATCGGGGCAGAACACTCTGAAACCGAAGGCGTGCACTGCGCCAAGCGTGGAAAAAACGAAGGCCGGTCGTGCGACCGGCCCCGTGGGAGCGATTAATCAGAAGGCATACCACTCGCGGCGCCGTTCGGTCGCGAGGTCGGCGACGTCGTTCAAGGGTGGGCGCACGTGGAGCGGCGGGGCCCTGAAGCAGTGCCGGTCGGGTTGGTTCCAGATGACGTCTGCGCGCGAAATCACCGTCACCAGAGCCGGAGGCTCGGGGGTGATCGCCGGACGGACGAAGGGAACGGTGGGGCGCATCGTGCGGCATTTGACAGCGGAGAAACGAAGAAGTGCCGAGATTTTCTACGGGAAAATACTTCGTCAGGCGGATTTGCGCGCGCGGCGATCTTTGGCCCGGAAATCTACGAAGAACGGGAGATCGCCGCTGAACGGTTGCCGGGGAGGGAGGGCGGGGGCGCGGAAGACGGGTCGGTTCCAAGTCACATCGGCGGTGGTGGCGATTTGGACGGTCTCGCTGGCGTGCTGGGGCGGCGCGGGCGGGAGGCGGAAAAGATGAAAAGGGAGATTCATCGGGGAGGGGTTGGGTGGGTTTGCGGTGAGAACTGGAGGACGCATCGGCACAAGCGCCCGAGCGATTGAGGGAAATCTACGACACGCGTTGCAATTATCTGCCAAACTGCGCCCTTGCCGAGCGCGTGCGCGCCGCTCAACTTCGCCGACGATTGCCTTTAACCCCTCTGCAACGCACCCCGCCAACCGGCTTGGATCGCTCGTTTTCGCGAGCGGTCGCTCGTGTCATGCGGAGGGCGTAGAGCGATTTTCTCCCCAACATCAACCCACGTTAATCCACAGCTATGAGTAATGCACAAGTCAGCAATGAGGGCATCGCGCCCAACGCCAAACGCCTCCTTTGGGCAGGCTTTATGGCCATCTTCGCCGCCGGAATGGGCTTCGGCATCCGCGGCGGTATCTTCGACAACTGGGGCTCCGAGTTTGGCTTCACCGCCACGCAACTGGGTGCCATCGGTGGGGCCGGCTTCACCGGGTTTTGCTTCGGCATTATCATCGGTGGAGTCATCTGCGACAAAATCGGCTACAGTAAGCTGGTGATCGCGGCGTTTGCGCTGCACGTGCTTTCGGCCGTGGTCACGTTCATGGCGAACACGCCGGCTAACGCGTATCAGATGCTGACCATCGGCATGTTCATTTTTGCCTTTGCCAACGGGACGCTCGAAGCCGTCGCGAATCCGCTCGTAGCGACGCTGTTCCCGAAGAACCGCACGCATTTCCTGAACATTCTTCACGCCAGTTGGCCCGCGGGCATCGTGGCGGGTGCGGCAGTCGGCTGGGTGTTGGACGACAAGATGAACGTCCACTGGAAGGTGCAACTCGCCCTCTACCTCGTGCCGACGGTGATTTACGGTCTGATGTTCCTCGGCCAGCACATGCCGAAATCCGAAGCGTCGCAAAAAGGTGCGAACTTGGGTGAGATGTTGAAGGATGTCGGCCTGATCGGGGCCGCCGTCGCGTGCTATCTCCTGAGCATGTTTGTTTCTGGTCCGCTGGCTTCGCTGTTCGGTATGGCGAGCTTCCCGCCGGCGGTCGGCTATGGTGTCGGCTTCGCCTTGTTGATCGGCGTCGGCGTGCTGACGAAATTTTCCCTCGGATCGGTCGTGCTCTTCGTGCTCTTCGTCACTCACGCCCTCGTGGGCGCGGTCGAGCTGGGGACCGATGGTTGGATCGCGAATATCACCGGCAATATGTTTTCGTCCGAGCAGGGCAAATGGCTGCTAATCTGGACCTCGACGGTGATGTTCAGCCTCCGCTTCTGCGCTCACTTTATCGAGACCAAGCTCGGTCTTTCGCCGGTGGCGCTGTTGTTGGTCTGCTCCGTTTTGGCCTGTGTTGGCCTGCAAATGACGAGCGGCGTGCAAACCGTGGGGATGGCATTCGTCGCCCTCACGATCTACGCCATTGGCAAGACGTTTTTCTGGCCGACGATGTTGGCCGTTGCGTCTGATCGCTTTCCCCGCACCGGTGCCGTGGCCATCTCGATCATGGGCGGCGTCGGCATGTTGTCGGCGGGCCTGATCGGCGGTCCCGGACTCGGTTTCGGTAAAGACAAATATGCGGCCGAGGCGCTCCAAGGTTCGAGTCCCGCCGTGTATGCCGAGGTGAAAGCCGGGGCTCCTTCCAAATTCCTCGGAGTCTTTGAAGCGGTGCCGATCGACGGCAAGAAACTCGCTGAAGCCAAAGAGGCCAAGGAGAAGACTGTGGCGCACAAGGCCATCATCGCCGCCGACCAAGCGGGTGATCGCGCGACGCTGAAGGCGGATTCCTATATTCCGGCCGTAATGGCGCTGATCTACTTGGGCCTGTTGCTGTATTTCAAGTCCATCGGCGGTTACCGGACCATCACGCTCGCCGAGGCGGAAAAGTCCGGCAGCTGATGAGAGGAGGCGGTACGGCGACGAGCGCCGGCCCGACAAAAATTCCGGCCGCACCCTTTGGGGGGTGCGGCCTTTTTTATTTTCGCGGTTGCACGCGAAGTGAATTTTGCCCGGCGGTGGCGGTGGCAATGAGGCGCGGGAGTCGTTGCCTGCTTCCGCCGCTCAGGCGATCCGCCACTGTCGGGCGAAAGGAGGGTTACGCGGCGACGCGACGTTGACGGGGCGAGTTCGCGGCCGTGGCGGTGAGGCGTTTGGGCAAAGTGATGCTGAGAACGCCGTGATGAATCTCGGCCTGCATCGCGGTGTAGTCGAAACCGGAGCCGAGGCGCAGGCGGAGTTGATAGTCGCGCTGGGCGGCCTCGAGGTGGAGTGACGGCCAGTTGACGCGCACGAAGTGGGACTTTTTCGCCGTCACAGTCAGGTCGGAGCCGCGGGCTTCGATTTCGACGCCGGCGGCGTCGACACCTGGCACGTAGACGACGAGGGTGATCGTGTCGGAGTGTTCCTGGCAGTCGTAGTTGGGCAGACGGAATGCGACGTGAGATGTCGGCTCCGCGGCTTGGCTGCGAGTGGTGGGAATCAGGGGGTGGATGATCGTGTGCATGGGAGGAAAATGAAAACGGGTGCGTCTTCCTCGGGGGCGGGGGGCCTCCGGGCTTCGGGACTAAACGCATTCCGTCGAATCGGATGGTTTAGTGGGTGAAGCCCGCGGCGGATGGTTGGTTCCAAGTGGAAATGACAACCGGTCGCATCGCGACGCAGCACGGTTGCTGGGCCTTCGGGAACGAAGTGCCAGCAGAGCTGCGAGGATGTTGAAGGGACGCGGTCATTGGAACGATGTTCACGATTGATAATGCAGCCGGTGTGCCAAGTGGAAATTATTTTGTAATGGTGAAGATTGCGTGACGCTGGGCTGCTTCGCATGGTCCGCCATGGCTGCGCTCACCGATTCCACCACCACTGTCGCCGAACTGAAAACCCGCGTGCTCGCCTTCGTGCGCGAGCGGGATTGGGAACAGTTTCACTCACCGAAAAATCTCAGCATGGCCCTCGCGGCCGAGGCGGGCGAGTTGATGGAGCATTTTCTCTGGGCGACGCCGGAGGCGTCGAAGGCCATCGCGCAAGATGCGGTCAAGCGCCAGAAAATCGCGGATGAGCTGGCGGACGTCGTGGTTTACGCACTGGAGTTCGCAAATGCGACGGGGCTCGATGTCGCGGCGTCGATCGAGGCCAAGATGATTGCGAACGCGGAAAAATATCCGGTGGAAAAGGCGAAGGGGCGGTCGGAGAAGTATACCGAGCTGTGATCGGGGTAGAGGAGGGCGGGGCAGTGATCCGTAGGCGTTAACCCAACGCCGTGGCAGGGTGTTTGTCATTGCGAAGGAGCCTATGCGACTGCGGCAATCCACCGAGCGTTCACCGATGGATTGCCGCAATCGGCAAGCCTCCTTCGCAATGACAAGCAGCGACGCTTGCGTTCTTAACTTAACGCTTAGTGGTCTCCGCCCCGCCCTCGTTGAGTGCGCACGGGACGCAAAAAAGGGCCGGTCGGAGACCGGCCCCGTGGGCTGCGAAGGGTTTTCAGGGCGGGTCAGAGACCCGGCCCTACTTCATCACGCTTTGCCGCCGTAGCTGTGGTAGTCGTCGAAATCGAGGAGATCGGCGAAGGAGCGGAGGTCGTCACGCTCGGATTTGTTGCCCTTGATCACACTGGCGAGCCACTCGTGGCCCTCGGCGCTGCCGGGGCCGACTTGCTCCGCCCAAGCGGACCAAGCGACGATTTCGTGCGGCAGGCGTTTGGCGCGCTCGTTGACCCAAGCCACAATTTGGAGATCGGTTTTGCCGGTTTTGATTTCCGCGAGCATGACGTCCTCCGTGATGCCGGTGAAGGCGAAGAACAGTTTGTCGAGCGGGCAGTTGTAGTGGTAGTCGCCGCCTTTGCCGGCGAGGACGGCGCGGGCCTTGTCGAGGAGGCGGGCGAGGTGGACGTAGCCGCCGAGGCGGACGCGCAGGCTGCGCGGCGGGTGTTCGGTGAGGTCGGGAGCGGAATAGTTGATCATGGACAAGGCGACGGGAGCGGGTGGAGGTTGCGGGAAAAATCGGTGGAACCGAAGAAGAGATTGAGTGGGTGGAGGTTTGGAGGAGAGTCAACTTACGTCGTGAAAAATCAAATTGTCGTCCGCAATTACTACGTGCTCCCGTGCTGTCTGTTGTTGCTCAATCTCTGCGTCGAGCTGGTGAGCTACAAGGCCAAGCTGATCGATGATGGGCTGCTGCGCACCCTGGCGATCATGGGGATGGTGATCTTCGGGGGATCGCTGGTGGGTTTTATCGTGGCGCCGGCGATCGGATTGCTGGTGAGTTGGATGCAGCGCAGCAGTCGCCAGAGTTGGGGTGGATGGGGTGAGCTGTTCTTTTTGCTGATGCTGGGGTTGGTAATTTTTTGGCTCTACTACCGCGTGTATATCATCGGACCGGAGTCGGTGTTGCCGGCGGAGTGGATGAATCCGCGGGGGCGGTAGCGCGCCATCCGTAAGGTCGAAAAACCGCCCCAGGCCAAGGTGGCCAAGGGCGCAGAGGCGCCGGGTGCCGAGGTGTTTTTCGTGGCGACCTCGGCGTCCTTGGCGTGGGGCCATTTGGAATGGAAATTTACCAAAGCGGACGGGAGTGCGGGGGATGCCATGGGGAGCGCGGTCGGCCGCTCGACCTCAAACCATTGCGGGCGGGCGGCCCGCGCACCCCGCTATTTTGGGCGGAAGGCCTTCATCGTCGACTCGTTGGTTTCGAGGCGCGGACCGCCGATGAGGTCGAGGCAGTAGGGGATCGCGGGGAAAACGGCTTCGAGGTTTTCGCGGATGGCTTTGGGGCGACCGGGGAGATTGACGATGAGGGTACGGCCGCGGGTGCCGGCGGTCTGGCGAGAAAGGATTGCGGTGGGGACGTAGCGGAGGGAGGTGGCGCGCATGAGTTCGCCGAAGCCGGGTAGTTCTTTTTCGATGACGGCGAGGGTCGCCTCGGTCGTGACGTCGCGGGGCGCGGGGCCGGTGCCACCGGTGGTGACGATGAGACAACAGCCGGACTCGTCGGCCATGCGGCGGAGTTCGGCTTCGATGACGGCGCGTTCGTCGGGGATGATTTTGTAGTCGGCGTCGAAGGGCGTGGTGAGCCACTCGCGGAGGAGGGCGAGACAGGCTTGGCCGGGTTCGTCGGAGTAGATGCCGGCGCTGGCGCGGTCGGAGATGTTGAGGACGCCGATTTTGGGAGCGGGCATGGCAGCGGGGAGATTTTTAACCACGGATGGCGCGGATGAACACGGATAAAACCGGGGGACGAGGATTGATTTTTACCACGGAGACACGGAGGCGCAGAGAACGGAGTGAGGAAGTGACGGACGATTGGAGGTTACGCGGTGGAATCAAGGGAGCGGAATTGGGCGATGAGCTCGGTGGGTGTCACGCCCTGAGCACGGAGGGTGCGGAGGGAGAGGGCGTCGTGGCGTTTGGCGAGGCGCTCGCCGTGGTCGTCGAGCATGAGCGGGGCATGGTAGTAGGCGGGGGCGACATGGCCGAGGGCGCGGATCAGGAGAAGTTGGCGAAACGTCGAGCGGATGAGATCAGCGCCGCGGACGACTTCGGTGATGCCGAGCTCGGCGTCGTCGACGGCGCAGGAGAGCTGGTAGCTGGGGGCGTCGTCTTTGCGCCAGACGAGGAAGTCGCCGAAGTCGCGGCCGGCTGTGGCACGTTGCGGGCCGCAGCGGGCGTCGTCGAAAAAGATTTCTTCGCCGTCGGGGACGCGGAAGCGCCAGTTGGTGGTGATGGGGGAGCCGAGGGGTGGGAGCGGGGCAGCGGCGGGCGGGCGGAACGGAGGTGGGTAGATGGGTTCGTCGTCGGGGGTGGGCGGCGCGGCGGATTCGTGCGGGGCAGAGATTGCTTCGAGGACGTCGCGGCGCGTGCGCGTGCAGGGAAAGATGAGGCCGGCGGCGTGGAGGGCGGCGAGGGCGGCGCGGTAGCGGGGCATTCGGGCGCTTTGCGTGATGACGGGCTCACGCCAATTGAAGCCGAGCCAGTGGAGGTCCGTGAGCATGGCGGCGACGAAATCCAGGCGAAAGCGGAGAGCGTCGAGGTCGTCGTTGCGCAGGAGCAGGTCGCCGCCGGCGGCACGGGCGCGTTCGGCGGCGAGCCAGAAAGTGCGGGCGTGGCCGAGGTGGAGATGGCCCGTAGGAGAGGGGGCGAGGCGGCCGAGGTAGGAAGGAAGAGGTTTAACCACGGATGAACACGGATAAACACGGATTAAGGCAGAGGAAGGCGATTCTATGCTTCTATCCGTGTCCATCTGTGTTCATCCGTGGTTCACCAAACCATGCCCAAACTGCTTTGCGTTTACTGTTCCTCCAGCGATCGGCTCGATCCGAAGTATTATGCGGCGGCGACGGAACTCGGGCATGAGTTGGTGGCGCGCGGCTGGGGGTTGGTCTACGGCGGAGGGAAGACGGGGCTGATGGGCGCGGTGGCGCGGGCGGTGAAGGAAAAGGGAGGGAAGGTCGTCGGCGTGATTCCGGAATTTATGAAGGTCCGAGAGCTCGCGTTCGATGAGGCGGATGAACTCATCAGCGTGGTGACGATGCGGGAGCGGAAGCTCCTGATGGAGGCGCGGGCGGATGCGTTTGTGACGTTGCCGGGTGGCTGGGGCACGCTGGAGGAGATCATGGAAATCCTGACGTTGCGGCAGCTCGATATCGTGAAGAAGCCCTGCGTGTTCTTGAATCAGGACGGGTTCTACGACGATCTCGTGCGGTTGTTTGAGCGGATGCTCGCGGAGAAATTTTTTAAGCCGTCGAATATGGAACTCTATCGCACGGCAGCGACGGTGCCGGACGTGTTCGCGCAGATCGAGGCGTCGACGGGCGTGCAGGCGGAGCCGAAGTGGTTTGAGACGCGGTGAGGGTGGGAAAAGGAAGACAGAGGAGTGGCCCACGGAAGACACGGAACACACGGAAAACTGAGAAAGAAAAGCACGGAGAATTTATGCACCGAAACGCGGTTTTGAGTTTGCTGAGGAAACATGGCGTGCGAGTGCTCGATGCGCACGAGAAGGAAATGGTGGCGGCGACGATCGCGTTTGCGGAGACCGAGGTGGGGTGTTTGCGGCGGGAGTGCGTGCCGGGCCATTTGACGGGATCGGCGTGGATCGTGAGTCCGGATCGGACGCGGACGTTGCTGACGCATCACCGGAAATTGGGGAAGTGGCTGCAGCTGGGCGGGCACGCGGATGGGGAGGAGGACTTGTTGGGGGTGGCGCTGCGCGAGGCGCGGGAAGAGAGCGGGCTCGTGCATGTGCGTGCGGTGAGCGCGGAGATTTTCGACGTCGACCGGCATTGGATTCCGGCGCGGAAAACGGAGCCGGGGCACGATCACTACGATCTGCGTTTTGTGATTGAAGCGGACCCGACGGAGGCGCTGGTGATTTCGAGTGAGTCGAAGGATCTGGCTTGGGTTGAGGTCGCGCGGGTGACGGCGCTCAATGCGGAGGAGTCGATGGCGCGGATGGTGCGGAAGACGGCCGCGCTGCGCGCGGAAGGACCAAGGAC
>CAMBVX010000066.1 GCA_945871085.1 Opitutus sp. GAS368 | reverse complement strand
CACCGATTTAGAAATGCGTCAGCGGAAGACGGAACTACGGAGTGGGTGGGCATCCCGAAAAGGCCCCCTTTTCTGGCACAGCAGATTTCGGTTCTTTCGGATCGATCAACTACCCGAATTAGGAAGCGTTAGTCGTCCGCCCCCGGATTGAAGCACAAGCTGTCCGAACCGGACAACTTGTGGGCGAGCCGACAGGAATTGCTCCCGAGCTAAGCTCGGCGTAGAGATCGTCGAGATGGGCTTTCATGTCTTCAGGGGACGTGCCTTGCGTGACGTAGTTAGAAAATTCGTCCAAGTGACCGAGCCACATTTCGCCGTCCTGCCAGTAAGTGAATCCGGTGCCTTTCAGCGTGCAGGGAAGCGGAAGCGAGTCGGTGTCGCGTTAAGCGAGCGAGCGGCGGTTCAATCCACGAAGGCGAGTTCGTTGGAGAGGAGGAGGACTTGGGCGAGGGCGGCGAGCGGGGGGAGAGGGATCGCGGGCTTTTCGACGGTGCCGAAGTCGCGTTGGGCGTCCCAGGTGCGGGAGGGGGCGTCGGGGTTCGACATGAACTGGATTTTGGGGGACCACGTGTAGCCGTCGGAGGTGGGATTGGCGCTGGGGGCGACGAGGAAGTCGAGCGTCTCGCCAGCGGTCACGCGGAGGTCGGCGAATTTGGTTTCGGCTTTGGAATTGTGCACCGGCCACTCGCCGAGGGAGCCCGTGCGGCTGGAGACGATACGGGCGTGGAGGCCGTCGCCTTGGGCCGTGGGATGGGCGAGGGTGGCTTTGATTTGCACAATGCCGGTGGCGGGGGCGATCCAGCGGAGGATGGCGGCGTGGGCCGGGCTGTTGCCGGGGTGTCCACCCGTGGGCGTGAGGGAGAGGTGGCCGAAGGTGGGGTCGGGGAAGGCGGCGGTGGCAGCGAGGCGGGTGGCTTGGTCTTTTTGTTTGCCGGTGCCGAAGGTTCGGTGGGTGAGCGGCGTGAAATTGCTGGTGCGCTGGGTGGCGGGGTCGAAGGCGCCGTAGCCGTAGTGCCAGCCCGGTGACGCGGCGCCTGCTAGCGCCGCGCCAGTGGAAAGTGTTAAGTGGGAGGTTGAAGGGGCGGGAAGGAGCTGAGAGTTGAGAGCTGAGAGTTGAGAGCCGGAAGTAGCGGTGGAGCCGGAGGCGGTGGTGGTGAGGAAGGTTTGGGCGAGGGCGAGTTCGTCGGCGTCCGGGGGGCGTTGGAAGAGGGTCGTGTAGAGGGCGCGGATTTTTTCGGGGTCGGTGGGGGCAGAGGTGAGTTCGGAGCGGGTGGCGAGAGCGCGGGCTTGGGCTTGGGCGAAGGGGCTGTTGAGGAGGAAGAGGGATTGTTGCGGAACGGTGGTGGCGAAGCGTTGGGCGCTGCTGGTGTCGGGGCTGGGGAAATCGAAGGTGCGGAACAGGCCGGGGAGATTTTGGCGGTCGATGAAACCGTAGACGGTGCGGCGGTGGGTGAAGGGCTCTTTGATGAGATCGTCAGGGAGACCGCCGGGAGTGAGATCGAGTTGGCCTGAAGCGACGAGGAGGGTGTCGCGGAGGGCTTCGAATTCGAGGCGGCGGCGGTTGAAGCGGGAGAGAAGTTGGTTGTCGGGATCGGCGGCGAGCGTGGCGGACGAGGCGAGGGAGGATTGGCGGTAGGTGGCGGAGAGGAGGATCGTGCGGTGAAGTTTTTTGAGGGACCAGCCGTCGGCGACGAATTGCGCGGCGAGGGCGTCGAGGAGGTCGCGTTGCACGGGAGATTCGGTGCGGACGCCGAAGTCGCTGGGGGTGCGCACGAGGGCTTGGCCGAAGTGCCAGCCCCAGACGCGATTCACGATGACGCGGGCGGTGAGGGGTGCGGCGGTGCCGGTGATGGCCTGGGCGAGTTCGAGGCGGCCGCTGGATGTGGGTGACGGACGTTGAGCGCTGAGAGTTGAGCGCTGAACGTCGGGGGGAGAGAGGACTTCGAGGAAGCGGCGGGGGGCTTCGGGGCCTTTGTGGGCGGGGTTGCCGCGGAGATAGATGGGGGAGTTTTGGGGAGATTTTTTATCGACGAGGGCCATGGCGCGGAGCGGGGCGCCGGGTTCGGTCCAGTTGAGGGCCTCGACCTCGCGGCGGAGAGCGGAGGTTTTGTCGTCGAGCTGGCGCTTGATGATTTTTGCGGCGGCTTCGTAGGAGAGATCCGCAGGAGCGGGGGATAGCAGGCGTAAAGCCTGCCCCACAGTTTTCTCAGTGGCGGCGGGGGCGGCGGAGAAATTTTCGATTTCCGATTTTGGATTTTCGATGGGAGAGGCGGAAATCACGGTCGGGACGCCCGTGCCACGGGATTTTTCGGCGGCGGTGAAGACGCGGTTGTAGAGGGTCGCGAGGTCGGCGAGGGAAGCGGGTGGTTTTTCGCGGAGGGCGGCGAGGAGCGCGGGGTGGGCGTTTTCGGGGGCGACGAACGGAGCGTCGGTGGAGGTGTGGGGAGGGGCGAGGTGGGCGAGGAGGTCGGGCGGGGTGGCGCTCGGAGCGGTGGGGCCGTCGGGGGAGGAGGAAGGTTTGAGGGGGTCGGGTGTGTCGAGGGACGCGGGCTGAAGCCTCGCGCTACCGGCGAGGAAGGCGAACCAGGGGGCGAGGATCGGGCCGGGGCTCGCGGCGTGGTCGGCGAGGTATTTTTGCCAGCGCTTCAGGATTTCAGGATTCAATTTTCGCGTGCCGGCGAAGAGGTCGAACTTTTCGTCGGGAGCGAGTGTGGCGGCGTCGTGGGCGCCGAGCAAATAGTCGCCCGTTTTCTTGCGTTGGTCGGCGAGAAAGGTGTCCACGAGTTCGTGTTTCTTGGCCTCGATGGCGGCGGCGAGTTCGGCGCGTTTGCGGAGGAATTCGCGGTAGGCGGGGGCGGTGTCGTCGAGTTTGGCGAGGAGGGGTTTTTCGGTGGGTTCTTCGGAGGAGGCGAACATGCCGTGGAGCGCGTAGTAGTCGCGGGTGGGAATGGGGTCGAATTTGTGATCGTGGCAGCGGGCGCAGGCGACGGTGAGGCCGAGGAGGCCGCGGGTGACGACGTCGATGCGGTCGTCGATGATGTCGTCCTGCTTGCCGAGAAAACGGCGGCCGAGGGTGAGGAAGCCCATCGCGGCGAGAGCGGATTGATCGTCGCCGAGCGGGAGTTGGTCGGCGGCGAGCTGTTCGACGATGAAGCGGTCGAAAGGGAGATCGGTGTTGAAGGCGCGGATGACGTAGTCGCGGTAGGTGTGCGAGAAGGCGAAGCGGCGTTCGGCGTTGCCGACGAGATAGCCTTGCGTGTCGGCGTAGCGGGCGACGTCGAGCCAGAAGCGGCCCCAGCGTTCGCCGTAGCGGGGGGAGGCGAGGAGGCGGTCGATGGCGCGGGCGTAGGCGGGGTCCGGGGCGGAAGAGGGAGAGATGGAGAGAGTGGGAGAGGGGGAGACGGAGGGAAACTCACGGAGGAAGGACTCCATCTCTTCGGAGGTGGGTGGAAGGCCCGTGAGGTCGTAGGTGATACGGCGGAGGAGGGTGCGGGGATCGGCGGCGGGAGCGGGGGTGAGGCGCGCGGCGGTGAGTTTGGGGAGGACGAGGGAGTCGACGAGAGGTGGGGTCTGGGATTTGGGGTCTGGGATTTGGGGGCTCGGGTCTGGGATTTTGGGGAGGGGTTGGAAGGCCCAGTGTTGGCGGGCGCGGGCCATGTCGAGGGCGGCGGGTGTGACGGGGCCGGTGCGGGGATCGGGAGCGCCGAGGCGTATCCAGGTTTCGAGGGCGGCAATTTTTTCGGGGGAGAGTTTGCCGCCCTGGCCGTCTTTGAGCGGCGGCATTTGCAGGTCTTCGTCGGCGTAGCGGACGGCTTGGATCAGGAGGCTTTTGTCGGGATCGCCGGCGACGAGGGCGGGACCGGTCGCGCCGCCTTTGAGCAGGGCGTCACGGGTGTCGAGGGTGAGGCTGCCTTTGGATTTTCCTTCGACCTCGCTGTGACATTTGTAACAGGACTCGACGAGAATGGGGCGGATGGTGGTTTCGAAGAACTCGATTTGTTCGTGTGGGAGGGCGGCGGCGGGCGGGGCGGCGTGGCTGGTCAGGCAGGCGAGCGATGCGAGGAGGAGCAAGAAACCGAAGGGTCGAAATTTTTGGCCGCAAAAAGGCGCAAAAAAGCGGAGGGCGATCGGATGTCGAAAGGCGCCTAGAGGCGCGCGGGCGGTGCAGGGCGGAGGATTAAACGCGGAAAGTACGGGCGAGACGCCCGTGCCACGTGGAGAATCGGAAACCCGGGCGGACCACTCGCTGGCGCTCGCGGCTACGCGATCGAGATGCGGGGACCACTCGCTGGCGCTTGCGGCTACGGGGGAAGGGGGCGGAGTCATGCGATGAGGTCGCGGACGACTTTGCCGTGGACGTCGGTGAGGCGGAAATCGCGGCCGGCGTGGCGGTAGGTGAGTTTCTCGTGGTCGAAACCGAGGAGGGCCAAAATCGTCGCGTGGAGGTCGTGGACGTGGACGGGTTTTTCGACGGCTTTGAAACCAAATTCGTCGGTGGCACCGTGGACGTAGCCACGTTTCACGCCGCCGCCGGCCAGCCACATCGTGAAGCCGTGGTGATTGTGGTCGCGGCCGTTGACCTTGCCGGCGTTGGCGCCGGCGGTGGGGAGTTCGACGACGGGGGTGCGGCCAAACTCGCCGCCCCAGATCACGAGCGTGTCGTCGAGCATACCGCGTTGCTTGAGATCTTTCAGGAGCGCGCCGATGGCTTGGTCGCTCTCGCGGGCGAGGCGGCGGTGGTTGAGCTCGATGTCGTCGTGGGAGTCCCAAGGCTGGCCGTCGCCGTGCCAGACCTGAACGAAGCGGACGCCTTTTTCGAGGAGGCGGCGAGCGGTGAGAAGTTGGCGGCCTTGCGTGGTGTCACCGTAGAGCTCGCGGATGGCGGCGGGTTCGCGGGCGATGGTGAAGGCGTCGGTGGCCTCCAGCTGCATGCGGTAGGCGAGCTCGTAGGACTGGATGCGGGCTTCGAGCTGGGATTCGTTTTGGCGTTTCGCGGCGTGGCGGGCGTTGAGCTGTTGGAGGAGGTCGAGCTGGGCGCGTTGTTCGGTCGGCGTCGTCGAAGTGTTGCGGATGTGTTCGATGAGGCGGTCGATGTCGGTGAACGCGGTGTTGATGTAGTTGCCCTGATAAATGCCGGGGAGAAAACCGCTCTGCCAGTTTTGCGATTCCTGGATGGGATAACCGCCGGGGCACATGGCGATGAAGCCGGGGAGATTTTGGTTTTCGGAGCCGAGGCCGTAGGTGACCCACGACCCGAGCGCGGGGCGGGGCAGGCGGGCGTCGCCACAGTTCATCAACATGAGCGACGGCTCGTGGTTGGGGACGTCGGCGTGCATGGAGCGGATGACGGCGATGTCGTCGATGCTCGCGGCGACGTGCGGGAAAAGTTCGCTGACCTCGATGCCGGACTGGCCGTATTTTTTGAACGCGAAGGGCGAGCGAAAGGCGGCGCCGGTTTTGCGCTCGGTCTTGAGGTCGAGGGGGAGGGGTTTGCCGTGGTATTTCGTGAGGGATGGTTTTGGGTCGAAGGTATCGACTTGGGACGGGCCGCCGTTGGCAAAGATGTGGATGACGCGTTTGGCGCGCGCGGGGAAATGCGGGGCGCGCGGCGCGAGAGGGTTGTCGAGGTTGACGGGGCGGACGCCGGGGGTGGACGAGGAGTCGGCGAAGAGATTGGGGCCGGCGAGGGCCGCGAAGCCGAGGGCACCGAAGCCGACGCCGCAGCGATTCAGAAAATCGCGGCGGGTGAGGAAATGGTCCTCAAGGCGTGGGGCGTGGTGAGACATGGGAGGGGAAGACGAAGCGGCGCGGGGAGGGTGACGGCGCGGTTGAAGAGAGCGGGGACGGCGGGAAAATAAAGCGAGCGGGAGGACGCCGGGGAAGCTCCGAATGTCCGCGATGTAAACAGATAGTGAGAAAAGTTTGGAATTAAGAAATTTCTCCTCGCCACGCACTTTGTGCCGATCAGACCAGAAACAAGGTGGCTCGCATGAAGCGATCACACAACAACCCCAATCCCCAGGGCGCGTGGGACTCTCCGCGAGAGAGTCGGGGTTTCCGGCGACAATTGCTGAGGGTGATCGGAGTGGTGGGTTTTTTCGGGATGACGGTGGCGTGGGCGGACTCGAAAGAGGGAGAGACGGAGCGAGTGGGAGAGGGGGCGACGGGGGGACGACTTGAACTCGGGTATGTGTTGCGCGCGGAGAACTCGGCGCTGCTGGACGAAATGGAGCGGCGGGCGGTGTTGTTTTTCACCGAGCACACGGATGCGGTCACGGGGCTCACGCGCGATCGGGCACCGAACAACGGGGCCTCGACTCGGGCGCCGTCGAGTGTGGCGGCGACGGGGTTTGCGCTGACGGCGTGGTGCATCGGGGAGCAACGCGGGTGGTTGCGCGCGGGTGAGGCGCGGCGGCGGGTGGTGCAGACGCTGCGTTTCGTCGCGGCGGAGCACGCGCAGGAGCGCGGGTGGTTGTATCATTTCGTCGATGCGACGAACGGGCAGCGTGTGTGGAAGAGCGAGGCCTCGACGATCGACACGGCGCTATTTTTGCAGGGGGCGTTGCTGGCGCGGGAATATTTGGACGACGCGGAGGTGACGGAGTTGGTAAACAAAATTTATGGACGGATCGATTGGCGGTGGGCGCTCGATGGTGGGAGCACGCTCTCGCATGGGTGGAAGCCGGAGAGTGGGTTTATCGTGCACCGCTGGGACAATTACTCGGAGTTGATGGGGCTCTATTTGCTGGGCATTGGCGCGAAGGAAGGGGCCTTGCCGGCAGAGACGTGGCAGGCGTGGCGACGGGAGCCGTGGGTGAGCGTGGAAGGAAGCGGGAGGCAGGTGACAGGGGACGGAGGGCCGAGGACAGGGGACGGAGGGCCGAGGACAGGGGACGGGAGACAGGTGACAGGGGACGGAGAGCCGAGGACAGGGGACGGGAGACAGGGGACAGGTGGGAGGGGACGGGAGATGGGCGGTGGGCGCGCGTTTATCCAATGCGGGCCGCTTTTCACTCACCAGTATGCACACGCGTGGTTCGACTTTCGGGGGCGCCGCGATGCGTATGCGGACTACTGGCAGAATTCGGTCGAAGCGACGTTGGCGCAGCGCGAATGGAGCGCGGCGCAGAGCGGGCGGTATCCGTTTTGGTCGCGGGACATGTGGGGCCTCACGGCGTCGGACAGTGCGCGCGGCTATGTCGCGTGGGGCACGCCGATGTCACGGACGGACGATCTGAGCGACGGAACGTTGGTGCCGTGCGCGCCGGGCGGGTCGCTGCCGTTTGCGCCGGGCGAGTGTTTGACGGCGCTGCGGAAAATGAAAGAGATCGGCGGCGCGAGCGTGTGGGGACGTTATGGATTTTCGGATGCGTTTAATCCACAGACCGGCTGGGTGGCGCCGGATGTGATCGGCATCAATGTGGGGATCACGTTGGTGATGGCGGAGAACCTACGGAGCGGTCTGGTGTGGAAAAATTTTATGCGCGCGCCGGAAGTGCGGCGCGGGCTGCGGCTCGCGGGATTTTCGGAGCCGGTGCGGTGGACCGAGGGGCGGTTGGCGGGGAATCCGTGATCGGAGGGCTGGAGACCGCGCCCTACTTCAAACTCGGTTCAGGAGGGGGCGGCCGGACTCGACGATGAAGCTGGCGCGGGTGTTGAGCGGGGCGCCGGGTTTCGTGACGAAGGGGACGGTGCGGTAGTCGGTGCGCCATTGCTGCGGTGTAAGCTCGCAGCGAACGTAGCCGCGCTCGCTATTGAAATACTTAACGAAGGGATTTTCGGCGGTGAGATGGGCGCGGGCTTTGGGCGCTTCAGATCCGTCGCCACCCGAGCTGATCGAGGTGCCGACAAATTCCGTGGCCACACTCTTTGAATCGAGCTGGTCGAAGTCGGCGATCAGTTCGTTGGCCCAATCGGAATGGATGTCGCCGGTGAGCACGACGGGGTTCTTGATTTTTTTGTCGGCGAAATGGCGGAGGAGGCGGCGGCGTTCGAATTCGTAGCCGGGCCATTGGTCCATGGAGTAGGCGACGGCGGGGCCGGCGGTTTTGTCGACGCGGGCGACCATGATCTGCTGGGCGAGGACGTTCCACGCGGCGGGGGAGCGTTCGAGGCCGGTGAAGAGCCAGTCGCGTTGGCGGTCGCCCATCATGGTGCCCTGGGGGTCGAGGAGGACGGGGCTCGGGGGCTTGAGGCCGTCGCCTTGCGGCTGGGCGGTGCGGTATTGGCGGGTGTCGAGGACGTGGAATTGCGCGAGGCGGCCGTAGGAGAGGGTGCGATACAGGAGCATGTCGGGGCCGTGGGGCTGGGCGCTGCGGCGGAGCGGCATGTGCTCGAAGTAGGCCTGGTAGGCGGCGGCGCGGCGCTGGAGATAGGCGGCGTGCGGCTGGCGTTTGCTGCCGGTGTGATCACCGGCGTAGTTGTTGCAGACCTCATGGTCGTCCCAGGTGACGATCCACGGGGCGATGGCGTGGGCGCGCTGGAGGGAGGGGTCGGATTTGTAGAGGGCGTAGCGGGCGCGGTAATCGTCGAGCTGGATGATCTCGGGGCTGTTGTGGCGGCGCACGCGGTCGGCGGCGGCCGGGCCTTCATAAATGTAGTCGCCGAGATGGACGACGAGATCGAGGTCCTCGCGGGCGAGGTGGTCGTAGGCGGTGAAGAGGCCGGTTTCGTAGTGTTGGCAGGAGGCGAAGGCGAAGCGGAGGCGCGCGGGGAGGGCGTCGGCCGGGGGCGCGGTGCGGGTGCGGCCGGTGGGGCTGACCTCGGTGCCGACTTTGAAGCGATACCAATACCAACGCTCGGGGCGGAGGCCGCTGACCTCGACGTGGACGGAGTGCGCCCACGACGGATTGGCGACGGCGGTGCCGGATTGGACGAGGCGGGTCATGGCTTCATCGTCGGCGATTTGCCAGGAGACTTCGACGGGCTCGGGCGGCATGCCGCCGGCGGTTTCGAGGGGCTGGGGGGCGAGGCGGGTCCAGAGGACCACGCCGTCGGGGAGCGGATCGCCGGACGCGACGCCCAGGGAAAACGGATACGCCGAGAATTTGGGCGTGGTGGCGACGGCGCCGCGGGCGTGGGTGGAGAGGAGCGCGGCGGCGGCGAAGGAGGTGGAGCCGGCGAGGAAGGAGCGGCGGGAAAGTCGGCGTGCGTCGGGGAGGGGGAAGAGGAGGGGCGGCATGGACGGAGGTTTGGCGAGACGGGGCGCGGGGCGAGCGGGAATGCGGGGAAAGTTCATTTGTAACCAGACCGACACTGGACACGGGTGAGAACGGTCCGTTAAACGTGAGCGCATGAATCTTCCCCGAATCTGTGGCCGTGCGTGTGTGGCAATGTTGGTGATCGTAGCGGCGGCGAGCGTCCGCGCGGCGGACTACGATGTGGTGGTCTACGGCGGCACGGCAGCGGGCGTGACGGCGGCGATGCAGGCGAAGGCGATGGGCAAGAGCGTGATCATCGTCGGGCCAGACAAACATCTCGGAGGGCTGACGAGTGGCGGGCTCGGGTGGACGGACACGGGCAACAAGGCGGTGATCGGCGGGCTGGCGCGGGAGTTTTATCACCGCGTGTGGAAACACTACGACGCGGACGCGGCGTGGCGTTGGCAGAAAAAATCTGAGTATGGGAATACGGGGCAAGGCACGCCGGCGATGGATGGGGCGCAGCGCACGATGTGGATTTTTGAGCCGAGCGTGGCGGAAAAGGTCTTCGAAGATTTCGTGCGGGAAAACAAAATCACCGTCGTGCGCGACGAGTGGCTCGACCGAGCGAAAGGCGTGAAAAAAGACGGAGCGCGGATCGTGGCGATCACGATGCTGAGCGGGAAAACCTACGCGGGAAAAATGTTTATCGATGCGACCTATGAGGGCGACCTGATGGCGGCGGCGGGCGTGAGCTATCACGTCGGGCGCGAGGCGAACGCGCTTTACGGCGAGGAGCACAACGGCGTGCAGACGGGCGTGCTGCACCACCGGCATCACTTCGGGTATTTGAAGGAAAAGGTCAGTCCGTACGTCGTGCCGGGTGATCCGAAGAGCGGGGTGCTGCCGCGGGTGAGCGCGGCTGATCCGGGAAAATTTGGCGAGGGTGACACCAAGGTGCAGGCGTATTGCTACCGGATGTGTCTCACGGATGTGCCGGAGAATCGGATCCCGTTTGCCCAGCCTGCGGGCTACGACCCGAAGCAGTATGAGTTGCTGGCGCGGATCTACGCGGCGGGTTGGACGGAGACGTTTGGGAAGTTCGATCCGATTCCTAATCATAAGACGGACACGAACAATCACGGGCCGTTTTCGACGGACAATATCGGGATGAACTACGACTACCCCGAGGCGAGCTACGCGCGGCGGAAGCAGATTTTGCAAGAGCACGAGACGTATCAAAAGGGCTGGCTCTATTTCATTACGACCGATCCGCGCGTGCCGGCGGACGTGCGGGCGAAGATGAGCAAGTTCGGTCTGCCCAAGGACGAGTTTAAGGACAACGGCGGTTGGTCGCATCAGATCTACGTGCGCGAGGCGCGGCGGATGATCGGTTCGTATGTGATGACGGAAAACGAACTGCGGAAAAAGAAGCCGACGCCGGACTCGGTCGGCATGGGCAGCTACACGATCGATTCGCACAATGTGCAGCGCTACATCACGCCCGAGGGATACGTGCAGAACGAAGGCGACATCGGGGTGTCGGCGGGCGGACCGTATGAAATCGCGTATGGATCGCTGGTGCCGAAGCGCGGGCAGGCGGAGAATCTGCTCGTGCCGGTGTGCCTCTCGAGTTCGCACATCGCGTTTGGATCGATCCGCATGGAGCCCGTGTTCATGATTCTGGGACAGTCGGCGGCGACAGCGGCGGTGATGGCGATCGATGCAAAGAGCGCGGTGCAGGACGTGCCGTATACGAAACTGCGGGAGCGGTTGCGGAAGGACGGGCAGGTTTTGAGTTATGTGGCGCCGACGGGCGAGGCGGCGGACGAAGCGAAGAAGGGGAAGGGAAAGAAGACGGAGTGAGGGGCCCAGAGGACGGAGTTGAACCGCGAATGAGTTTCGCGAATGGGCGAAACTTTGGGTTGCCCTTCGGCTGAACGCCTTCGGCGGAGCAGGTAGGCGCGGGGCTGGTCGGCGACGGCTTCCGGCTGCGCGGGTTCTCGGCGAGGCTGTGGGAGAACTCTTCGAAGGACTCGAGTTTGCGCGGGTCGCGTTTGACGTCGGCGGCGAGGAGGTCGTGGTGGCGCTGAGCGATGGGGCCGTTTTCACGGCGAATTCATGGTGGCTTCACGTGGGCTTCATACGCAGCGGGCACACTGGCGGGGTCATGCAAAATACTTCTTCCTTCACGCCTCCGTTGCTTCCGCCCGCGGCCGCGCCGGCTCCGAACAAGACCGACCGTCGCAACCGCGCGACGCTGAAGCTGCTGTTCATCGCGGCACTGGTCCTGCTCCTTCAGTTGCCGTTGCAGCTCGTGAACTCGCTGCAACAAGAGCGGCGCGCGAATTGGGCGGCGGGTTGGAAAACATCCGCAGTTCCAGCCGGTCGCAGCGATCACGCTTATCCGCCAGTGGAGAAGGCCGGATTCGAGGCGTATCGCATGGTGGAGCGGGCGCTCAAACACAGCGTGCTGGTGTTGGCGCTGGTGTTCGCGGCGTTCTTTTTGTTTGAGACGCTCGCGGGGCTGCGACTGCACGCGGTGCATTACGGACTCGTCGGGGTCGCGATGGTTTTATTTTACTTGGCGCTGCTGGCGCTGGGAGAGGTGGCCGCACCGGGGTTGGCTTATGTCGGAGCGGCGGGGGCGTCGTCGGCGCTCGTGACGCTCTACAGCGTGGCGATTTTGAAGAGTCAGATGAGGGCAGCGGTGATCGGCGGACTGCTCGCGTGCGTGCACGGCGTGCTGTTTGTCGTGTTGCAGATGGAATATTTTGCGTTGCTCGCGGGCACGGGAGCGCTGTTTGCGGCGTTGGCTGCGGTGATGTTCTTCACGCGGAATATCGATTGGCATGCGCGGGATGCGGGTGGAGCGGAGGCGGCGACATGAGTCCGCGGGTGAAGCGGTTGCCACGGCTGTGGTGTGCGATGCAGGGGCTGCTGCCGTTGGACGCGTGCTCGGCGTCAGCGCGGGAGGCGTTGGCGGGGCGGGGGCGGGCGGAGGAATCCGCGCCGGTGTCGGCCAAGGCCAACGCGGCGGGGTCCGGCGGTAGGGCAGGGTCAAAGCCGTTTTCGTCCCCGGTAATCTTTAATTTTCCGCTTTCTCTTGATCGTTCTCCGCCGCCGGAAAAACCTGACGAAAGAGAAAGATAAAGAAGAAAGAGAATGATCGGCAAAACTACTTCGACACTGGCCTCGGTCGGTCGGCGGTCGGCGTGGAAATGGAATTGCGGTGGCGGGGCAAGCCCGGGACGTTTGCGGGAATGGCCCTGTTTGAAATCAAAACCGAAATCCCTTTCGTCGCTGCGGAGGCGGCGGACAACACGTTGCTCGAACACGCGCTCGAAAATTGGAGCGTACTGGAGGATGTGATCGTGAAGCGGGCGTGGCTTGTGGGGATTTTTGCGGACGAACCCGAGTCGGCGAAGGCGTGGGCGACGCTGACGCCGCTGCTCATGGGCGCGGGAGTTGAGCTCGTGGGCGAGCCGGCGCGGCGATCGATGGGCGACGCGGATTGGCGCGACAGCTACAAGGCGCATTTTCACGCGTGGCAATTTGGGCGGCTGCATTGGGTGCCTGTGTGGGAGCGCGAGACGTTCAGGCTGCCGGCCGGCGACGCGGTGTTATGGCTCGACCCGGGGATGGCCTTTGGCACGGGTAACCACGAGACGACGCGGCTGTGCGTGGAGCGGCTCGTGGCGCTCGCGGCGGAGAGCCGGCGTGACGGCGTGGACGTCGCAACGAAGCGGGTGATCGATGCGGGGTGCGGCTCGGGGATCTTGGCGCTGTCGGCGGCGCTGCTGGGCTATCGTGACGTCGCGGGATTTGACAATGACCTGGAGGCGGTGCGCGTGAGCGAGGAAAACGCGGCGCTCAACGGCCTGGTGCGGAAAGTGACGTTTCGCTTGGGCGATTTGGAGACGGGCTTCGCGGAGGGTCCGGGCGATGTCGTATTCGCGAATATTTTGGCGAATGTGCTGATCCAGTATGCGCCGGAGTTGACGGCGGCGGTGGCGCCGGGCGGCACGTTAATCTTGAGCGGGATCTTGGCGGTCGAGGTGGCGCAGGTGCAGGCGGCGTTTGCGGCGGTCGCGCCCGAATGGCGACAAGAGTCGCGCGTGCTGGGGGAGTGGAGCGACGTCTTGCTCGTGCGGCCATGAATGCGACCGAGATGAAGCCGCAGATTTTTAACCACGGATTTCACGGATGAACTCGGATGCAAACGCGATGAATGAGGGTGAGTGTGGTGCGGGGTGGGTGAAGGGGATGGCTGCCGTAAGCTTATTTTTCGGCATCACGCTTGGGATGGTAACGGGCCAAGCGCACGACACGTGGCTGCAGCCGGAGCGATTTGCCGCGACGCCGGGCGCGACGTTGATGCTCGATCTGACGAGTGCGGACGGGTTCGTGGGGTTTGAGACGGCGATCAAGCCCGAGCGGGTGGCGCGGACCGTTGGGCGGATGGGCGCGGTGGAGCTGAAGTTCGGAGTCGTGGTATCGGCGGAGCGCACGCTGCGATTTCCTGTGACGGTCACACGGCCGGGCGTGGCGGTGGTGGGGGTCGAGTTGACGTCGCGGTTGTTGGAATTGGAGCCCGGTAAAATTGAAACCTATTTTCGTGAGATCCACGCGAGCGACGAATTGCGGGAGGTGTGGGCGGCGGTGCCGGCGCCGCGACGTTGGCGGGAAAACTACGCGAAGCATACAAAGACATTTGTAAGAGTGGGCGAGCCGGCGGCGGAGGACCGCGCGTGGGCGGAGCCGCTCGGGCTCGTCTTGGAAATCGTGCCGGAGCGGGACCCCACGATGTTGCGGGAGGGCGACGCGCTACCCGTGCGGGTGCTGCGGGGAGGCCAGCCGCTGGCGGGCTTTGTGCTCGGCTATGTTTCGTCCGGTGAGACGCGGGAGCACGTGGCGGTGACGGATGCGGAGGGTCGAGCGACGGCGAGGCTGGACGCGAAGGGCGCGTGGCTCGTGCACGGAACCGATTTACGGCGCGTAACGGGGGCGGATGACCGCGAGTGGGAAAGCGATTTCACGACGATGGTGGTGGAAGTGCGATGATTGGGGCTGGGGGGCCCGAGGGCGGGCGCTTCGCCGGCCGGGCTTCGGCGGATGCAAATATTTTTGTTTGGTCCATAATGCCTTGCTTGCACCCAATGGCGCGGGCTCTGCTCAGTTCTGCCCACCATGAGCCCCAACGCGCCCACCTCCGACGATGTTACGTTGCTGCTGGCCGTGGCGCAGCGCGACGAAGTGGCCTTTGCCGCTCTTTACGACCGGATGGCGCGTCCGATTTTTTCGATGGTGGTGCGGATCGTCCGCGGGCGGGCCGAGGCGGAGGAGGTTTTGCAGGAGGCGTTTTGGCAAATCTGGGAGAGTGCGCCGAGTTTCAACCCGGAACTGGGTTCGCCCTTTTGTTGGATTGTGACGATCGCCCGACGGAAGGCGATTGACCGGCTGCGGGCCAATTCCCGGCACTTGCGGCGGATCACGGAAGCACAGGCGCTGCGGGCCGAAGGTGAGTTTGCGGGGCCGGCCGCGTTCGAAGGGCTCGCGGACGGGGAGCGAAGTGCGACGGTGAAGGCGGCGCTGGCGCGGCTTGGGCCGGATGAGCGACGCGCCATCGTGCTGGCGTTTTTCGATGGGCTCACACACGAGGAGATTGCCAAGGCGCTGCGCGCGCCCGTCGGCACGGTGAAGGCGCGCATTCGCCGCGGCCTGCTAAAATTAAAACCCGCGCTCGCCGGTCTGGAGCTGGTGGGTGCCAATTGAGGACGATCATGATACAAAAAAAACCAAAGCCACTTTCGCGGTCAGCTCAGAAGGACTCCGCGGACGTGTTCGGATCGGCGGCGTGGTTGCCCCCAGCCGTCGCGCCCTTGGCGTTGGCCGCCTCACCGGTGGCGGCACCCTCGGCAAAAATCAAGCAGCGGCTGCTCGCCCGCATCCGGGCCGGGCGCAAGGCAGCTCCGCAGGGGAAGGTCGCGGCGGCGCCCGAGGGTTGGCGTTTTGAGTCGGCGCGATCGATCGAAGGATGGCTGCAGTCGTTTCCCGGCGTGCGTTTTAAGCAGCTCTCGGTCGATCAGGCCCGGGATGTTGCCCTCGTGCTCGTGGAGCTGGCCCCGGGCGCGCAGTTTCCGGATCATCCCCACAGTGAAAGCCCCGAGGAGTTTCTCGTGATCTCGGGAGATTTTTGGAGCGGGGGAAGACTATTGTCGGCCGGAGACTACTACTATGCCGAGGTGGGCACCGACCACACCGACGTGAAGAGCCCGAGCGGTTGCACCGCGTTGCTGTCGCTGCGGGCGAGTGTGTGGCAGCAATTTCGGGCGAGTCTCGCGGCGTGATGACGCCGCGGCTCCGCTCCCTCGCGTTTTGCGCATGGCTCGCCGTGGTCGGAGTCGCGTGGGCCCACGACCCGGGGATCAGCACGGCGCAGGCACAACTGCGCACGGCAACGCTGGAAGTGGCCGTGGGTTTCGCCCCGGCCGATGCGGAGCAGTTGCTCCCGCCGGAAGCGCGCGTCTCCGGAAAGTGGACGCAGGCGGAGTTTGTCGCGGCGCAACCATTGCTCGCGGGTTTGGCCCCGCAGATTATGGAGCTCCTCAACGGGGGTGTAGCGGTAGGGCCGAGCGAGACACGCGTGGAACTCGCCGCGGGTGATGCGTTAAATTTTTTCCTGGTCTATCCGCGGCCGCTGCCCGGCGTCGTGACGCTGCGGGCGCCCCAACTCGGCGCGTTGCC
Source organism: Opitutus sp. GAS368 (assembly GCA_945871085.1). Lineage (GTDB taxonomy): Bacteria > Verrucomicrobiota > Verrucomicrobiia > Opitutales > Opitutaceae > GAS368. The sequence continues at coordinate 8,205 of CAMBVX010000066.1, read as the reverse complement.
GGCGGGGCATCGGCAATTTGTGATCATCGTGGATGAGCGCGGGTCGACGCTGACGAAAAAACTGCTGAGCGCGAAGGATGACGGAATTGAATTTTCGGTCGCGGCGCCGGGGAGTGGATCGGGGGACGCGGGCGGTGGCGCGGTGGCAGTGGCCGCACCGGTGGAGGCCCCGACGTTTTGGGGTTTTCTGTGGCTCGGGGTGGAGCACATCTGGACGGGCTACGATCATCTGCTGTTTCTGTTTGCGCTGCTCGTGGTGTGCCGGAGTTTTCGCTCGATCGTGGCGATCATCACGTGCTTTACGCTGGCGCATTCTCTGACGCTGGCGTTGGCGACGTTGGAAGTGGTCAACCTGCCGAGCCGATTCGTCGAACCGGCGATTGCTGCGTCGATTGTCTTCGTCGGGTTGGAGAATTTGATGCGGCGCGGTGAAGAGCCGAAGGGACGCTGGGCGCTGACGTTTGCGTTCGGGCTGATCCATGGCTTTGGCTTTGCGAGCGTGTTGAAAGAACTCGGCGTGGGGCAAGGCGGGCAGGGGCTGGCGATGCCGCTGTTTACGTTTAACGCCGGAGTCGAGATCGGGCAGATCGTCGTGGCCGCGCTCGTGCTGCCGGTCGTGTGGAAATTGCGGAAGAACGAAAAATTTCTCCAACGGGGTGTGCCGGCGCTTTCCGCCATGGTGGCGGCGGCCGGACTGTATTGGTTTTTGGAGCGAACGGTCTTCGGCTGACGGGCTGCGGTGGCAGGGGCGTGGCGCGGTTTACGCGAAAGTGCCCGGGGCGGATGCACAAAGTTTTTTTTGTGTGAAGCACGGCGTCCGCGCGAAGCGAGGCGGCGAATTTAGGGGCGATGAGAAAATCATGGACCCTTATTCTGATCGCGTTCGGTGGAGTCGTTGCGCAGGCCGCGCCGACGGACGGCCTCGCGGAACTCATCGTGCTCACGGCGCAGAGCGGGGACGAGCGCGAGGATCGCGAGATCGCCCGCTGGCAGCAGAGTGCAGGGGCGAAGCACGCGACGGCGGAAAACTTTGCGCGGTTGGGTTGGGCGTTCGTGGCAAAGGCGCGGCGGACCTTGGATGCAGGATTCTACAAACTCGCGGAGAAAACGGCGGACGCGATGGACGCGCGCTTTGGCGTGACGCTCGAAGCGCGGCTGCTGCGGGGCCACGTGTTGCACAATGTGCATCGCTTTCGGGATGCCGAGGCGGTCGCGCGTGAGCTGGTGGCCGCGCGCGGTGCAGCGTCCGATCTGGGTTTGTTGAGCGATGCTTTGATGGAGCAGGGGAAACTGGCGGAGGCGGTGCCGATCCTGCAGCGGATGGTGAATCTGAAGCCGGGCGCCGAGGCGTTGGGCCGGATCGCCCATGTGCGCTGGTTGAAGGGCGACATGCACGGGGCGATCACGGCGATGGAGCAGGCGATGCAGGCCGCACCGGCCCACGACGCGGAGACGCGAGCGTGGACGCAGGTGCGCCTCGCAGGCTACTATTTGCAGGCCGGCCGGACGACGGAGTCGTTGGCGGCGGCGGATGCGGCGGCGAACTTGGTCCGTGATTACGCGCCGGCCCTGCTCGCCCGGGGGCGCGCAATGGTTGCGCTGGGGCGCGGCGAGGAGGCGATCGTGGCGTTGCGCCGGGCTGTCGTGCTGAACCCGCTGCCGGAGTATCAATGGTGGTTGGCCGATACACTGCGGGCGGATGGACGCGGCGAGGAAGCCGTGAAAATCGAGGCGGAGTTGAGGGCGCACGGGGAGAGCGGAGATCCGCGAACGTTGGCGCTATTTTTGGCGACGCGCGCTGAGCGCGACGTGACGGCGCTGCGGCTGGCGCGGGCGGAATTGGCCGAGCGCGCGGATGCCTTCAGCCACGACGCGGTCGCGTGGGCCCTCGTGGCGAGCGGAGATTTTGCGTCGGCGGAGACGGAGATGCGCGCGGCCCTGGCTGAGGGCACGCAGGACGCGCGGCTGTTCTGGCACGCCGGTGAGATTGCCCTCGGTCGCGGCGAGCGCGCGGCGGCGGCGGCGTATTTTGCCCGCGCTCGGCCGTATGCGGATTCGCTGACGCCCAGTGAGCGGGCGCGACTCGCGCGCCGGATCGACAGCGGCGCGGCCGGTGCCCGGACCGAGTAACATTTTTTCCGCGTTGGAAATTAGAAAACAAACATATCCATGAAATCAAAGATCACGATCAAATCCGCGGGCCTCTCCGGCCTGCTCGCTTTCGCTACGGCCATCGGCCCGATCCCGCTCCGGGCCTCCAGTCATATGGATGCACCGCTCATCACGCTCGACCACGCGGCCAATACGACGGACGTTTACGCCTTCGTCACGCAGCGCAACGGCGTGAAGTTCCTCGACGTGGCACTCGCGGTTTATCCGCACCAGGAGCCGGGAGTCGGTCCGAATAAATACAACTTCGACGCGAACGTTCTTTATCAACTCTTCCTCGCCAATCCCACGACGGGCGCGGACTTGGTGGCGTATCAATTTCAGTTTACCGATAGCTATAAGACACAGGCTACCATTCTCCAGTCTTACACCGGCGTGGTCGCGACCAATGGCGACGCGGCGCAGAACTTCACGCAGACTTACACCGTGACGAAGGTCGCGGGTGGAACCAGCACGGTGCTCGGCAACGGGATCGTGCCACCGAACAATCAGGGCATCGCGACGCCGAAGTATAACAAAGGTGACAACGGTTCGAATCAGGCGAAGGACGGCGTCGCGACGGCGGCCGAGCTCGACGATTACACGCGCGGTGCGGTGGTGACGCTCGGCACGAGCGGCTATCGGGCCTTTGCGGGCCAGCGCGACGACGCGTTCTACGGCGACATCAATGCGATTTTCGATTTGCTCGCGCTCAAGTCGGGCACGCAGCGTTTTGACAGCCAAGGTGGCTTCAACGTGCACATGATGATCTTGGAGATTCCGCTCGCGGACATCACGGGCGGCGATCAGCAAACGCTCGGCGTTTATGCGACGACCAGTCGTCGCGCGACGACGGTGCTGACCGACGGCGCGGGGTCAGCAGGCACGACGCCAACCGGACCGTGGGTGCAGGTCGGACGGCAGGGCAATCCGTTGTTTTGTGAGGCGTTCATCGCGATCAAGGACAAGGATCTCTACAACCGCACGAAGCCGACGAGTGACGCGACGTTGTTCAAAACCTACGCAGAAAACCCCGAGCTTGGGACGTTGATCAATGCGCTGGTGTTGAAAGGGAACGTGGCGCCGACGACGAATCGCGGCGATCTCGCGGCAATTTTTATCCCCGACGTGATCAAGATTGATCTTTCGACGGCCCACGCGCGTTTGCCCGGTGGCGGCGCAACCAGCAGCGTGCTCGCGGATGACGCGGGTTATTCGCGGCTGAGCATTTTCGGCGGCGATGTGTTGGAGAGTCCGGTGGCAGGGCATCCGTTTCGCCTGCCGGGCAGCGCGATCGGGGCGGACGCGACCAAGTCTTATGTGCCCGGTGGCTGGCCGAATGGTCGCCGCATCGGTGAGGACGTGATTGATATCGGCGTGACCGCGATCATCAGCGATCTACGCGCGCTCCCGCTGGTGATCCGTGCGGCGGCCGGCATTGATAACGTGGACAGCAACGACATGATCTTCAGCAAGGTCTTCCCGTATTCGCCTTCGCCGCACAACGGGCGCAACTTTGATCACAACCCACGGCAAGTGGCGTCTCCGCTGCTCAACATCTCGGCGCGTGGCGTCGCGGGTGGCGGGTCGAATTCGCTCATCGGTGGTTTCGTCATTCGCGGCAACCAGCCGGTATCGGTCGTGGTGCGGGCGCAGGGCGCGTCGCTGGCGGCGTTTGGAGTGACGGGGAACCTCACGGACACGGTGCTCGAACTCTGGCAGGGTGGAGCGATGATCCAGTCGAACGACGAGTGGAAAGCGACGCAACAGGCGGCGGTGCAGAGCACGGGATTTGCCCCGGGCAGCGACTCTGATTCGGCGATCGTGGTGACGCTCCAACCCGGAGCCTATACGACGATCGTGCGCGGTAAGAACGGCGCGACGGGCGTAGCGCTCGTCGAGGCGTTTCTGACGCAGTGATGAGGCGAGTGGAGAGACCGGCGCGTGGTGACGTGCGCCGGTGAATTGAAAACGAAAAGGCCCGCAGCGATGCGGGCCTTTTTTTTGGGCGGAGGGCGAGGGCTGACGGCGACGACGGCCGTGAAATCGTGAAAGGGGCGTGCTATTTTCGCGACGGCGACCAGACTTTTTCGTGCAACCAAGACACGGCCGGGGGGCAGCACATGGCTTCGAGATCACGGTAGTCGAATTCGAGGCGGATGAGTTCGGCACCCCAGGCACCGCGGAGCGTAAGGGCCGGATGGCCAAAGGTGACGGTCTCGCGGGTGCCGAGGAGGGCGACGAGCTCACTCCACGTGTCGAGGGCGGTCTTGTTTTCGAGAGTCGCTGCGTAGAGTTCGGCGAGACGTTGGCCGCGGAGGAAAAGATTGTAGTGGATGGCGGCGAGGATGCGGCGCGCGTGATAGCGGGCGAGATGCGCGGTCGCCCGGAGGCCCAGCGAGGTCGTCGCGAAGTCGGCGGGTTGCAGGTCGGCACGGGTGGCGGCGGCGCTTTGGAGGTGGGCGAGGAGCGACTCGGCGAGGTCGAAGAGCCGCTGGCTGGTGGACTCGGGCGCGAGCAGGGTGGTCGTGCCGCCGGCGAGGATCCGGCGGGAGGCGGGCTCCAGACCTTCGTAGCGGGAGGCGTCCGTGCCGGAGTTTTTCGCATAGAGCGCCAGTGTGGCTCCGAGGGAGGGATGCGCCGGGTCGGGCGCGGCGACGGCGGCGGCGAGGAGCACGAAGACTTCCTGCGCGTCGCGTTGGGCGGCCGTCAACGGCGGGACGGTCGGTTCGCCGGCGTGCAGGCCGCAGCCGAGCAGAGTAAGTCCGCAGCAGGCCCAGAGGAACGCGCGCCGCACGAGAGTAAAGTACGCACTCATGGTAGAGGGAACGGAATCGTGCGTTGGCAGAGTTGGAGGGCGACGCCCCAGGGGTCGCGGAGCATGATGAGGAGTGATCCGTCGGGTTGCGGGGCTTCGACAAACAGGGTGGCCCCGGCTTTTTCGAGGCGGGCGCGGTCGGCGGGGGCGGCGGTGGAGACGAGGGCGAAGTGGAAGAGGAGGGGATGTTGCGACGAAAAATCGGTCATTGCGGCACCGGGATTTGAGTAGAGTTCGACGACGGTGCGGCCGGTGTCGTCCGCGAGGAAGGTGGTGTAGGGGGCGACGGATTGTTGGCGCGCGTAGGTGAAGCCGACGTGGGTGACATACCAAGCGGCGTGGGCGCGGGCATCGGGGACGTTGAGGGCGAAATGTTCGAATTTCATGGGGTGGCGGAGCTGACCTTGGCGGGCGGAGCGCGGTGGTCAATGCGGCGGTGAAGTGTGGTGGCGGTGATCAACACGCGGGTTGACCTTGGACCCGTGCTGTGGATCTATTTTGGCGGCTCCTTTTTCAGTTCACCCTCGTCAGGCGGCTACATAGTCTGCCTTTAGCTCCATCCCTAAAAACACATCCGTCTTATGAAAACCTGGTCTCGCAAAGATTTCCTCAAAGCCTCGCTTATCGGCGGTGGCGCCGCGCTCGTCGCGGGCCAAACCCGGCTTTACGGCCAAGTGGCCGGTGCCGCTGGCAGCGCCAATGGCACGATTCGTGTCGGTATCGTCGGCTTTAATTCCCAAGGTATGGGGCATCTGCAAAACTACCTTCCGGGCGGCAAGGGCAAGCTCGATGGTGCGATCCTCGCGGGAATCTGCGATGTGGATGACAAGGTGCTCGCGAAAGGACGCGACGCCGCGAACAAGGCCGGCCTCAAGGTCGCGGAATACAAGGATTACCGAAAGATGTTTGAGAGCAAAGATATCGACGCCGTGGTGCTCGCGCCGCCGAATCACCAGCACTCGATCATGACGATCGCGGCCCTGCAGGCGGGCAAGGATGTCTACGTCGAGAAGCCGCTCTCCCACAATATCTGGGAAGGCCGTCAGGCCGTCGAAGCCGCCCGCAAATACTCGAAGAATATTGCGCTGATCGGTACGCAGAACCGCTCTTCTGAGCAGATCATGAACGCGATCACGATGCTCCGCTCCGGCAAGCTCGGGAAGATCAAGTGGGTCACCGGCACCTGCTACAAGCCGCGCGACAGCATCGGTCTGCACGCAGGGCCGCAGGCCGTCGATGCAGGGATCGACTACGATCTTTGGACCGGTCCGGCGACGCTCACGCCGCCGACGCGCAATGGCCCCAAGGGCACGGTGCATTACGATTGGCACTGGTTCTGGAATTACGGCGGCGGCGACATCACCAACCAAGGCATTCACCAGATGGATGTCGCCCGCTGGATGCTCGGTGCGAACGGCCTGCCCGACACGGTGATGTCTTTCGGCGGCCGTTTTGGCTACCGCGACGATGCGGAAACGCCCAATACGCTCGTTTCCGTGATGAATTGGAAAGGCCAAGCTCCGTTGATTTTCGAGGTCCGCGGTCTCGGTCGCAAGAAGGGCATGCGGGCGATGGATGTTTACCGTAAGTCGTCGGTCGGCGTCGTGGTCCAATGCGAGCAGGGTTATATCAACGTCGCCGAAAACGGGGGTTCGATCGCCTACGACAACGATGGAAAGAAGATCCAGGCGTTCGACGGCTCCGACAACGGCGCGCACCGCAAGAATTGGATCACGGCGCTGCGCTCGCGCAAAGTGGTGCACGGGCTCATGGAGGAAGGCCACTATTCCACCGCGCTCTGCCATCTCGCAAATCTGTCGTTCTTGGCGGGCACCGAGAAAGCCAACGCCCAACTCGCAGATGCCGTGGGCTCCGATTTGGCCGCGAAGGATGCGTATTGGCGCGCGCTCGACCATCTCAAGGCAAACGAAGTGGACCTCGATGCGACGAAGCCGATCGTCGGGCCGCTGCTGACCGTGGATCGCAAGACCGAAATGGTCGGGCATTCGGACAAAGTTGTCGCCGATGCGGCGAACAACCACCCGCTGCGCAAGCGCGTCGGTCGTGGTGCGTTCACGATTCCGCAGCTTTCGGCGACGGTGGCGAAGGCCTGAGCGCGCGATAGAATAGTTTAGTTGATTTCAAACCGCGGTGTGAGGCGCAGGCCTGCACCGCGGTTTTTTTGTGAACTGGGACGGCAAAATGCAGTGGTGAACAAACCCTCGCGCGGCGGCAGGACGTGTGCCTATGTCGTCGCCCCGATGTCGATCCTTCCTGTTGTTGTCCCTCCCTGTGCCGGTTGCGGCGTGTGCTGTCACCTGTTGGTGGAGCTGCTGCCCGGTGACGACCACGTGCCGGAGGCGTATATCGTCGAGCACAGTGGTGTGCGCTGCATGGACCAGCACGGGGACGGCGCGTGCGTGGCGCTCGATCCGGAGACGCGGCTGTGCACGATCTATGACCAGCGACCGCAGACGTGCCGGACATTTGAACGAGGCGCGGAGTTGTGTCGGCGGGTTTTGAAACTGCCGGCCGCGGTGGTGGTGGCGGCGAGCTAGGGGGCGTCGGCGATTTTTTGCGATCATGGCCAGAAGCGTCGTCTTCAAGAAAACGCCCCGGTGCGAGCTGTGTCGGCTGCCGCCGCGTTGGTGTGTGTGCGAGGCACATCGGGTGATCGAGAGTCCGCTCCGGGTCGATGTGCTCATGCACCACATGGAGGTGTGGCGGCCGAGCAGCACGGGGCATTTGATCAACCGTGTAATCGCCGACACGGGTCTCCATGTGTATCGGAAGGAGTGTCCGCCGGTGCGGGAGGAGATCGTCCAACCCGGGCGCCAGCTATGGATTTTACATCCGACGGGCGAGGAACTGCCGGTGCGGGAGGTGGCGGCGGGGTTGCAGGTGTTATTGTTGGACGGCACCTGGATTCAGTCGACGGGGATGTTGCGCGACGTGGAATCGTGGGGACGGCGGGTGAGTTTGCCGATGGCGGGGGAGAGTCGTTACTGGCTGCGCTCGCAGGCGGCGGACGACCGGTTTTCGACGATCGAGGCATTGTTGTTTCTGATGGCGGCGCTGGGGATGAAGGAGGATTGCGCGCAGTTGCAGCTGCAGTTTGAACTGCACGTTTACGCGGGGTTGTGTGCGCGAGGAAAGAAGGCGGAGGCGGCGAACTATTTGTTTTCTTCGCCGGTGAGCGGAGAACTGAAGGCGTTGCTGCCGACGCTCAAACCGTGGGC
>CAMBVX010000065.1 GCA_945871085.1 Opitutus sp. GAS368 | reverse complement strand
GGGGGGGAGAATCACCGGAGATTTCGCTTCCAGAACGGAGGGAAAAAACCCGGCTAATTCCGTTTCCGGAGCAGTCCCGCCAGCCGCGTAAACGTCTCCTCCCCAAAACCGAGCGCGCTCTTGATCTGCGCGTCGCGCTCCACCGGATTGGCCAGCCGCGCGGTCGCCCGCCACTCCCGCCAACTCAGCAGCCCCAACGCCCACAAGACGGCGCCGGTCACCGGCACCGGCACGTCGCTCCCGTGCAGTATCCGTGCCGCCAGTTCGGGCTCCAACATTCGCGCCAACGCCTTCGGCCGCAGTCGAAAATTCACCGACGCGAGTGCACTGTTGTCCCCGTAGAGCCGGGAAAAGCGCCGCGTCATCTCCGCGAAAATCTCAAAGTAGTCGGGATCGATCACCATCGTGCCGGTGCCGCTGTGCGCCGCGATGCACGTCACGCCAATCTCCAGCGCCCGCGTCAGCACGCGCGGATCAGCGAGCTTCGGCGCAATCACGGGCAGCGTTCGTTCGCTGCCGGTGTGCGCGAGCAAAATCAGCCCGCTCTCCGCCATCCGTTCGAGAAAACCCGTGTAGCGCCGATCGTTCCAGTCGATATTCTGGCAGTTCGGCAGACACTTCAACATGACCGCACCTTCCCTGAGACAGCGCTCCAGTTCATCCGACGCATCGCGCCGCGCCGGGTGGATCGATACTGCGGGAAGAAATTCGCGATGCTCCCGTGCGAGCCGCAGCACAAAATCATTGGGCACGTAGAACGATGACGCTCCTTCGATGATCGAGCCGTCGTCGCGGCGTGGCTCGTCCTGCGCGAGGATGACCGCGGCATCGACCGACGAGGCCCGCACGAAGCGCAGCATTTGCTCGGCGTAGAGCCCGTCCAGATCGCCGGTGAGGGCACTCCGCGGGAGCCCGACCCCCCGGAGCATAAACGGCGCGCCGTATTTCGTGATACCACGCGGCTGATACCAACAGCCGGTGCCACCGGTGCCGTTGCCGACGACATGGATATGGCAATCGATGCGCACGGCTTCGAAAATCCGCAGTTGCTTTGCTCAGGCCTTCGTGACGGCCAACGCCAGTTCGCGGCAGCCCTTGAGGTCGAGTTTCCCGGTGCCGAGCACCGGTATTTTCTCCACCCTTTCCACGACCTTCGGAATCCACAATCCCGGCATGCCAGCACCCAGTAGTTTTTCGCGCACCGCAGCGGGCGCGAGATCCAATGTCGTGAGCAACACCAGCGACTCCCCTTTGGCCGTATCCGGCACCCCCATGACGACGACGACGTAGCCTGCGCTTTGGTCGAGATCAAATAGTTCAATGATCCGGTTCTCCACATTTCCGTGGGGCACCATTTCGCCGCCAATTTTTGAGAAACGGGACAACCGGCCTTCGATAAAAAGAAACCCGTCGTCGTCGAAGCGCCCGAGATCGCCCGTGATAAACCAGCCGTCTCGAAATGCCGCCCGCGTTTTCTCCGGATCGTTCAAATAACCTTCGAACACGTTGGCCCCCCGGAAGAGCACCATGCCCGTTTCGGTCATGGGCAATTCGCGCCAAGTCTCCGGATCGACAATCCGGGCGGTCATGCCCGGCATCATCCGCCCGACGGCTCCGGGACGTTTGCCCAACTGCGGCTCGTTGGTCGATACGACCACCGGCGGATGCGGCTGGTTGATGTTCGCTGCCGGGGTCGTCTCGGTGAGGCCGTAGCCCTGCATAATATCGATGTGAAAGGTCTCCATGAACCCTCGGGCGAGATCGTCGGGTAACTTTTCCGCACCGGTGACCACGAGATCAAGGGAGCGCAGTTCCGCCGGGGTCGCCTTCTTCAGGACGGGGCGGATAAAAGTCGGTGCCCCCAGCAACACGGTGGCTTTTTCCTCGGCGATCGCGTCGATGAGCTTCCGCGTATCGAGGGGACTGGGCACCGTCACGACCTGGCAGCCCCGCAACATCGGATACCACATGGTGACGGTGAAACCAAAACTATGGAACACCGGCAGGCACGCGAGGAGTGAACACGTTTCGGGCAAGATGGAGAGTGACGAAATTTGCGCACAGTTTGCCAAAATATTGCGGTGCGAGAGCACCACGCCCTTCGGTTCGCCCGAGCTGCCGCTCGTGAACAACAACCCCGCCTCCGCCCGATCGCCACGCCGCGGCAAGCGCAGCAGATCCGCACACCATTGGTTGGGGAGCACCCACGCGGCGAGCAACCACGGCAGCAGGGCCCGCTTGCCCCCACACGCTTCGACCTCCGTCTTCAGATCGAGCGTGCGCTCTGGCCACGGGAAACCAGGCAGCTTGGCCCGCACGGCATCGGCGCTCAGCACCGTCACGATGCCGCCCAACTTAAGACTCGCCTCCAACGCCACGCGCGCCGTCGTGAAATTCAAATTAACCGGGGTCTTACCGGCCGCCATGACCGCCAGATTTGCGATAAAAGCACCGGCCCCGGGAGGCAGCACGACACCCACTCGCTGCTCAGGCACCGTGGCTCTAAGGCGAACCGCAAGCGCGCCCACCACGGCGTAGAACTGGGCGCACGTGAGCTCGCGCCGACCCACCGTGCGATCGATCACTTGCACCCGCCAGGGATGCTTCGTCATCGAACGCACACACTCGCGCCCGAGATGGCGTTTCAGCACGGGACGTTCCTCAAACGCGATCCGGCCCAGATCCAACAATTCCCGTCTCGCCCAACTCGGACTCACTTCCTCCGGCGGCGTGGCCCGACCGAAAGCAATAAACGCATGCGTCGGCATCAGCCGCGGCGATTTCCAGAGGTATTTGTTGCCCGCAAACGAAAATACCGAGCCCCACAAACCGTCGATGGCGGCAGCGACCACCGGGGCGTTGGCCTGCCGTGCCATCAGTTCGAAGCCACGCTGAATCTCCATCAATTGACCCGTGCGCGAGATGTGGCCCTCGGGACACACGCACACCACTTCACCTGCCTTCAGCGCCGCGACGGCCGCTTTCAGCCCCGACCGCGGTTGCTCGACGGAGATCGGAATCGAGCCGGTCATTTCGAAGCACCAGTTAAAAAATGGATTCCGCTTCAGTCCTTGATGGCCCACGAACCGGATCGGTCGCGGACACGTCAACTGGAGCACGATGACATCGACATAGGAAATGTGGTTGGCGATGAGCAGCACACCTCCCGTGACCGGGATATTCTCGGCTCCGCTGGTGCGAACCCGATAGAGTGTACGTGCCACCAAGCTGGCGATGAGCTCGAGAAAATAAGGCAGGTGCGAACGCCGGCGAAAAATGGGGTGGGGCATGAGCGCGAGACCGTATGCCGGTGAATTCGGTGAAGTTTCCAAGCTTTTTTTTGGAGCACCACCCACCCTGCTCACGGCTGCAGATTTCAGCCGGTCCGGTTGCGCCAGGCCCGCAAATCTCCCGCGAGCGCCGCGAATCCCGGAAAATCATTCTCCAACCGGCGCGTATCCCACCGATGGCGCTCCAGCTCGTGCAACGCGCACCGGATCTCGTGGGGCAAGCTCGGGCGATCCGTCCCATACGCTCGCCACTTCAGTTCCGCCCGCGAATACGGCCTCTCCCCCTTCTCTTGCCCAGCGAGCCAAATCGCCTCGCTCACATTCGGGTCCCGGCCACAAAGGAGCCACGCCTCTAGGGCCGGCACCGCCACGCCGACCCCACGGAGGACACGGGTGCGACCATGCGCGGTCGGAAATTTCTTGGTCGTGCGGTGAAATATTCCGCGCAGCTGGCACATTCGGCAGTGCGGATGATAATAGCCCGGGGCGTCGTGCACCGCCGTATGCACCACCGTATCGTCCGAATCGCAACTGACGACCAGCGCATCGGTGTCGGTGTTGAAATGCAGGTGGCGGATCACCGCCGGCAAGACTTGGGCGACATTCGGCCAACCGCGCGCCCGCAACCCCGGCGACACAAATTTCGGCGGTGCCCCGAGCACCGCCTCCACAAGCACCCGCAACACCGCTTCGTCCGCTGGCGACTCACTGAGCAAGGCGACCTTCATTGCTCTTCAGGGACGCCCCCCAAGATCCCGCTGAACCACATGTCGCCAAGCGACCCTTCGCTGAGCAGTTCCTTGAGATCCGGACGATCCGCGAGCCGTTCGAAGCGCGCCACGGTCCCGTGCTTTTGCGCGATGACAATCTCCTCCGGATGGTCCCGGAACAAATCGAGCAGGTAGGGCGAATGCGTCGTCGCGATCACCTGCACCGCCCGACGCGCGAGCCCCGACGACTGCGGGTAACTCAGACGGTAGAGCACATCGCGCACCTCCCGCAGCATCCGCGGATGGATCCCGCGGTCGATCTCCTCGATACACAGCACTGCCGGCGGATCCGGTTCAAACGCGACGACGAGCATGGCCAACAGGTAGAGCGTGCCCTGCGAGAGATTCGCGGCCGAGACGAGCCCGCCATCCGCCAAGCGGAGGGAAAATTCCGCCAATCCTCCGTCGCCCTCCGCCACCTCCAAACCCAAATACTCCGGTAACAGCCGCACCACTTCCGCGACCAGTGCCGCAAATTCAGCCGGCGCACGCTGGCGCAATCCGCCGAGGACCGCCGCCAGATTTCCCCCGTTGGCCGAGAGTTCCGTGCCGGTCTTCACCGGCGATGGTTCCGCCATCGCGTAGTGATCAAAAAGATAGCTGCGAATATGCCCCAACCGCTCCCGCAACGTCGGCCAGTCCGGCGCATCAGCCGGGATCAATTGCAACAGATCGCACACCGCGTCCGATCGGCACCCGAGGTGGGCCTTCACCGAGTCATGCGGCGGCCAAAAACAAAACTCAATTTCCGGCCCCCCGTCTATTTTCACGCCATCGGCGAGCGGGAGCTTCGACAGCGTCCGCAACCGCAGCAGAGCTTGGATCAGACTGGTCTTGCCGCTGCCATTGGGCCCGATCACGAGGTTGAACGGCGCGAGCGAGAGACTGGTTTCCCGCAGCGCTTTGAATCTTCGAAATGCGACAGACGCGATCACGGTCGAACGTTCTCCACGACCGGGCGGAAAATCAACCTCCGTCATCGCGTCACGGTGCCGCTGGGGCACGACGCTGCAAATACGGCACGGAAGCTCGATCCCTCCGGCGCGAGCTGGGTGCCGGTCCCGCTTGCTCACCGGGTCAGAATGAGCTGCGACCGCACCGTATCGCTCGTGCACCAGCCCAGGTAAATCGGCGCTGAGCCGACTACTTGCCGGTGCCCAGCAGCTTATTGAACAACTCCGACGCCTTCTCGGTTACGCCCGCTTTTTCGAGCGCGAGATTGGCCAACGCCCGGTTGAGTTCACTGGTATCGGGCTGGCCCATGGTACCGCCAATTTTCAACGGGAGCGTGCAACCGGCATAGCCAAGGTCATCGGTCGTCGTGTCCAATTTCCCGAGATACTTGAGCAGCTCCGCCATCCGACCCCGGGCGCGCAGTTTGAATTCCATCGCGAGCGACTGGGCCAGCAGTCCGGCGTCGGCACCCGCGCTCGTCTGTCCCGTGCCGGAAAGTCGCAACTCAGGCGCGATCAAAGAAAAATCTTTGAGCGTATGGTTCGACGACGCGTCCCGGCTGAAGACAACGTTTAGCTGGTCATAGGGGATCGCAGCGAACGTCTTGGAAATTTCAGCCGCCGCCTGCGCCTTACTGACAATGTCGGAAGCGTCTTTTTTCCCGGTGACCGAGCCGAGCAGGTTGCCGATTACCGCCGCACCCGCAGCAATTTTCCCCACCGACTCGACCTTGGCCGCATAGTTCGCCGGCAAGCCGCGAAACACTCCGCCCTTGCTCGACAGCTGAAAATCACCATGCGTGGCCGTCGCCAACTCAGCCAAGGTGTTGGCCCGGCCGACGAGCTTGCTCCCGACGGTGAATAGCCCTTCGACCGTCGCAGGCTGGCTCGGGTTGACGGCCTTGAAGAACGAAACCGGATCAAATTCATTCACGGCAAAATCAGCCGTGAGCGCATACGGCGCGGCGGATTCTGCATCGAAGGTCAGCCCGCCGTTCACTTTCGCTTCGGCCCTCTCGCCGAATCCGGCGCGAAAATTAACCACCTTCGCCTCGCCCGCGGTGAGACTGACCGTGCCCGTAACATCGCTGAGCCGAAAAATCTCCGCGTAGACGACCTCTTTCAGGCCAAGCCCGATTTGCCCACTGATTCCCGCCCACGGCGGCGCGACCGCACGTGGCGGGAGTGCGCCCCCATCGACCTTTGGTGTGACGTCCGCCGGCGTAAGCACGGCGGAAAGAATCTGCGCATCATCGATCACCAGCCGCGCACTCACCACCCGCGCAACGACGGAGAAACCAACTTTACCGGGCTTGACGGTGCCCACGAAAGTGAGATCGGATTTCCGTCCGTCGCGCTCAAGCAGCAACGGAAGATTCAACGTGACGACCCCGTTGGCCGCGACATCGGCGCGCACATCCGCACTGATCGCGGGAAGTTTTTCCTTCGTTAACTTTGGATCGGCGACGAGATTCGTCAGCGCAAGTTTGGCCTGAATTTCCTGCTGAGCCCCAAAGCTCGCGCTGAACTCGCCGGCCGCATCGCCCGAGCTGAGTCCGACGATGCCGGCGAACGCCGGTTGTCCCAGCGCGCCCGGAAGATTGACCGAAAACGTGCCCGTAGTCTTGACCGGTTGCGCCGGGCCACGGAGCTGCCCGGCCTTGGCGTCGAGCTTGAGCAGAACGAGCGAACCGTTTTTTACCGCGAGGGGAGCCCACTCGGCTTGCCAGCCTTGCGGGGTGTAGTCCGCCGAGGCGTTGAGCGATAGATCCACTCCGCTGAATCGAGAAATTCCGACCTGCGACAGCGAAAAATCGGTGACCGAGAGCGGGGATTTCGCCCGGAGCGAGAAGCCGCCGTTGTGCGCGCGCGCCACCAGTTCGCCTTTGAGATCGCCGCCGGAAACCGCGTAGTCTTTGAGCCACGGTTTTGCCCAGGTGAGCGGCAGTCCTGGCACCGAGAGGCCAAGTAGGTCGCGGGCCGGATCAGCGACCTTTAATTCACCACTCTTGGCATTGAATTCGAATGATTGCAGCGCCTCGACGCCGACGACGGGTTGGGCACCGGCCAAAGTCGCACTGAGCCGCTCGACCCGCACGATGTCGCCCCGCCGGGCGAGATCAAACTCGGCGGACAACTTGACGGCCCCAAACGCCGAAAATTCGGACTGCACGACGCCCAACTTGTCGGCCGAGGCGGCCAGTTTTCCCGTCGCACGCACTTCACCGCTCGCTGTTTCCACCTCCAAGCCCCCATCGCCCATCAACATAAAAACCGGGAGCGGCCGACCCAACGTGAAAGGCGAAAGATCCGGATCGCGAAGATCCAATTTCCACGTCCCAGTCAGGTGACGACTGCCGAAGGGCAGTGCCGCCTTCAAATTGGCGAGGACGCGCGCGCCGTCGAACAGCGAGATAAAATACGTCTCCCCACTCGCCGCGCGGCTGGCGGCCAGATCGACGTCGAGCTTTACGCCCTGCGGAAACTGCACGCCGGTCGCCGCCGCCTCAGCCTGCGTCGCAAGGCGCGCAAACGTGCGTGGCGTGTCCATCGCAGCGACGAATCGCCCCGCCACCACGAGCGAATTTACCGGCACGTCGGCCCCCGCCAGCGCCACACTGATCTTGAACGTAAACGCCCCCTCGCGGCCGGTGGCGAGGCCTCCGCCGGTCAGCACCACGTGGGCACGGCCGGCCGCGCCCCCCGGCGACGGAGGAAGTTTGACGTCACCTGTAAGTTCGACGCCATCGAGCGACAGATCGAAGGGCAACGCGACCCGCGCAAAGACCCCTTGGAAAATTTCCGCAGCGACGACCGCCGGAACACCCACCGGCGCAGTCGCGACGGTCGGTTTTTTCGCGCTGCCGGGATATTTGTAGCCCGTAAGGTCCAACGTCCACCCGTGCGCGACGAGCCGACGCAGGCTGATTTTGCTCTTCAAGCTCGCCTCAATCACCGAAAATTCCGCGACCACGGACGGCACGGTGATCACCGCTCCGTCTTGTTCAAACTTCAGATCCTGCAGCACGACCGTTTGGAAACCGGCAGAAATTTGACCGAGGCTAGCCTTCACGTCGGGCAGACCAGCCAGTGCTTTTCGGGCCGCCCACGTCTGCACCCCAGAGTTGAGGGTGAGCGCAACCACGGCGAATAGCAGGGCGACCAGCAGCGCACCTGCGATGAGGAAAAGCCGGACGGGTTTCTTCATGAACGGGGGCAAGGACACCACACGAGAAGCCGAGTTGCGATCTTAGTAAAAAGAATCCCCGCGCATGATTGGGTGAGAAAGCAGGGACGGCGTGAGGAAGGCGACGTCCGCGGCCAGTCGGGCGGGTCACAGAAACTCGTCGCCCTGTCCCATGGCCTTGCGCAGCGTGGCGACCGCGACGGTGTGCGCATAGAAGGCTTGAAGTTGATTGGTGCGCGCAGTGGTGAGATCGACCTGCACCGAGAGCACATCGAGCTGCGTGCCGGTGCCGGAACTGTAACGGACTTCGGAGAGACGGACGGCTTCCTCCGCTTGCGCCACGACTTTTTTGGAGGCATCGGCCAACTCGGTCGCTTGTTGCCACAGGGAAAACGCGCGACGCACTTCAACTTCCGCCGCCAATTGCGCCTCGGCGAGCGTGAGCTTGGTTTGATCCAGCACCGAGCGAGCCTGGGCCACACGGCCGGCGGTCGCCCGACCATCGAAGATATTCCATTGGGACTGGACGCCCACCAACCAGCCATCCTTGGAATCCCCAAAGGAATCCGTGGAACCTTTGCGCAATTGCCAGCCACCAAAGGCCGATACCGTGGGTTTACTGCCCGATTTCGCGACCGCGACCGATTGCTCCCGCGAGCTCACGAGCATCGCGATCCGCTGCAGATCGGGCCGATTGCTGCGCACGGCGTCAATCGCCGCTTGGAACTCAAAACTCTCCGGTCGATAGGCCAGCGTGCCGACGAACTTCGGAATCATGATCCGGTATTCCGGCGTGTTGGTCGCATAACCCAACGCCTGCCGCAAGGTCTCAACCGCGAGGCGCCAGTCGTTTTTTGCGGTGATGAGCGGCACCTTGGCGTTGGCGACAGCCACTTCCCCGCGGAGCTTTTCGAAGCTGGAAACCGTGCCGGCATCGAAACGGTTGGTCGTGGTCTTCAGTTGTTGATTGAGCAACTCCAAATTTTTCTCCTGCACGGTGATTTTTTCCTGGGCGAGGAGGACGTTGTAGAACGCCGTCCGCACCATGAGCAGCGCATCGTTAACGACGCTTTTCAGATCAAGCAGCGCGGCTTCCCGAACGAGCGTCGAGCTCTTGATCGCCGACCGAACGCCCCCGCCCGCGTAGATTACCTGCGAGGCGGTGAGGCTAATGCCCCACGCGCGGTCGCTCGCCGGAAATGACTGAGCGAGGTCCTGGTCGTTAAGCTGATACGAAGCATTGGCGGCGACGGTCGGGATGTCCCGGGCACTGACTTCGACCACGACCCCGTCCTGCTGCTTGATCCGCTCGCGCGCCTGGCGGATGGAGAAATTATTCGACAGGGCGAAGCGAATCGCCGTCCGCAGGTCGAGCTCGTCCGGCATCGGCTGCTGCGGATTGGGCTCTGCCGCCTGGAGCGAGGCCAAACCGAAGACGAGTGCGGCCAACGGAGCGACCGGAGCGAAATGATGGCGGGCAAATTTCATGAGCGAGTGAGTTTATTTGGCGAGCAAAGGTGCGGTGGCAAGGACCGGCGCGACGGGTTGGGCGGCGCGGGCAGCGGCGTGATCGCGGGCGATGAGCATGTAGAACGCGGGCACAACATAGAGCGTGAAAACCGTGCCGACCGCCATGCCGACGACGAGGACCCAGCCGATGCTGTTACGGGCGGCGGCGCCGGGGCCGGTCACGAAGATCAGCATGAGATGACCGAAGACCGTCGCGGCCGAGGTCATGAGAACGGGCCGGAGGCGGGTCGCGGCGGCGCGGCGGATCGCGTCGCGCTTGGCCACGCCCTGTTCTTGAAGCGTGTTGGCAAATTCGACGATCAGGATTCCGTTCTTGGCGATCAGGCCGACGAGCGTGATGAGACCGATCTGGGAATAAATATTGAGCGACGTTTTCCAGAGGAAGATCGGCACGAGCGCGCCGACGATGGCGAGCGGCACCGAGCCAAGCAGAATGATGAACGGATCGCGGAAGCTGTTAAACTGGGCCGCGAGCACGAGAAAGATGAGCAGCACGGCCAGCGCCGCCGCCTTCCAGAGCGCGCCGCCCTCGGTGCGCAGCTGGCGCGACTGACCGCCGTAATCGATCGAATACCCGGGCGGCAGAATCTCGACCGCCTTCGCCTCGAGTTTCTTGAGCGCGATGTCGATGCTCGGACCGACGCCGGTGATCTTCACTGAATTGAGCTGCTGAAAACGATTGAGCGAACGCGGCTGCACGGTGTGTTTCAGCGTGGCGATCGTGGAAAGAGGGATGAGCTGGCCGACCGGACCGCGGACGTTGTAGTCGAGCAACTGCTCGGCGTTGAGGCGCTGGCCGCGTTCGACTTGAGGGATCACGCGGTAGCTGCGCCCGTCGTTGACGAAGCGATTGACGTAACCTCCACCGAGCATCGAGCCGAGGTCACGGGCGACCTCGCTGAGATTCAGGCCCATCGAGGCGACCTTGTCTTTGTCGATTTCGATCTCGACCTGCGGAAGGTCAAACTTGAGGTCGGCATCGGCGAAAAAGAACGTCGGCTTGGCGTTGGGCTCGTTGGCGTCGGTGTTGGCGTAAAGCACGAGCTTCTGGGCATATTCCATCATTTCGCTGTGGTCGGCGGTGGAGCGGATCACGAGCTCGATGGGAAACTGGCCGCCGGACGGCAAAGGCTCGGGCGTCGTGACGATCACGTTGAGGCCGGCGACCTGCGCGGCGGGTGCCTGCAGGCTCTCTTGGATAGTGATCGAGGAGCGCTTGCGCTCCGACCACGGCTTCAGGATCGCTCCGGAGAAGCCGAAGTTCGAACTCGTGATCTGGAATGAGTTTTCATACTCCGGAATGCTCGTGAACATCTTCTGGACCTGATCCGCAAAGAGGACGTTTTGATCGATCGTGGAGGTCGGCGACGTCTGGAGGATGCTGAACACCACGCCCTGATCTTCCTTCGGCGCGAGTTCGCTTTGGGCGAACATAAAAAACGGCACGAGCAGGAAAGTCAGCAGCACGGCGCCCGTAATGGTGACAGGAACCCAACCGAGACTCGCGCCGATTATGCGCTCGTAGCGGTTGCGGAGGCGGTCGAAGAGCCGGTTGATCTTGCCGCTGAGGCCCTCCTCTTCGTGATCGTGGTCCTTGAGCAGATAGGCGCTCATCATCGGCGAGAGCGTAAGCGCTACAAAACCCGACACGGCCACCGCCCCGGCGAGGGTCATGGCAAATTCGCGGAACAGCGCGCCGGTCAAGCCGCCCTGAAAAGCGATCGGGGCGTAAACTGCGGCGAGCGTGATCGTCATCGAGATGACGGGGCCAACCAGTTCGCGGGCGCCGAGGATCGCCGCTTCGATGGGCGTCTGGCCGGCGCGGATATGGCGCTCGATGTTTTCCACGACGACAATCGCGTCATCGACCACGATGCCGACCGCGAGCACAACCGCGAGGAGCGTGAGCAGATTGATCGTGAACCCAAACGCCAGCATCAGCGCAAGTGCGCCGACAAGGGAGAGCGGCATCGCAATGATCGGAATCAGGACGGAGCGCAGCGAGCCCATGAAGAGGAAAATCACGAGCATGACGATGAGCAACGTCTCCGTTAGGGTGCGCAAAATTTCCTTCAGCGCGTCGTCGATATATTTGGTGCCGTCGTAGGCGATTTTGACCTTCAGGCCGGCGGGCAAAGCGCGCTCGATTTCGGGCATCGTTTCGCGCACGCGTTTGATCACCTCAATCGTACTCTCCGTGGGAAGAACCCAAATCCCCATGAAGGTGGCCGTCTGGCCGCCGAACTTGACCTCGCTGTTGTAATCCTCGGCGCCCAACACGACGTCGGCCACGTCAGAGAGACGGATGATCGTGCCGTTGCGCTGGGCGACGACGAGCTGCTTGAACTCATCGACGTTTTTCAGATCCGTGTTCGCGACGAGACTGACACTGAGCATGGAGCCCTTGGTCGCGCCGACGGCGGCGAGCGCGTTGTTGGCCTGTAGGGCGACGCGCACGTCCGAGGGACTGAGATTGCGGGCGGCGAGCTCTTCGGGCTTCAACCAGACGCGCATGGCGAACACGCGGCCACCGAGCACGTCGGCGCGCTGCACGCCCTTCACCGAGGAGAGCCTCGGCTGCACCATGCGGTTCAGGTAGTCGGTGATCTGGTTTTGATCGAGCGAGTCCGAGTAGAAGCTGATATACGAGGAGGCAAACTGGCTGTCGGCCGTCTCCACGTTAATCGTGGGCGTCTCGGCCGACGGCGGGAGCTCGTTGCGCACCTGGTCGATCTTCGAACTGATCTGCGCGAGCGCAGCGTTGGTGTCATAGTTCAGACGCAAAAACACTTTGATCGTGCTGACGCTGGCACTGCTGGTGGACTCGATGTAGTCGATGCCATCGGCACTCGAGATCACGCGCTCGAGCTGGGTCGTAATGTAACCGCGCACGGTGTCGGCGCTCGCCCCGTAGTAGATCGTCGTGACGTTGACGACGGCGCTGTCGCTGCGGGGATACTGGCGGGTGTTGAGCTTGGTGTAGGCCACCACGCCTACCACCAAAATAACGATGTTTACTACCAGCGCGATGACGGGCTTGCGGATAAACAGATCAGTAAAACTTTTGGAGATCATGGCGATGGCCTCGGGGAGGGGTCTGCTCAGGTGTTGGCGGGCTTGGGCGCGGAGCTGGCGGAGGGCTGCACCGTGTTGTTCACCTGCACCGGGGCACCATTGCGGAGCTTAAACACGCCGGCGGAAACGATCTGCTCGCCGGGTTTCACGCCCGCCTCGATCGCGACGAGATCGCCGCGGGTCGCACCGAGCTTCACGATCTGCTGGCGGACACCGAGGTATTCCTTGCCGTCCTTACCCTTCATTTTCTCGATCACATAAACCGAATTACCGTAGGGCGCGTAAGCGATGGCGGTGGCGGGCAGCACGATCTGGGGCGCGCCGTTGGGCAGCTCGACCTCGACCTGCACGAACATGCCGGCGCGGAGCCGCTCGCCGGGATTCGTGAGAATCGCCTGGACGGATACGCTGCGCGTGGAGGCATCGACCTCCGAGTTGATCGCGGAGATCTTCCCCTCGAAGGGTCGGGGAAACGCATCGACCTTGAGCACGATCTTCTGGCCGAGAGAGAGCGCGGCGAGCTGCCGCTGGGGAATATTAAAGTTCACGTAGATCGGGTCGAGTTTCTGGATCGGCACGAGGGCGCGACCGCGGGCGACGAACTGACCAAGGTTGACGAGACGGATCCCGACGCGCCCATCGAACGGCGCGCGGACATGCTTCTTTTCGATCGTGGCCTTGAGCGCAGCCACGTTCGCTCCCGCTTGGTTGAGCTGCGCGGTGGCCGCATCGAACTCGGACTTGCTGATCGTATTCTTGGCGACGAGTTCAGCGGCGCGATCATGCTGGAGTTTGGCCAGCGCGGCTCCGGCCTCGGCGGAGGCGAGTTGCGCCACCTCCACGCTGGTGTCGAGTGCGATGATCAGGTCGCCAGCCTTCACCGCCGAGCCGCTCTCGGCGGCAATCTTCACGATCGTGCCGTCAGCGTCGGCCGCCAGGGTCACGCCCTCGACAGGTGCGAGCGTGCCGATCGCACTGATCACGGGCCGCCAAGAGACGGCCTTGGCCTCGAACGAGGTGACGGCGCTGGGCGGCATCTCGTGGGACACCGACGACATCGCCTTAATTTGAGCGACTTTGACGGCGCCAAGCGCGAGCACGACAACGACGAAGCCGACGATGAGGATGAAGAATTTCTTGATCATGAGAAGTGAGCGGCGGGTTAAGTTCGGACAGTGGGAAGTGGGGAATCAGACGGCGCGGGTCGCGAGCTCAGCCGGAACCGTGGCCGGACCGCCGAACATCGCGGCGGCTTGGGTGGAGATTTTTGTAAGAAGCCGAACGAGTGTTTTTCGCTCAGATTCGCTCAAAGTGCTCATGAGCTTGGCCGTCGTGCGAAAATGGCCGGGCAGGAAATCATGGAGGAATTGTTCGGCCTTCGCGGTGAGCCGGACAGACATCATGCGGCGGTCGACCGGGTCAGGCTCCCGTTTCACGAAGCCGTCCCGCTCCAGGGTGTCGATCAGCCCCGTCATCGTGGCCCGGGTGACATTCGCTCCTTCTGCCAATTCGGCCGGCGTCCGCGGACCATCACCGCACGACTTTGCCCCGAGCAATTCGGTCGCCGGTAGATGCACGCTGCGCCAAAGCAGCATCAACACGCAGAAACGTCCTTGGGATATTCCGTGCTCGTCGAGATTCCGCTGGGAGACGCTAAACGCGTCATCGCCCGCACGCAGCAAGTGAAGATAGGCCTCGGCCGCCGACGGATCGAGGTCCGGAAATTCCTTCGCCGATTCAATCAAACACTCGTAACGAGGAAGGTCTTTAAGCAGGAGAAGCGGCATCAGAAAATAAAGTAAGGAGGCAGACGGTTAGGAGGCTAACGATAAATGCAAGCGCTGATCCAACCTTCGCGTTTCGCTGCAAGATTTAACGACAACCGTCGCCTCGGCAGCTGATCCCTCGCGCACACTTGGGCCGCAAACCCGCGCAGAAATTCCGCTTGGACCCTACCGGCGAAGCAGAAAAGGAAGAGTCCCGCCAGCGGAGGCGGGCGTTGAAAGCAGCACGAGCGACGAAACCTCGCACGCTCAGAGAGACTGCGCGGCAGCGACGACGGCCTCGCTAGTGATGCCAAGTTCCATGAAGATCGTCGGAGCCGGCGCACTGAGGCCGAACCGGTCGATGCCGACCACTTTGCCGTCGAGGCCGACATATTTGTGCCACAGCACGGTGACGCCGGCTTCGACCGCGACGCGCTTGCGGCACGACGACGGCAGCACACTTTCGCGATACTCAGCCGACTGGCGCTCGAAGCGTGAGGTACAGGGCAGCGACACGACGCGCGTGCTGGCACCGAGGGTTCGGGCGGCGGCGACCGCAAGTTGGAGTTCGCTGCCGGTCGCGATCAGAATGTGGGTGAGCGGCGCGGACTCCCGCACGGCAATATAGCCACCCTTGAGCACGCCCTCCCGGCGGGAAGTCACGGGGATTTCGTTGAGCGTCGGCAGATTCTGGCGAGTGAGTGCGAGGAGGGTCGGACCGTCGGTGCGCGCGAGCGCTGCCGCGAAGGCACCGGCGGTTTCTTCGGGATCACCGGGGCGGATGACATCAAGATTCGGAATTACGCGGAGCCCGGAAATGGTCTCTACGGGCTGGTGCGTCGGTCCGTCTTCGCCGACGCCGACGGAATCATGGGTGTAGATATAGATGACCGGGAGCTTCGCCAGTGCCGCGATCCGCATTGCTGGCCGAGAGTAATCGGCAAACACCAAGAACGTCGCGATACTCGGACGAAAGAGTCCGTCGTAGGCCACGCCGTTGGCGATGGCCGCCATACCGTGTTCGCGGATACCGAAGCGGATGTTGCGACCGGAGCGATTGGTGTCGTCGAAATCTTTCTCAGCCGCGATGTAGTTGAGCGTCGAACCATAGAGGTCCGCGCTGCCGCCGATGAGCAAGGGAAGCGCGGTGGCGAGCGGCTGCAGGACGTCGCGACCGGCCGCACGCGTGGCGAGTTTCGCATCGGCGGGGAACAGCGGGATTTTTTCCAGGAGCGCAGCGGCGCTCGGAACCGTGTCGCGCGAATCGAGGAGGGTGGACTTTTCCGGATTGGCGGCGACCCACGCTTTGTAAGTTTTGTGCCACTTGTTGCATGAGCGCACCAAGCGGTCCTTTTGGCCGGCGAAGTAAGCGCGGACCTCGTCGCTCACGAAAAAGTGCTGGTCGGCAGGCAGGCCGAGCGAGGCGCGGGCGGTGGCGGAAAATTTCGCCCCACCCTCTCCGTGCCCCTTGGCGGTGCCCTGCACTTCGACGATGCCCTTGCCGATGATGGTCTTCGCGATGATGAGCTGAGGTTTGCCACTCTTGCTCCGCTTGGCCCGGTTGAAGGCCTTGAGGATGGCGGCAAGGTCGTGCCCGTCGATCGTTTGCACGTCCCACTCGATCGCCTTGAAACGCTGCGCCGCACTTTCGCTCTGCGTCTTGATGGCCATCGCGTCCAGCGTAACGTCGTTGGAATCGTAAATCAGGATCAGGTTGTCGAGTTTTTGATGACCGGCGAAAGCACATGCCTCCATCGCCACACCTTCCTGCATGCAACCGTCGCCCGCGAGGGCGACGACGTGATAGTTGAAGATCTCGTGTTCCGGCGTGTTAAAACGCGCGGCGGCCATCTGGCCGGCCAACGCCATGCCGACCGCGTTGCCGATCCCTTGGCCGAGCGGCCCTGTGGTGGCTTCGACGCCGGGGGTTTCGTGAAACTCTGGGTGGCCGGGTGTCGTGCTGTGCAAGGCGCGAAATTTCGCCACCTGCTCGATCGGTAGATCGTAGCCGCTGAGGTGCAGCCAGCTGTAGAGAAACATCGAACCGTGACCACCTGACAGGACAAAGCGGTCGCGGTTGAGCCAGCGTGGCCGCGCCGGGTTGTGCGAAAGCGCGTGTCCGAAAAGCACGGAACCAATCTCGGCACAGCCGAGGGGTAGGCCGAGATGGCCCGAGGAACAAGCGTGCACGGCGTCGATCGCAAGGCCGCGAGCTTGGTTGGCTGCTTTAGCAAGGAGGAGCGTCTGGAGCGTCATGGTGATTGGAAAAAACGAATATCTGTAGCGAGCGCCATGCCTCCCGGGAAGCAGAATTTAGGCCGATCACCGTGATTCGCGAACGATGGTTGATTCCGGAGAAACCCTGACCTGCTCACCCGAAATGAAAGCCCGAACCAATGACACCCGCTCGCCGGGCGCAAAGGAATCCGTAAGTGCTCCGCAGTTTCTTTCTGGCTGCGAAACGAAACTCCGAGGAAGGAACTTCGCTCCGGAACGAGATGACTGGCTAAGACCGCCAAATAAAAACGGCACAGCGGATAGCTGTGCCGTTAGAAATGGACCGACTAATCGGTCGATCGAAGCGAACCTCTTTAGGACTTCGTCTTCTTTGCGGCCTTGACGGCCTTCTTCTGAGCCGGGGTTTTCGCCGGGGCTTTTTTGGTCTGCTTCTTGGAATTTTGTGATTTGGCCATGGGATTTATCTAGGTTGATTGCCGTCGTGGACTAAAGGGGACCTCAGGTCCGGACGACGGCGTCCAGGCGCGATACTTTGTGACTGATCCTCCTACAACACCTGTTGTTTCACTCTGATTCTGGACAACAAGCAAGGGGCAAACCACGGCATCTCCACAGATTCCGTCAGACCGCGATTCCTCCCCCTCGCACTGGCGTGATTGATTTCCCGACTTAGCGTCCGCCGTGGACGAGCGTCTCTTTCGTCGCGAGCTCGTAGCTGATCTTACCCTCCATGACCTCGCGCAGCGCGGTGTCCTCCGGGGAAAGTTTTTCGAGCGATACCACGAGCGCGCGGTTGCCACGTTTCAGCTGCTTCACCCGACGCGAAATAACGTTCACGAGAATGTTCGGGTCATCGATCACTTTCAGTGCGGCCTGCAGATAGTCGTCTCTCATGATGGCAATACCTCCCAAGGAACTTGCGGGGCGCCCACCGGAGTGGCGGGACGTATCGCAGGGTCAGATTTTCGGATTCGTTCTTGGATGGCTCTCCCACTCAACAACCCACGTGCGGCGAACACGACGCCTATTCTTTCTGCCGTCGGCGGGCTCGGCCAACTCGTTCGCCCGCCGTTTGCTTGGAACGATCAAAACGCCCGGTGGGCGCTCGGTCGGGGGCAATTCCCTCGCCACCACCTCACTACGAAAAAATATTCCTCAAATAATGTTCCTCTCACACCGCGACCTTCTCCACAGTTATTGGTTCAAATGAAAAAGACCTTTACTCTCCAAGCGCCCGGCAAGGCGGATGCCCGTGTTGTCGAGTCCATCAAACACGACGTGCGCAAATACGTGAAGCGCGAACGCCGCAAGACGCTGCCCGAGGGCTTCGACCTGTGGGAGTTCACTTGCAAGGTCGGCCCAACCGCGGCCGCTACGGAGTCGCAGCAATTGCACGAGGTGGGCGCTGCCATCGACCGGGTGGTGATCGCGGGCGGTCCGTCAGTCTACCTTGAGATTACCGCGGTGCCGGCCCACCGCATTCCTTACGTCATTACTCCCGTAGTGGCGAACCCATCACCCGTGCCCGAGTCCATTCCGACATCTGCTTTGCCGCTGATCGCGGCGGCGGAATCGCCTCAATCGTCTTGATGCTGCCGGTGCCGAAACGGTTTTTGCCCTTCGGCTTTTTGTTTCCAACTCGGTCGGCTGGCGAGCGCGCTCGGCTTCCGCTCTTTCGGGGCGCTGGCCGTTTTCTCGGCTTTGAGTTTCCGATACGCGTCGAAACGCGCCGCCAATAGCTCGCCACCCGCCAAGGCCGCTCGCACCGTGCAACCCGGCTCGTTCGTGTGACCACAGTTGGTGAAACGACACCTTAGCGCGAGCGCCTTGATGTCGGCGAACGCCTCCTCGACTCCGTCTTCCACGCCCCAAAGTTGCAGTTCGCGCATGCCCGGCGTATCGATCACGAGCGCACCGGCAGGCGTCTGGACGAGTTCACGCCGCGTGGTGGTGTGACGTCCTTTGCTGTCTTTCTCGCGCACCTCGCCGGTCGGAAGCGCGTCGGGATCTCGGGCGAGCGCGTTGATCAGACTGGATTTTCCGACGCCCGAGGAACCGATGAACGCCACCGTGTGCCCCGGCTTCGCAAAGGTCACGGCGAGCGCCTTCAATCCCTTCCGTGTCGTCGTGCTCGTGATAAGCACCGGCACTCCCGGGGCCAGCACTTCGACCTCGCGCTTCACGACGTCCGCATCGTCACACACATCGGACTTGTTCAGGATGATCACCGGCGCCGCACCACTTTCGTGCGCCGCGACCAAAAATCGCTGGATGCGTTTCGGATTAAAATTCCGGTCCAGCCCGCTGACGAGGAAGACGGTGTCGATATTGGCCGCGACGATCTGCTCGATCTCTTCGGAGCCCGAGGCCCGGCGCGAAAATTTCGTCCGCCGCGGCAGCACCGCGTGAATATCGGCCCGCAGCTCGCCCTCCCGCCGCTTCACCGCCACCCAATCGCCCACCGCCGGAAATTGATCGGGCGTTCGCGCCAGATGGAAAAAACCCCCGCCACACTCGCCCAACACCTCGCCCGCCGCCGTGTGCACGGCATAAAAATTCCTCCGCAGCTCGCACACCACGCGCGCGGGCTCGAGGCCCGCGACCGCATGCGCCGCAAAGGCAGTGGCGAGGGAGTCAGTCCATCCAAGTTCGGCGAGCGTCATGCGTTCACCCAGTCTGGCGCGAGAGACGCCTCACTTGAGCGTGAACCCCAGCGCCTCGAGCTCGTTCATGTTAAAGGGTGCGCTCTCCAGCACCTCGACCAGCTTGGCCAAACACTCGGCCCTGGTCGCTGACTCAAATAATGCGTCGCCATCATCGGAATCATGCAGGTGGACGGACCATGGACTGTCGGCGCTCGCGCGCAGTTGGACCGCCGCTCCATGCAAATAATTACCCGGCAAACCGGGATGCGGTCCGGTCCCCGGCACGAGAAACAAGGTGTGGATCGGATCGTGCGCCACGAGGACTTTGTCGTCACCGACATGCTTCGCCCGGTGATGGGCGACTTTGCCCGCCACCGATAGCCGGAATGCCTCCGCCCGCACGCGCACCGCCGCGGGCAGTGACTGCACGTAGCGGTCGAAAATGCTCCCGTTGGACTCCAACGCTTCTGCTCCGATACGTTCCGCGATGAGATCCTCGAGATTCTTTGCCTGAAAATGAGGTAGCTTGGCGAGCGACCGCGCGGTGACGTGGCCGTTCTTGTGGTCGGCGTGAGCGTAAGCCTGATGCGAAGCGTAGAGCCGCTTCAGCGCGTCCTGATAAGTCGGCGTAAACGGCACTGCCCCGATCGGGCTGTGTTCAATTTGGTCGAGGACGGCTTGGTCGAAATGAGCGTGGGGGTCTTGAGGCATCTCCAGTCAAGTAGCGGGCGGGCCTCCGTAATACGAGGCTCATCTCGCGTAATGATTTGACCCACCCCGCCGCTTCCCTACGCACGCACGCATGCTACCCCGCACGTTCGCTTTCGGCCTCGCCCTCTCGATCTCGCTGTCGGTCCCTCCTGCGATTTCCGCCGAAACTCCCGCCGGCTCTGGCGCGGCACTCTATCTCGTAAACTGTGCCGCGTGCCATCAGGCCACTGGCGACGGCATCAAGGGCATTTTCCCTCCCCTCGCCAAATCCGATTTTTTGATGGCCGACAAAGAGCGCAGCATCCGCATCGCGATCCAAGGCATCAGCGGTCCCCTTGTCGTGAACGGCACCGAGTACCAGGGCGTGATGCCCGCGCCCGCCCCGCTGGAGGACCAGCAGGTCGCCGACGTCCTGACCTATGCTCGCAACACTTGGGGCAACCACGGCGAGCCCGTCACTGCGGCCGAAGTTAAAAAGGTCCGCACCGTCCTCGCCTCCACCGATTCTGAAAAAAGCGACCCCTTCGCGCCCCTCCCGCAACCGCCCGCCGGCTATCGGCTCCGGGAAGTTGTCCGTCTCCCCGTGCACGGCCTGAAACTCGCGACGATACCCGGCATGAACTGGATCCTCGTCCTCAACAATGTCGGCGATCTCTACCGCCTCGACCCCATCACCGGAAATCTCGCCCGCGTCCTCGCCGCCAAAGATTACGCCGAACTGGCGGCCGGCAGCATCAGCGTTCTCGGGATGACGATCGATTCCAAGCAACGCCTCTACCTCGCCACCAACCAACGCGTCGCCGAACAACCCCACCACGTGAACCGCGTCGTCATCTTCCGCTCTGAACCACTCGATGCAACCGGAGTTCCGCAGAAAATGACCGCGTGGCTCCGCACCAGTTATCCGTGGGGCTTCAGCTATTACAACCACGGGGTCTGTCACCTTGCCGAGGGCCCCGACGGAATGATTTACGTCAGCAGCGGCGCGCGCACCGATGGCGGCGAAGTGGATGGCGGCATTTTCAAAAACGACACCGTGTACTGGAAAGGCGGCGAGACCGACTACACCGCCGCGATCTGGCGCATCGACCCAAACATCGACGTGCCCAAAATCGAAGTATTCGCCCGCGGCATCCGCAACGCGTGGAGCTTCGCCTGGAACGACCGCCAAGAACTTTTCAGCGTCAGTAACGGCCCCGACGCACACTACCCCGAGGAGTTGGACTTCATCGAACGCGGCAAACACTACGGTTTCCCCTACCAATACGCCGACGCTCCTGCCTCGGAAAAACCCTACCCCTACACTCCGGACGTTCCGGCCGGACTCGTTGTCACGCCGGCGATCCGCAACTTCGGCCCGGCCGCCGGCGGCTCGCCCGACAGGCCCATCGCCACCTTCGACGCGCACTCCTCCCCCGCCGGCATGTTGTTTTGCGGCCCCGAGTGGCCCGCTCACCTTCGCGGAAAATTCTTGATCGGCCGCTTCGGTAATTTCCTCAAAGACGACAATTACGGTTACGATATTCTCGCCGTCGACCTGCAGCGCAACGCGGCAGGCATTTACGAAGCGCGCATGAATACGTTCTTCGCTCCCCTCGCCCGCCCCATCGATTTCCTCCAAGTGGGTAAGAAACTCTACGTCCTCGAATACACCCGCCCGGTCGGCAAGCACGGAAGTCGCCCCATGAACCCCGGCCGCATCCTAGAACTCTCGTGGTAGTTCGGCCCACGCAGTCTCGGTCTCACCCGCTCTTTCACGCCTCCTCTCGTCCAATTCCCATGCGCCTCCCTCTCACACTCATGCTCGCCACGCTCACCGCCACTTCCAGCACAGTTGCAGCCGAAAAAGAATTTTTCGTCTACTTCGGCACTTACACCAAAGCCCCGAGCAAGGGCATCTACCGCTCGCGTCTCGACGTCGCCACGGGCCACCTCGCTCCCGCCGAGCTCGCCATTGAAGCCAAGGATCCGGCGTTTCTCGCCCTTCACCCCAACGGAAAATTCCTTTACGCCATCGACGAGAGCAGCGACCCGCAGCGCACGCCCGCCACCGGAATCAGTGCCTACACGCTCAACCCCACGACCGGCGCGCTCACACTCCTAAACCAGCAAACCACCGGTGGTTCCGGCCCTTGCCACCTCAGCATCGACGCCACGGGCCACACCGTCCTCGTCGCCAACTACGGCGGCGGCAGCGTATCCAGCATCGCCCTCCGACCCGACGGCCGCCTCGCAGCCATTGGCACCGTTGTCCAACACACTGGCTCCAGCGTAAACCCAGCCCGACAGATCGCGCCCCACGCCCACCAAATTGCCGTCTCGCCCGACAACCGATTTGCCTTGGTGCCCGACCTCGGAATCGACCGCGTGATCGCCTACGCCCTCGCGCCCTCCTCGGCCCGATTAACGGCGTCCGCCGCTAGCGGAACGGCCCTTCCCCCGGGCTCTGGCCCTCGTCACCTCGCCTTCCATCCCGGCGGAAAATTCACCTACGTCATCAATGAAATTCTCTGCACGATGACAGTGTTCCGCTACGACGCCGCGCTTGGCAGCCTCACTGCTATTCAAACGATCTCCACCCTGCCGCCCGGAGAATCGGGCGCGAAAGGCATCAGCACTGCCGAGGTCCAAGTCCACCCCAGCGGCAAATTCCTTTACGGCTCCAACCGCGGCCATAACACCATCGTCGCCTATGCGATCGACGCGACCTCGGGAAATCTCTCGTTGATCGCCCATCAATCCACCCTCGGGAAGACCCCGCGCCACTTCGCCCTCGACCCCACCGGCACTTGGCTCCTCGCGGAGAACCAAGACAGCAGCAACGTCGCCGTTTTCCGGATCGACCAAAAATCCGGCCGCCTCACCCCGACCGGGCCGCTCCTCTCAATCCCTAACCCGGTCTGCGCCGTCTTCGTGCCGACTCAATAGTGCCCACACTCACACCGCCGTTTGCGCCGCAAAATTTACATCGTGTCGGATTAAAAGCCCTCCTGAACCCGGATCCTGCGAGTCACTCCTCACCGGCAGCCCGTGATCGATTCGTGTTTCGGTCGCCGCTAACTCAGGTGAAAATTCTAAAGGAAATTCCCGTTGACGCGCCGGAGGCCTCCGCCTTTGTTCGCACTCCCGCTTTGGGCCAGATAGCTCAGTTGGTAGAGCAGAGGACTGAAAATCCTCGTGTCCTCGGTTCGATTCCGAGTCTGGCCACCACCTTTAACCCACTCCGCCGAAAGGCTTCGCGGGGTTTATATTTCCAAGACAAAAGTCTCCGAAATTTCACTGACTTACTCCTGACTTATTTTTCGGGTTCTTAGAGGTTCGAAAGCTTCGCAACGCCCGCCACGTGTTCCTCGGCTCTCAGGCGGTAAAAAAATGCTGCGAACCCAAACGACCCGCGGAAAAAATCGAGCTGGCTCAGCCGCGCCGCGCAGCGCCTCCCGCGGCGGACTACGCGTAGCAGGCGTCCCCCACTGAGTGTCTGCCCGGAAATCTACCTGTTTTATTTGAAAACCGCTAATTTTCCGGCCGCGGCCCAGCCCGCTGGGCCAAGATTTTTCGTCTGCGGGTTTTTGCGCGCGTGCTTTTCTGGGAAATTTTGCCTACTGGGCACACCGCTCTCTTTGTGATCATTTTACTGATACCATTTCGGCCGGTTTAGTGGGCAGCCCGATCGGCCGCCCACTCGGCGTCGGCCCGGCGGCGCACCCGTTCCTGGAGTTCGCGGCCGAGGACGTGCAAATTATACGACAGGATACCGTAGCCGACGTAGCACTGATAGCCGTCGAGGCCGACTGTCCAAGCAACGATTTGGACCGTGGTGCTCCAATCGATCAGCTGCCCAAAGAGCGGCGGCCGCACGTCGTCCGCGGCGACTGTGCCTACGGCTGTAGAACGCCAGTTCACCTTCGACATCGGCGCCAACTAAAAGCGAGCACGGATAGTCTCTGGCTTTTACCTCAGTGCGGGCCGGCCGGTCGGCGATTATCGGCATGTCGGGCTAACGGACTTAACTCCGATATTGGAGTTAATATCAATCGCCCAAAAGAGTCAGACTTTGATTTGCCAGGTAGCCGCGAGCGCCAGCGAGTGGTGATCCGTCCACTCGCTGGCGCTCGCGGCTACCGAAAAGTCCAGCGTTCAAAGGACGTTGGTATAAGTCCGTTAAACCTAAAAGCGACAGTTGAGCGGGACAGTTAAACGTGGAGGTGATTAATTGGGTGCACGATGCACCCGATTATTGTCAGTGAAACCGTTCACCCTGCGGGTGAGTCGAAAATTGCGTTGGCCAGCGCGGTGGAATCGGAGCTGGTGATC
>CAMBVX010000064.1 GCA_945871085.1 Opitutus sp. GAS368 | reverse complement strand
CATGGCCTTCGATCCCTCCGACTACGACGGCTTCGACTGGGATTCGGGCAACATCACCAAGAACGTCTCGAAGCACAACGTCACGTGCCGCGAAGCCGAAGAAATCTTTTTCAACCAAACACTCATCGTCGCTCCTGACCCGGACCACTCCCAAGCCGAGCCCAAGTTCCGAGTCTTGGGCCGCACCGACTCCGATCGCCTCCTCCACCTTAACTTTACTCTCCGCGCCTCCAAACTACGGATCATTTCCGCCCGCCCCATGAACCGCAAAGAACGGTCCATCTATGAAACGCACCAACGCTAAAGTCCGCCCTACCGCCACGGTTCCCACCATGCCCGCCGGCGACGGAGCCAATTTCGATTGGTCCACCGCCCAAGCGGCGAATTCCCCAAATCTCCAGCCCAGTTCGGAAACGATCTCGCTGCGTATGCCCATCTGGATGCTCCACAAGCTCAAGACCCGCGCCAACCAGCGCGGGGTCCCCTACCAAGCTCATCTCAAGGAAATCCTCGCAAACTCGTTGAGTGATTGATCACCAGCGTGCGCTCACCTCACCGGAGCAAAGGCCACGATCTGATTCTGCTCGCGGTGATTCGTCCAAAACTTCGCGCCGTCCCACGCCAGCGCCCGCGCCTGAAACGGAATCCGCGCCACGTCCTCACACTTCGGCTCACCCGCACCCGCCGACGTCATCTCGACGCGCGTGAGCCAATACTCGTTCGTCTCCTCGGCGTCCGTCGTCACGAGATAGAGCACCCTTTCGACAAACACCTGGCCGCAAATCCCGTGCGGCACCGTGATCACGCGCTCCGCCGTTCCGTCCGCGCCCAGCGCAATTATTTTTTTCGGATACCACTGGCTCACGTGCAGCCGCAGGCCGTCGTAACTAAGTTGTGACCCCGTATCGTCGGGACACGGCCAAGCCCACGCCGCGTCGAAACCAGTCCCCGGCAACAAGCGTCGCACCATCCGGTGGTCCTCCGCCCCTTCGCTGCACAACACGCGTAGCTCGCGCCCGACGGCTGTCATGCCATACGGCGTCCCCGGCGCCGCAAACTCCGCGCCCACCGTCCACGTCGTCGGATCGATCCCGTAAATCCGCTTTGTTTCGCGCGACCCCATCCACAGCGTCGCCCCATCCCACGCGAGCGATTGTGGTTTCGGCGCCGGTGACACCCTCCGTTGCAATTCTTGGACGTTCTTCATGCGGCACGCAGCATCCGCATGAGACTGCGTATGGAAAGCCCGAAACGTTACCTCAAACGCCCGACGCGCCGTTGCAAAAATTAACCGCGCTGTAACCAACCTGTTCACTAAGAACTCGCGCGCCACGCTCTCGGTCCAAGGCTCCTCGATCCCATGAAGCCGTTCCTCCCCCGTGTTGTCTCCCTCTGCCTCACCCCGCTGCTGGCACTCCTGTTCTTCGCGCTCTCCGCATCAGCGCAAACTGCCGCCACCGGCACCATCGAGGGCCGTGTCACCCACCTCCGCACCGGCGACCCCGCCGAACTCGCTCGCGTCACCGTCGAGGGCACGACGCTCGAAACCTTCACCGACTCCCGCGGCCAGTTCCGGCTCACCTCGGTCCCCAGTGGCGAGGCCCGCGTGCGCGTCTTCTTCACCGGCCAGGACCAACAGACCGCCCTCGTCGCGGTGCCTGCCGGCTCCACCGCCGCCCGTGACTTCACCCTAACCTCCACGGCTGCTGCGTCCGCCTCGGCTCCGGACCAAGCCGGCCTCCTCGTCAAACTCGACCAATTCGTCGTCTCCACCTCGAAGGAGATGGACGCCGCCGCCATTGCGATCAACGAGCAGCGCTTCGCTTCCTCGATCAAGAGCGTCGTCGCGGCGGACGAATTTGGCAGCATCCTCGAAAGCAACCCCGGTGACTTCCTGAAATACATTCCGGGCATCACGATCGATTTCATCGGCGGCGCCGCGCGTTCGATCTCGATCGGTGGCGTGCCGCCGGAATACGTCCCCATCACCGTCGGCGGCTTCGATGTCTCCAGCGTCGCCGGCGGTGGCACCGCACGCAGCGTCGATTTTCACACCCTCTCGATGAACAACATCTCCCGCCTCGAGGTGCTGCACTCCCCCACGCCCGAGTCCCCCGGCTCCGCCCTCGCCGGCTCGGTGAACATGATTCCGCGCAGCGCCTTCGACCGCTCGCGTCCGGTCTTCAACTACAGCGTGTTCCTCATGATGCGCGACAACGACCGCCATCTCTTCGGCAAGACCCCCGGCCCGCGCTGGATTAACACCCGCAAGGTCCACCCCGGCTTCGATTTCTCCTACCTCAAGCCCGTCAATGACCGCTTCGGCTTCACGCTCACCGGCGGCATGACCAAGCAATACACCGAGGAAGCCCGCACCGCCAACACCTGGCGCGGCGCCGGCTCCGCCACCAACGGCCTCACCGCCACCACCGCCGCCACGCAGTATCCCGACACCACCGCCGACAAACCTTACCTCACCGACTACGTCGTCGAAGACGGCGGCAAACACACCGAGCGCACCTCCGCCGCCGCCACCATCGACTACAGACTCTCCCGCAACGATCGCCTCTCGTTTTCCGCCGAGCTCACCTTTTTCGCGTCGCCGCTCAACCAGCGCACGCTCTCCTTCTTTGTGAACCGCGTCGCGCCCGGCGATTTCACCACCACCTCCACCCGCGGACAAATCGGCCGCGGCGAGGTGCGCAACGCCTCCGCCTCGCGCAATCACCAACGCACAAAATACATGCCGACCCTCACCTACCGGCACGACGGCCCAATCTGGAAAGCCGAGAGCGGCCTCGGCTACTCCAACGAGCGCCTCCACTTCCGCAGCACCGACAAAGGGTTCTTCAACAACGTCACCTCCACGCGTCAAAACGTGACCGTTAATTTCGACGAGATTTTCTATCTCCGCCCCGGCCGCGTCACCGTCACCGATGGCACTACCGGTGCGCCCGTCGACCCCTCCGACCTCGGCAACTTCGTCCTCAGCACCGCCAACGCCACCTACCGCCGCACGACGGACGTCAAGCGCAGCGCCTACGCCAATCTCCGCCGCGACTTCGATCTCGCCGGCACCCCGCTCGTCCTCAAGGCCGGCGTCGATGTGCGCCAGTCGCAGCGTGACGATTTTCAGAGCACCCCGCCCTACACCTATGTTGGCGCCGACGGCCGTTCCAGCACGAGCCCCACCGCCGCCGGCAGCGACGACCGTGCCAGCGTCGTTCTCGACAACGTATTCTCCCAACGCGTCGGACCCTATGGTTTCCCGAAGATTCAATACGCCAGCACGGAGAAGGGCTTCACCCTCTACCAGGCCAACCCATCCTACTTCACCCTCGATCCCAACAGCCTCTATCGCTCCGAAGTCACCAACTCCAAACGCGCCGGGGAACTCGTCTCATCCGCCTACATTCGCGGCGACGCCGCGTTTTTCAACCGCCGCCTGAAACTCGTCGGCGGCCTCCGCGCCGAGCAGACCAACATCGACGCCGAGGGCCCGCTCAACGATCCCACGCGCAACTACCAGCGCAACGCCAACGGCCAGGTCCTCCGCAACGCCAACGGCACGCCCGTCCTCATTTTCCCCACCACCAACGCGCTCGCCGTTTCGCAACTCACCTTCCTCGCGCGTGCCGGCCACGCCGAAAAGGAATACCTCCGCCTCTTCCCCAGTCTCAACGCCAGCTTCAACGTCCGTGAAAACCTCATCGCCCGCGCTGCCTACTACACCTCCGTCGGCCGTCCCAATTTCAACCAATACTCCGGCGGCGTCACGCTCCCCGATCCCGACGCCCCCGCCTCCAACACCAACCGCATCACGGTCAACAACGCCGCCATCAAGGCCTGGAGCGCGCAGACCGTGAAGGTGCGCCTCGAGTATTATTTCGCCGGCGTCGGTCAGCTCTCGGTCGGCGGATTTCAGCGCGAATTTAAAAACTTCTTCGGCGCCGCGATTTTCCCCGCCAACCCAGAATTCCTCTCCTTCTACGGCCTCGACGATGCGACCTACGGCCGCTTCGACGTCTCCACACAGACCAACGTCGCCGGCAGCGTCCGCATGAGCGGCCTCGAGTTCGACTACAAACAGGCCCTCACCTTTTTACCCTTCTGGGCACGCGGCCTCCAGGTCTTCGCCAACGCGAGCGCACTCCGCGCCACAGGCGACGACACCGCGGACTTCGCTGGCTACGTTCCGCGCACCTACAACTGGGGCGTCAGCTTTACGCGCGCAAAATTCAATCTCCGCACCAACTGGAACTACCGCGGCCTCAACCGCCAGGCCGCGCTCACCGGCCGCAGCATCGAAGCCGGCACCTACACCTGGGGCGCCAAGCAACTCTTCCTCGATCTGCAGGGCGAATATCGCCTCCGCCCCCAACTCGCCCTCTTCGCGAATCTCCGCAACGTCGGCGACGCCACCAACGACACCGGCATCTACGGCCCGAATACCCCCGAGCACGCCCAATTCCGCCAGCGCACCACCTACGGCTCCCTCTGGTCTTTCGGCCTCAAAGGCTCGTTCTGAGTCCGGCTCTCACCAATACAGCAAGAACTCCGCGCGCATCCGCGCAAACTCCGCGAGCCCGGCCTCCCACCGCGCCGCGATCGCCGCGTAGTCGTCACCGCGCTCAAATTCCGCTCGCACGCTCGCCGTGCCCATCACCTTGTCGAAGTAGTCGGCGTGCAACTCCAGTTTCGCTCCGTAGAGCCGCCGGATCGTCTGCAAGATCGCCAGCACCACCGTCACGGAGCGAAACCTCTCGCGGTCGGTCACGTGCAGCTGACACCCGCCGCAGCGTTCACCCGCCCACTTGGAAAACGTCGGCGCAAACCACGTCTCGCGAAACGTCGCCCCCGCCAACCCCAACGCCTTCAGCTCGCACGTGAGCACGTAGCCGTCGATCCACGGCGCTCCGAAAAATTCAAACGGCTTCGTCGTCCCACGTCCCTCCGACAGATTCGTGCCCTCGAGCAGCACCTGCCCCGGATAAACCGTCGCCGTATCCAGCGTGGGCATATTCGGCGACGGCACGACCCACGCCAGACCCGTATCATCATACCAATCGCTCCGCCGCCAACCTTCCATCGCCACCACGCTGAGCGTCACCGGTTTCTCCAAGAACTTCGCGTTGAACAGCCGCGCCAGCTCGCCCGCCGTCATGCCGTGCCGCAACGGCACCGGATAGAGACCGATAAATGAACTGTGCGCCGGATACTCCAAAATCGGCCCTTCCATGGCCACGCCCCCAATCGGATTCGGCCGGTCCAGCACGACAAACGGGATACCCGCCTCCGCCGCCGCCCGCATCGCATACGCCATGGTCGCGATGTAGGTATAAACGCGCGTGCCGACGTCCTGCAGGTCAAACACCAGCACGTCCACACCGCAGAGCATCGTGTGCTCAACCGTCTTGCCCGTGTGCTGCGTGTCGAACTCCCGCATCATCGCATCGATATTTTCGAGCGGCTGCGTCGGCAATTTCAACGCTTGCCCATAGAGTGAAAACACCGGAAGCCCGAGCTGTGCATCCTGAAAAAAATCCACGAACTCCCCGGCCTGCGCGTTGCCCCGCACGCCGTGTTCCGGCCCGTAAAGCGCGACGAGATTCACGCCGGCATGGGCACGGAATCGCTCGATGATGCTGACGAGCGCGCCATCGACCCCCGTGGGATTGGTAATTAGCCCGACCCGTTTACCACGCAAAAGGTCGAGCTGCTTTTCGAAGAGAACATCGACGCCAAGTTTCATGGAAGGAAAGCCTCACAGGAGCCAAGCCGAAGGTAAATCTTTTGCTCGATCGGCTCGCTGGCGCTCGCCGCTACTTCCGGCGTAGCGGCGAGCGCCAGCGAGCCGATGGATTCGATCTATGGGGGCGATATCCACTCTCCATACGCCCGTGCCCCGAGGTAAACATACCCCTGCCCCTGCCTCTCCGTCCCCGCCAGCATCGCATGAATAAACCCGTTCAACTCCACTTGCCGTGTGTGCAGCACCGCCTTTTCCGGATTCTCCTTTAAGAAAAATTCCACGCGCCCACCACGCGCCACGTGCGTTTGCAGCCCGGCCGCCTCAGTCCGGGTAAAATTCATGTGCTCACCCAAATCCCGCAGCATCGCCTGACTTCGCCCCCACGTCCCACCCGGTTCGCTCACAAACGTCTTCCCGTCGAGCAGCGCCACATAATCCTGATACGCCAGCACGACCAACCGGTGCTCGTCCGTGGCCGCGAGCCACGCCGCCAGTTTCGCCCCATGCCCGAACGCCGCATCGTAGGCATAGTTGCTGTCGAGCAACGCGATTCGCTCCACATCGTCCGGGATTTTCTCCACGCCGTCGAGGTAACTGAACGTGAAACTTCCGCCCGCGCTGTGCCCCGTGAGCACGAGCTTCGCGCCGGGAAACTTTTCTCGCAACGCCGCAACCATCGCCACCACCCGCGCCGGATGGTCCGGATGCGCGCGTTTCCACAGCACAAATGATTTCTGCTCCGTTTGGAGATAGGCCACCACGAGAGTCACGTCGCTGAGGCGCGCCCGGAGCCACCGCGTCTGCGCGCCGATGTGCTGGATATCGAAAGGCCCATCATCCTTTGGCCCCACGCGGCGCCCGATCGTCTGCTCAATCGTATTGCCCCCCGGCCCGGCATAGAGCACGAGCCGCGTGGGTTTCGTCGGATCGATTTTCCCCGGTGAATTCACCACACACCGCACGCCTCCTTCAAAATCGATCTCCTCCGTCTTCTCCGCCGCTACCCGCTGAGCATAACGCGCGGTCGTGATCAGCCCTTCATCGCTCAGCAGCGCACTCTTTCCCGCGTCCGCCAAGACCGCCGCCACCGTCGTCGCCACGCCACCGACCGTCATCGCCCGCTTCACCAGCCGCACCCCATGACTGTAATCCGCCCACGTCGCCGCATGCCCGAGATACAATGGCTGAATCACCGCCCCGTCTTTTCGCTGCCAACCATAAATCGCCACGCGGTCCGGCGTCGTCTCCAGCCGCGGCGTAATCACCACGTCCTTCTTGTGCCCGGCGACAAGCGTCCCGAACGGATACGCCACCCGCGCCCCATCGCGCTGCTCCCGCACCATCATAGTGTGCTGCGAGAAAACCGGCACCGTCGTCATCGCCTTGCTCGGCATAATCGGCACAGGTTCCAACTTTAACGGTGCTGCCCGCCAAATCGCCTCGACCATTTTCCGCGTGGGCAACACGCACCCCAATTCGTCCGCGACCGCCTGCGCCGCCGCCGGCGTGAGAGGCGCGAACCAATAGTCGTCCTCGGTTCCAATACACACATAGTCCGGCGATACCGAAATTACCGCTTCGCCCAGCTTCACCTCGACAAATCGTCGCCACCAGCTCGGCACATGGCCGTTTCTCACTGCCGTCACCACCGCCGCCTCTCGCGCCTCCCGCGTCAGCCCCGCCACTCGTTGCGCAAACTCCGTCCCCGTCTCCGCCGCAGTCGCAGCACTCACCGCCATTAACCCGAGCATCACGGAACGAAACCACATCCGCGCAACCGTGCCCTCCGTCCGGACAAATTACGAGCCCGCCTCTCCGCGGACACCTCGCCCGGTCGGGCGCCGCCGAGGTCACGGCTCCAACGATAGGGCGGCTTTCCAGCCGCCGTGCTCGAGCGGCTAGAAAGCCGCCCCTCCGCGCGAACCGCCAATTCGCCTACGATCCCCCC
The DNA here is from genome assembly GCA_945871085.1 of Opitutus sp. GAS368. Lineage (GTDB taxonomy): Bacteria > Verrucomicrobiota > Verrucomicrobiia > Opitutales > Opitutaceae > GAS368. The sequence goes on along the minus strand of CAMBVX010000064.1, from coordinate 17,282 downwards.
TCGCCGCTTGCCGCCATCGCACCCGCCGCGTTGTCTCGGCCGATGACTTCGCCCTCCCCTCTTTCCACACGCACCACCATCCGCTGGGGCATCCTCGGCTGCGGCGACGTCACCGAAGTAAAGAGCGGCCCTGGCTTCCGCAAAGCCCGCGACTCCCAACTCGTCGCCGTCATGCGCCGCAACGGTGCCCTCGCCGCCGACTACGCGAAACGCCACGGCGTCTCCCGCTCCTACGACGACGCCCGCGCCCTCGTCAACGACCCGGAGGTCGACGCCGTCTACGTCGCCACTCCCCCCGGCGCCCACCTCGAAGGCGCCCTGCTCTCCGCGGCCGCCGGCAAACCGTGCTACGTGGAGAAACCCATGGCGCGCCACACCACCGAGTGCGACGCCATGCTCGCCGCCTTCGCCGCGGCGAAACAAAAACTCTTCGTCGCCTACTACCGCCGCGCCATGCCGCGCTTCGAAAAGGTCCGCGAGCTCATCGACGGACGCGCCATCGGCGAGCTCACCAGTATCCACTATCGCCTCGCCAGCCCCACCCCTGCCAACGCCGACCCCGCGCAAAACGCGTGGCGCGTCTCTGCCGCCCACGCCGGTGGCGGCCTCTTCCTCGATCTGGGTTCCCACGTGCTCGACTTCCTCGACCACTGCGTCGGCCCCCTCGAAGCCGTGCACGGCCGCGCCGCCCGCCTCGCCACCACCGCCGAAGTCGAAGACGCGGTGGCGATGACCTTCCGCACCGCCACCGGCGCCCTCGGTGCCGCGTCGTGGGATTTCTCCACCACCGCAAAAGAAGACACCTTGGAATTTTTCGGCACCGCCGGCCGCATCGCCTTCAACATCTTCAATGCCGAACCCATTCGTCTCGAAACCGCCACCGGCACGGAGCAGTTCGCCATCCCCAATCCCGCCCACGTCGCGCAGCCGCTCATCCAGCTCATCGTCGACGACCTTCTCGGCCGCACCAACTGCCCGAGCACCGGCGAATCCGCCCGCCGGACCAGCGAGGTAATGGACCGTGTCCTCGAAGGTTACTACGGCGGCCGGACCGACGCGTTTTGGCTGCGTCCCGCGACGTGGCCCGGACGTAGCTCCACTTATGTCCAACCGTAAACTCGGCGCACTCCCCGCCTTCATCATCGTCAGCTTCCTCGCCGCCGCCCTCGGCAGCGCCGCCACGACGACTGCTATCACGACTTGGTATCCCACGATCATCAAGCCGTCGTGGAATCCGCCCAACTGGGTCTTCGCTCCCGTTTGGACCACGCTCTACCTGCTCATGTCCATCGCCGCTTGGCGTGCGTGGCGCGTGTCTGCCACTCCCGCTGCGGCTACGAAAACCCTCTGGCTCTACGGCGCCCAACTCGTCCTCAACGCCCTCTGGTCCGTCCTCTTTTTCACCCTCCACCGCCCCGGCCTCGCACTGATTGAAATCATTCTCTTCCTCGCCTTGCTCATCACGCTCCAGGTGCGCTTCGCCCGCACTGACCGCCTCGCCGCCCTCCTCTGGTCCCCCTACGTAGCGTGGGTCAGCTTCGCGTCTTTCCTCAACGGCACGATCTGGTGGCTCAACCGCTAGTCGCGTCCGGCCGGCGGAATCACCGCCGCCAACACCGCAAAAAAATGGCAGACACTGCCACCAAGCACAAAGAGGTGCCAGATCGCATGGTGATACGGCAGACGTTTCCAGAGGTAAAACACCGTCCCCAACGTGTACGCGAGCCCGCCCGCCAAGAGTAGCCACAACGCCGCTGACGGCACCGTCGCCAACATCGGTCGCAGCGCGATCATCACCAGCCAACCCATGCCGATGTAAAGCAACGTCGACCCCAGCCGAAAGCGTCCCGTAAACCAAAACTTCAGCGCCACCCCCGCCACCGCCAGCGTCCAGATCACGCCAAACAAACTCCAGCCCCAGGGCCCACGCAGGTTCACGAGCAGAAACGGCGTGTAGGTGCCGGCGATCAGCAGAAAAATCGCCGCATGATCAAACTTCCGCAGCAGCCGCTTCGTCCCCTCGTTCCGAAAACTATGATAGAGCGTCGACGACGTATAGAGCAGCACGAGCGTGGCCCCAAAGATCGCCGTCGCCGTCACCCGCCACGCATCGCCGCGCACACTCGCCAACGTCACGAGCACCGCCAGTCCCGCCACGCTCAACGCCACGCCCAACCCATGCGTGACCACGTTCGCCCGCTCTTCTCCGGGCGTGTAGGTCGCCGGTGCATTGACGGCTGGATTCATCCCGCCACGCTGGCGGCCGCCCTCGCTTGGGGCGATCCCAATTCCCGAACCGCATCGCCATTGACGCCCGTTCATCATTGTCACCCCTTCGCGTTACCATGAGCAAACTCCTCGGCAAACGCGCCCTCGTCACCGCCGGTGCCCAAGGCATCGGCCTCGCCATCAGCTCCCACCTGCTCCGCGCCGGCTGCGATGTCTTCGTCCACTATCGCAGCAGCGCCGACGGTGCGCGCGACCTCGCCACCGCAGCCGCCCGGCTCGGTCGCCGCTTCGCCAGCGCCAGCGCCGATCTCACCACGACCGAAGAGAGCAACGCCCTCGTCGCCCAAGCCGTCGCCTTCCTCGGTGGCCTCGATGTTCTCATCAACAACGCCGGCTCCCTCATCGGCCGCCGCACCCTCCTCGAGGCCGACGATAAATTCTGGTCCGACGTGATTTCCCTCAACGTCGGCAGTGTGCGCCGCGTCACCCGCGCCGCCGCCCCTCATCTCATCGCGGCCGCGCAGACCGGCGGCGGTGCCAGCATCGTCAACCTCTCCTCTCTCGCCGGCCGCAAAGGCGGCCATGGCGGTTCGCTCGCCTACTCCACCGCGAAGGGCGCCGTGCTTACCTTCACCCGCTCCCTCGCCAGCGAACTCGGCCCCCAAGGCGTGCGCGTCAACGCCCTCGCCCCTGGCCTCATCCTCGGCACCAGTTTTCACCACACCCACACCACCGCCGAATCCGCGCGGGCCACCGTCGCCGGCATCCCCCTCGGTCGCGGCGGCAGTGCCGCTGATGTGGCCCGCGCCGCCGTGTTTCTCGCCGGCGAATTCGACGGCTTCATCACCGGCGCGACGCTCGACATCAACGGCGGCGTCTACGGCTGCTGAGCAGACCGACTATTCCTTGGTCGGGCCTCCCCTCAATATCGCTCCCCCTCCAGAGTATTTGTCACTTAATAAGTGACAATTTTCCCGGTCGTTTTAAGAGCATTTGTCACTTAATACGTGACAAGTTTTCAGGGCGTTTTTGAGCGCGAATTCACGGGAGAATCCAGACGACAGGGCGACTCGCGTCCTTCAACGGGCGCGTTCGGCCGCAGGCTTGCTCGCGCTCCGCGCTCTCCCAAGCTGGCCGCCCACGATGAAATTCTCCGGTCAAATCGTCTGGATCACCGGCGCCTCCTCCGGCATCGGCGAGGCCCTCGCCTACGCCTTCGCACGCGAGGGCGCGAAACTCGTCCTCTCCAGCCGTCGCACCGCTGAGCTCGAACGCGTCCGCCGCGCCTGCGAGCGGCCCGACGACCACATCGTCGTGACGCTTGATCTCGCCCGCGTCGCCGATTTGCCCCTGGCCGTCGGCGAAGTCCTCGCCCGTCGCGGTCACGTTGATATCCTCGTCAACAACGGCGGTGTCAGCCAACGCGCCCTCGCCAAAGACGCCTCGCTCGCCGTCGAACGCGCCCTGATGGAGGTAAACTATTTTGGTCCTGTCGCGCTCACCAAATCACTGCTGCCCTTCATGCTCGCCCGCGAAACCGGTCACATTGTCGTCGTCAGCAGCGTCATGGGCTACGTCGGCACGCCCGGCCGCTCCACCTACGCGGCGGCCAAGCACGCGCTCCACGGCTGGTTCGATTCCTTGCGCGCCGAGATCTGGCGCCACAACGTCCACGTCACTCTCGCCTGCCCCGGCTACGTCGCCACCGCCGTCTCCGCCAACGCCCTCGGCCCGCGTGGCGACTCGCACGGCCAAACCGACACCACGCATCGCGGCGCGATTTCGCCGGAGTATTGCGCCGCTGCGATCATTCGCGGCGTCGCCCGTGGCCAAGAAGAAATTTACGTCGGTGGCCGCGAGGTGCTGGGCATTTACTTGAAGCGCTACGTGCCGTGGCTATTTTCCCGCATCGTGCGGAAAATGAAATTCTCCGGCACGAAGTAGGGCAGGCTCTCCGCCCCACCATAGCGCGTAGCGCGACGGCTGATCTCCGACCCATAGGCATTAAGCTAACACCGTTTCCCCTTGTTTGTCATTGCGAGGGAGGCTCTGCCGACCGCGGCAATCCAGCTGGATTGCTTCGTCGCTGCGCTCCTCGCAATGACAACCACCAACGATTCACCGGCTTAAGTTTTGCCCTACCCTCCCCCTCACTCCGGCAGCGCAAACGCCACATACGCGTCGCCCGATTTCATGCCAATTTTGCCGCCGCCGCACGCGATCACCACAAATTGTTTTCCGTTCACCGAGTAGGTCGCAGGCGTCGCAAAACCGGCCGCCGGCAGCGGCGCCTCCCATAGCTTCTCGCCCGTCTTCGCGTCAAACGCCCGGATCTTCTCATCCTTCGTCGCCGCGATAAAGATCACTCCACCCGCCGTCACGACCGGACCGCCATAATTCTCCGTGCCCGTCGGCGGAATGCCCTTCGCCGTCAGCGCCGGAAACTCGCCAAGTGTTTTCGTCCAGAGGTATTCGCCCGTGTTGAGATCAATCGCGTTCAAGGTGCCCCATGGCGGACGCAGCGCGGGATAGCCCTCGGGGTCGAGCAACCGATTGTAACCGGTCGTCGCATACGGACTGCGCGCCGCGGCCAAATTACCCGTCGGCTCAACTTTGCCCGCCGCCGTCTCACCCGCCGGCGCTTCCACTCCCGCCGCGAGGATAAACTCCGCCAACGCCCGTTTTTGTTCCTCCGGGAGAAACCCGAACGAGGGCATCACGCCCTTGCCCGTCGCAAACAACGCGAGGATTTCCTCCGCCTTCATTTTCTGCGCCACCGGACCGAGCGGCGGAATGTTTTGCGCGGCGTTGCCTTCGCGATTCACGCCGTGACACGACATGCAGAGTTGCTGGTAGAGCGCCGGGCCGGAGCCGGCCTTGGCCCCGATCTTCGCCGGCACCATTGTGAGTATCCACGCCATCTCGTTGGCATTCACGTAAAGCACGCCGCGCGGATCGACCGCCACACCACCCCACTCCGCTCCACCGTCAAACCCCGGCAAAATAACCGTCCCCCGCTCGCTCGGCGGATCCCATGGCACATGCGGACTCGCCGCCCGCAGTCGCTTTAAGACGGCCTCACGCGAGGTCGGCGAAATATCCGTGACCTCGGCCTCGGTGAATTGTTGCCGCGCAAATGGCGCTGGCTTCAGCGGCCGCGGCTGCGTCGGCGATGTTTTCTCTCCCGCTAAAATCGACTTTGGCACCGGCTCCTCCTGCCACGGAAACAGCGACTCGCCGGTCTCGCGGTTGAACACCCACACGTGGCCCGACTTCGTCACCTGCGCCACCGCCGCGATCTTTTTCCCCTCGCGCAGCACCTCGCACAACACCGGCGGGGCCGGCAGGTCGCGGTCCCACAGATCGTGGTGCACAAATTGAAAATGCCACTTCCGCTTCCCCGTCGCCGCATCGAGCGCGATCAGGCAGTTCCCGTAAAGGCCGTCGCCATGACGATCCCCGCCCCAGAAATCGAACGCCGGCGATCCCGTCGGCACGAAGGCCAGACCGCGCTCCTGGTCGACCACCAGCCCCGCCCAGCAATTCGCCGCGCCCACCCGCTGCCACGCATCTGCCGGCCACGTCTCGTAGCCCGGCTCACCCGGATGCGGAATCGTGTGGAAAATCCACCGCCGCGCGCCCGTGCGCACATCGTAGGCGCGGAGGTGACCCGGCGCTGCCGGCCCCGGCCCTTCGCCGAGACGCATCGGCATGATGATAAGATCACGAAAAATCGCGCCCGGCGTGTTGGCCGCAAGGGACAGCCCTTTCACGTCACGATCCAAACCGTCGAGCAAATCCACCCGTCCCTTGTCGCCAAAGGTCTCGATCAGTTTCCCCGTCGCCGGATCGAGCGCGTGGAGAAAACGGCCCGCCGAAAACATCAGCCGACGCTCGCCATCTTCCTGCCACCACGAAAATCCGCGGTTCAGCCCGCGCCCGCCTTCGACGTTCCCCGCCGCAAACGGATCGAAGCGCCAGAGTTCGCGCCCCGTCGCGGCCTCGACCGCGAAGAGCACGAGCACCGGCGACGTGCCGTAGAGCACGCCGTCGATCACAAGCGGGTTGCACTGAATCTGCGAACGGTTGTTCGCATCGGCTCCACCGGTGCGAAACGTCCACGCGGGCTGCAGCCGCGCGACATTGGCCGGCGTAATCTGCGTGAGCGTCGAGTAGTGCGTGCCACCCGCGTCGCCAAGATAGACGGACCAATTGGCATCGGCTGCGACGACCGGCGCACCGGCCCAAGCCACCAACACAGGAAGCAAAGTCGCACAGCGAGCGAACGGATGCAGGATCATCGTGCAAATCATGGTAAAAAGCGTTCGACCGAGTTTTTGCGCGATGGCCTACTTTACCTCCGCGAGTTCCGCTTCGAGCGTCGCCTTTAGCTCGCGCACGGCGCGGAGCTGCTGCGGTTGCGGAGGCATGGCGGCAATTTCAGAGAGGCCGGCGGAGAAATTTGCGCGTTTATCTGCCGCACTCCCAGCCAGCAGGCCCTTCGCAAGTTCGATCATCGCCCAGCGAAGTCGGAGGTCGTAATCGACGGTGGCCGCCCGGCGCCGGGCCGCGTAATAGGCCGTGACGGACCCGATGAGCTTTTCCGCGGCCGCCCGGTCGCCAGCGCGACTGAAGGCAACGGCGGCCAGCGCCTGATCGCCGGACAGCCAGTAGAGCGCGTCTTCCGAGGTGTCGTCCCGCGTGGGCCGGCCGGCGAGCAGCTTGCCCGCCGCCGCCGCCGCTTCGGCCCAGCGGCGGAGGGTCAACGCCGCTTCCATCTGCACGCGTCGCATGGCAAACATCGTGTCGAGAACCGCACGGTTCTCCTCGCCGGTTTTCGGAACAAGGTTTTGCATCCGACTTTCGACGCTGCGCGCCCCGTCCAAAGCCGCCACCGTTTGCCCCACGCTCAGCTGCATGCCCGCCCGGACTCCTTCGTTCCAAAGTGGAGTGATCGCCCGATAAACACTCTCCGGATCGGTCTGCGAAGCACTGAGCTCACGCAGCCGATTACCGGTGGCCACTGCCGCATCAATGTCGGTGACGCGACCGAGTTCCGCCTCGACAAAATCCACGCGTTGCACGCCAAACGCACTCCCGCGAATTGAGCTCGGAGATCCGCCCCGTTCGATCGTCTCGCGATTGCCCGCTTTGGTCAGCTCGATCGCCTCATCCAGACGCCCTTGGCCCCACATCGCGTTCGCCACCGCGTTTCTGGCCACGCGCCGGTTGTTCCACGCGGTGTCGTTATCGGAGTCGAAGCGAAGAAACTCGGTCCAATCCTCTGCCACCTGCCGCCCCTGCTTCTCGGCGGCGGCATAGTCGAATGAATCCATCGCCACTTGGACGCGACGGTTCCGCAGCAACGCCCGCGAACGCAGCGCCCCGAGATTGCCCGCTTCCCGCTGGACGGCGGCATCGACGATCGGCAACACCTCGTCGAGGAGCTTCGGCACCTCCGCGGCCCGACCCGCGCGACGCAGCGTTTCAGCCAGCCACGCGCTGGCTTCACCCAGCTGCACGCTGGCACGCTGCCGCATTTCCGGCTCACTCATCAATTGACGGAAGACGGCGCAGGCTTGGTTCAAACTCGCCAACGCCGGATCGTTTCGGCGATCGCGCAACAAAATGAATCCATAGTTCGACTGCACGCGGCCAAATTCAAAGCGCACTTGGGGCGACGGGTTCGCCGCATTCGCCAACGGCGCGATCACGTCGAGGCTCCGTTGTCCGAGCTCGACCGCGATCTGCGGGCGATTTTGCGAGTAGGCGTTGCGGCTGCGCTGCCGGACCACGGCCGCCAAGTCCACCCCCACCTCCGACATCGGCACTCCGCTCTTCAACAGCGACTGAAACAACAGTTCGGCTTCGAGCAGCGGCTTCTCGGCCTCGAGGGTCTTGCCCTTGCCCGAGAACGAAAGCCCGAGCCGGCTGAGCGCAATCGCCCGGTAGCGGTCGCTGCGCGCATCGCGAAATTCCTTTGGCAGCGCATCGAAATAGGCGACCGCACGCTGAGCCAGCCCACCGACGATCTCCAGGCGACCGCTCGGCTCGAGCTGCACGTAGAGGTCATCGAGCAAAAACGACACGAGCCGCTCCGCCTCGCCGCGCGCTTGCTGGGCGCGATCCCGCGCCAACGAAGTCTGGTCCTCGGCGGCTTCGGCCCGGCGCCAATTCACCCAGCCCCACACCGCCGCCCCGATGGCGCCAATGGCCAGCACTGAGCAAACGACCGCAATCCAGCGCGCGCGGCCCAGAGCGCGACGGCCCGCCGCTTCCTTGGCCTGCGTCTCGGCGAGCAGCCGCTCGGCCGTTTCCTTGGCCTCGCGCGCCTGCCGCACATCGCGGCTCCCGCGCACCACGCCGCACAACACATCGTGTGTCAGCTCCACCCGGCGCACATCGAGGCGTTCCTCCACCCGCAGCAATCGACGGTCGATGAGCACGGCCACCGCTTCGGCCGTGGCTCCGGCAGCGATGAAGCCTTTTTTCACCCGCTCTTCGGCAATGCTCTCGCGGTAGCCCGAGTCGGTGAGCAACTCGTCTTCGATGAATGACCGCACCCCCGCCGGCTGATCGGCGAGCGTGCGCTCGTAGAACTCCGTGAGAATCGTGTCGCGCGAGCCGGCGAGCAGGTCCGCCGAAATCTCCGCGTGACCGCGCGTGCGGCGGGTTTCGTTCAGCTCGCGGCAGACGAGGCTCAACAGCGACGGCTCGACTTCAGCGTGCGCGAGATCGGTCGCACCGGAAACAAACGTCACAATCTGCGCCGCGACGTCGTCGCTCACGAGCCCGCGCCCTGGACGCGTGACGGCCGCGAGGGCCTGCGCCCCGGTCATGCGCGCGAGGCGCATCCGGTTTTGCGTGACGGACGGCATCGCACTTTTCAGCCCCTCCAAATGCGCGAGATAGTCTTCGCGGAGCGAAATCAGAATGCGGTAATCCGCACGACCGAAATCAAATTTTTCCATCCCCGCCTCGTCGGCCTCCAGCCGGGCCTCCAGCGCCCGCGGAGCACGGTTCTCGACGAGATCGGCGAGGTCCGCGATGAATTGCGCCGCGCGCTGCCGGCCAAAGTCATCGCCCTGCGCCAGCGTAAAAATCTCCTCGAACTGGTCGAAAATGAGCAGCGGGATCAGCGTGCGGCCGCTGCGGTCGCGCAACACATCGTCACGATGGTGGAGAAATTCCCAAAGCGTCTCGCCCTCCTGCGACACCCCCACCTGGGCCCATTGTCCGGCCTCTTTGGTTGCACGAAAGATCGCCTGCTTGATCTGCTCGGAGGGCGACGGCGAATCCTTGCCGTAGTCGAGGCGCACGTAAACCGGACAGAACCCCTCCGGCCGCAACCGCGGCACAATGCCCGCGCGCAAGATGGATGTTTTCCCGAGCCCCGACTGACCAAAAAGAATCGTCAGCAGCTTACGTTGGACGCGTCGGCCGAGTTCCGCCACTTCCTCGTCGCGCCCGTGAAAGAATGACCGCGTCTCCTCGGTAAACGACGCCAAGCCGAGCCACGGATTCTGCGAATCGACGGAAGTGGCGGATGATTTTTCTGAATCGGTGCTCATGCTCGGGGTAGGACAGATTGAACCACAGAGACACGGAGGCACGGAGCATACCCGATGCTCACGCGCCTGCATCTCTGTGCCTCTGTGTCTCTGTGGTGAACCCGACTTGGTTTCATCTGAGAGAATAGTGCACTCACGCGCGTCGTCCTCCGGAAAGTTCAAGCAAGCGGCGGGCAAATTCTGGCGGCGCATCACCGGCGGGGGCGCGCGTGAAATGTAGCGCCTTAAATTTCTCCGGCACCAGCGCGGCGGCCTCCGTCGTCTCGTCGATACACACGGGCAAAATAAACACCGCGCCCTCCGCGATATTGCGCGCCCGGTCGGTGGCGTAGCTCCACTCGCGGCGGAAATACGCCTCGAGGCGACGTTGCGTCGTCGCCGAAATCACCGGCAGGAAAAATGTGCAGCGCGCGATATTTTGGCGGATCTTCCGATCGTAGTCGTCGCCGCTTTCGAGTCGCTCCATGTCGAACCACGTCACGACACCGGCGGCATCGAGCGCGGCCTTGAGTCGTTGCACGGCGGGCAAATCTTCGCGGGCGTAGCTGATGAACACCGCGTTGTCCGGCATCTCGCGCGCGGGCGGCAAAATCCGTTGCAGGGCAAAGGCCGGTGCCGCGACCGGTGCACCGCGACCATGGCGCCTCATCCACCGACGGTGCAACTCTTCCACAAATTTCTCCGCGCCATCGAACATTCGCGTCCGGGCGCTGACCTGCTGGAGAAACGAGACAAGCCGGCCGTCGCGCATCGAGGTATCGTCGGCGAGCACTTCGCCGACCTCGCGCGGGTCGGAGAGCCGGCGGCGTTTCGCCATGCGGAGGAAAAATCGCGCGAGCCAGTTGGAGAAATTGCCGCCAATCAGGAGCAGGTGATTGTGCTCCAACTCGTGAAAGAGTTTCTCCGGCGTCAGGTGCTCGCTCTGGAGGGCGCAGATAAACTCCAACGTGTCCTCATCCGAAATCACATAGGTCGGCGACGCTGAGAGCCGGCCGAGCAAGTGATAGACGACGGGGCGGGTTTGGTGTTCACGTTCGACGCTGAGATCGGCGACGCGGTTCGGGGAGTAGGCCACGACCTCCGTCGACGACGCGCCGGCAAAACGCTCGGCGTTGAGCGCTTGCTCGAGCAGCGGATCAAACGTGGTGGTGACGAAAAGATCGAAGTCGGTGATCTCCGCGAGCTGGCGGAGGGCCGGCGGCGGAGCAAAGGTGGTCTCGCGCAAAATCGTGCGGAGGCGCGTGTAGGCTTCTTCGCGCCGACCCCGGGCGGCGAGAAACTGGCAAACGACGTCATTGAGCGTGAAGGGCGACGGCAGCGTGCGTACATCGACGTTGAGCCTGGCGGCGAGTTTCTCGGCCAACCAATCGTAAAGGAGCCGCGGACCGGTGTCGGTTTCCACACGAAGCAACTCGGGACCGACAATCGGGATGACGCGCTTTTCCTCAATGTAGTTGAGCAGATCCTCCCACGCATCTTCGTCGAAAAACGAAACGGCACCATTCAGCAGAGCGGGAGCGATAGGCGAGGCTTCGGTGGACATTGCGTGCGAGCGAAGAGTGGAAAGTTGAGGACCGACCGCAGACGCGTCGAGCAATGAATCAACGCGCGGCACTTGACGGGCACACACTTAATCACTTGACGAAGAAACCCACTTCAATCGTTGGCATGTGAATATGGCGCTGCACGTCTTCAAACACGTCTACGTCGAACGCCTTGCCAACGTTGTTGCCCGCGAGGTCCTCGATCGTTGTGGAAACCACGAGCCGGTGGGTGCCCGCGCGCCAGGGCCGGTCCGGCATAAACCCCCAGGTTTCCTCTCGCGGCCCCAGCGACACGTCTCCGTCAAGTTCGGTGCCGTCCGCCTGAACGACACGGATCATCCGGGTCGCGAGGGCGTGATCCAGCGACTCGCCAAAGGCGACCACGAGCGGGGTGCGTCCACCTACGGACGGCGCGACAATTTTCCAAGCCGCAGGATCCGGTCCGATCCGATCCGCCGGCCCAACCTGAAATTTCTTTTCGAAATTGGCCCGCAATGGCCGGTCCTCGGCGTCACGACACGCATCGCCAATCGTGAGCGAGTAGGCCTTGCCCGTCTCAAAAACTGGTCCCATGTCCACCAGCGGCTTCACTCCTCGTTTGATCCTTCCAGGGTCGATCAGGAGCGTGAGGCGAGTCATCGTCGGATCCCAGAGCTCTTCCTCGAGTTCGAGAAACGGCAGCTCAATCACCCGGCCGGCCGCGGCGCGGATGTGCACGTGTTCATACGTGCGACCGCGGCTCATCGGCGCGGAGAACTGCACGTAAAATTTGAGCTGGTTCTCGGGCAAAACGTCGGCCGACGGAAACACGTGCAACACCGTCGTCGACGGCGGAGTCGTATCGGCCGGCAGAGCGAAGTAAGAAATTATCGGCACAGCACCCGCCACCCGATACTCGGCGCGGTAGCGCACCCCACGCGTCACCGGATACGGCAGTTCGAAGCGCAGACGACCTCCGCTCGTCATGCGCCAGGTTCCGGCCATGGCAGGGACATTCAGCGTGCTGCCTTGCTCGGCGAAGACGGCGAGCGTGTGCGCCCACGCCAGGCCTGCTGAGTCGTGCGTCGGGGCTGAGGCAACATGATCGACTTCCACGGCCACCGGCCGCTCCGCCGGCAACCACGAGATCGTCGCGCCCGACACCAACGAAGCGAACGCGGTCAGTGTGAGCGCGGCCGAAAAGACCAACGAAACCGATCGGCCGGCGGCCGGACTCACGGCAGCGCGAGCGTCTCGAGGTCGAGCATCTTGCTGGCCCCGGTGCGGACCACTACGGCGAATTTTCCGTCCAGGCGGTCGAGCTGCGTGATGCCGGCCCAGTCGAGTTTCTCAAATTTAAGACCAGCGAGATCGGCGACTTTGGCGGTGATCGACGCCGCACCCGTGATCTGCTCGGCGGCGACTTTAATCACGCCGCGCGAGCTATTGGACATGAGCAAAAAGTCCTTCCCGTCTTTCTGGTAGACAATGATGTCAAGTGGGCGGTTGCCGTTACCAAACTCCGCGATGGTCTTGCCGGTAATCTTCGCGCCGGGCGTCAAATCTTTGAGGGCAAACTGCACGAGCGGAGTGCAGGTGTAGGCCGCGAGCAGGTGCGATTCGCCGCCGACTTTGTAGGGCACGAAGGTGCGGACCGGGGCGCGCGTCTCGAATTTCCCGTGCGCACCGTGGTAGTTTTCCACGACGGTTCCCTTCTCCACCGTGCTGAACGGAAACGGGATCGCCCGCAGCGTGGACGAAAATTCCTCGTTGGAAATGCCCGCGACGAGCACGCGACCGTCGGCGAAAGCGATGTCAGTGATTGACTCGTTACGGGGATTGCGCGCCCGTTTGCCTTCGCCCACCGAGCCGTCAGCCGGCGCGTCGGGCAGCGCGACGCGGGAGAATTTTATTTTATCGAGCGACACGAGTTCGGGCTGGCCGTCGGCCTTGATGCGCACGAGGAGCGCGACGGCATCGGGTCCACGACCACGGGAGACGGCGATGTAAGCCTGCCGCGAAACCGGGTTCACCGCGAGGTCCTCAATGATGATGTCCTCCGCCTTCGAACCCACGAGGGCGGCAATGGTCTGATTGATCGCGAGGGCTCTGATCGCGGCCGTGCTCGTGCTCGGCCTGGTGTCGCCGGTGGCAATGGCGACGATCGATGCCGCCTTGGTATCGGCGACAAACAAGATGCCTTCCGGCCCGAAGGTGAGCTGGCTCATGGATTTGAGCTCGGGTTTACCTTCTTTCATGCCGTCGGTGAGCGCGGCGTGAGCGCAGGGGACGAGGAGGCCGAGCGCGATCAGACTAAACGTGGCGAGGGACGATGTTTTTTTCATGGTGAGAAAAGACAGAACTGGCGGAGGGGTGAAACGACGGACGGGGTAACGCGACGGGCAACACATGCGAAGGAGCCACACGTTGCGCGCTGATGCAAACCGTCGGGCGGACTTCCGGCCTCAGGCTCGACCGGGAGGTAAAATCAAACAAGACGGACTGAAGTGCACCCAGTCCGACCAACCTCACGCAAAACTGCCACCCTGCGTGAGTCCGAGTTCCTTGCGGCGACGCTTGCGATCCGCAGCGGCGGCGCGGGCGTAGCCGGTGCGCCGGTGCTCGGCGAGCGGGTCGACCGGGAGCTGGTGCGCCTTCCGCCACGCGGCGAGCGCCGGCGCCACATCGGTGAAGAACGCGTGCTTCAAAATCAGCTCGGCATCGACGACGTTGTTTTTGGCTTGGGCGCGGCGGAGGGCGTCGTGATCCACGAGGGCGGCCTTGACGTAGAGTTCCTGCGCCATCACGACGGTTTGGATCGTCGCCTCGATCTTGGGTTTCTCGTTGTGACACTGGTCGATCATGTAGGCGATCTTCGGCATCCGCCCGCGATCAGCGGCAAAGAAGTGGATCTCGTGAAAAATCCTAAAAACCTGATACGGGTCGATGGAGCCGAGCGTGAGGTCATCGTCGGCGTAACGGCGGTCGTTAAAATGAAAACCGCCGAGCATGTCTTCGTCCAGCAGCCATGCGACGATCTGCTCGATGTTCTGCGCATTGTAGTGATGGCCCGTGTCGACGAGCACCTTCGCGCGCGGGCCGGCTTTTTTCGCGAGCAGGAGCGCCATGCCCCAGTCAGCGATGTCGGTAGCGTAGAAGGCGGGCTCGAAGGGTTTGTATTCAACGAGCATCGTCTGCTTCGGACCCAGCTTGGCGTGGAGTGCGCGCAACGATGCTTCGAAGGATTGTTTGCGTGCGCGGATGCTCCCCTGACCGGGATAGTTCGTGCCGTCGGCGAACCACAGCGAGAGACAATCGCTGCCCACCGCTTTGCCGAGAGCGACGGAGTCGACGCAATGCTGGAGTGCCGCGGCGCGCACAACCGGGTCGTTGTTTCCAAACGAGCCCCACTTGTAACATTGATCTTGAAACAGGTTCGGGTTGATCGCGCCGATCTTCACGCCGTGTTGACGCGCGAGGCGCGCGACCGCTTTCGGATCCTCGCCGGGCTTAAAATCCCAGAGCACATGGACCGCGACGGTCGGACAGCAACCAGTGAGCGCGTGGACGTGGCCCGCGTCCGCGAGTTTGTCGTTCATGTCGATGGCGGCGGCGTCTTGGAAAAATTTCCCGAAGCGCGTGCCGGTGTCGGCAAAGCCCCAAGAGGGCGTTTCGATGAGGAAAGTTTCGAGGGCGGCGCGGGCGCGGCGAAGTTGAGCAGGGGTCATGGTGAAAATAGAAGCGGCAATGAAATGTGCGTGGCGAGGAAGAGATTGTCAGCCGCGAAACTCCGCTGACAGTCCGTCCTCGGTCAAAATCACTCCAACTCGTTTGTCACTTATTAAGTGACAAACAGGCCCGACCGGCCGCCGCTATCGTTCAATCGGCAGAGCGCGAGGACGCAGATATTTGTCACTTATTAAGTGACAAATTACCTTGGCTAGGTGCCGCGAGGCCGACACGTTGGGCGAATGGCCATCCATCTCCCGCAGCCTCAATTGCCCGCTGCGCTGGGCATCCCGCTCGATCTCGCGGTGTCACTCGCCGAAGCCGCTGAAAAATCGATTCGTCAACGGCTCGTCGAAAGCGCGCGCCAACGACGACCGCAGCGCGGTCTGACCCTCAAGCCGGGTCGGGAAACTCCTCTGTGGAACGAGCTCGCAGCGTTCACGCGCGCGCAACTGGCCCGGCGGGGCGAGAAAGCAAAACTCGCTCGCCTGCTGGGGTTGCCGCGACAACGCATTCACCAATTTCTCGGCGAGCGCAGCGCCCTACCCGATGCTGAACGCACCTTGCTCCTTTTGCTTTGGCTCCAGGCCCGCCGCGAAGGCCGGGACTTGGCTTAGCCCCGCCCATTCACGTCACGCGAGCGCACGAGACTTTGTCACTTATTAAGTGACAAATGCTGGCGCGCGGCGCTGGGCATAATTGAGATCGACCGATTCGCTACGATCGCGTTTGTCACTTAATAAGTGACAAGTGGTGTGAGCGAGGAACGCGCCCTACTCCCCCAGAAACACGCCGAGTTTGGCGGACCAGGGGGCGAGCGCAGCGACGATGCCGGGGTAGAGGTCGACGCCGTGGGCGAGTTGTTCGGCGCGGCAACGGAGGCCGTTTTCACCGGGGAGACGGACACGCTCGACGCCGGGGCGTGGCGGAGTTGCGCGACACGTGGCGGCAACGTGTTCCGCTTGGCGGCGAAATTCTTCGGCGCCGCCGAAAAGCGCGGGTGAGAGAACTTGAATGAACACACTCGCGCCCCAACCTTCGGGTGGATCGGCGCGGCCGTGACCGGCGAGCGCGCCAGTGAGGGCTTCGACGAGGAGTGCGAAGGCGTAGCCTTTGTGGCCGTGGTCGAGGCCGCCCAGCGGGAGAAGGGCGCCGGGGGGAGTGGTGGCAAGCGCCGCCGGATCGTCGGTCGCGCGGCCCTCGGCATCGATCGCCCACGGGCCAGGGTAGCGGCGTTGTTCTTTGTTGAGGCGATTGGTGAGCGCGTTGGTCGTGATCGACATGGAAACGTCGAGCATCACGGGGTCGCCCTGCGTGGGCCATCCGGCGGCGATGGGATTAGGCGTGTAGACAGCGGCACGCCCACCGTGCGGGGCGACACTCGCCACGAAGGGATCGGAACAGGAGAGCAGCATCATCAGGCCTTGGTCGGTGACGCGTTTGAGGTAGGCAGCGAGGCAGGCGATGTGGTGGCTGCGGCGGATGACGACAGTGCAGGTGCCGTTGAGCTTCGCGCGGGCGATGGCGAGATCCAGGGCGCGCACGACGAGCCAAGGCCCGGGCAGGCGCTGGCCGTCCCATGTGATGGCGGCGGGCCAATCAGCGACGACGAGCGGCTCGCCGGTTTTCGTCATCGTGCCTTTTTCAAGTTCGGCGAGATAGGGCGCGAGAAGCGCGAGGCCGTGCGTGGTGTGGCCGAGCAGATCGCCCTCAGTGAGAATCGCAGCGACGACGGCGGATTTTTCGGCGTCGAGGCCGGCCCGGGTGAGGAGCGCGGTGGCGTAGGCGATGAGAGCGGGGGCTGAGTGGCGCGCAGGCATGGGCGGGAGCAAAGGACGGAAAAGAAAAACTCTCCAGCCTTTCGGAGGGAACGTTGGAAGGAGTCGGCTGGATCGTCGCGACGGGGGCGTCGCGGCCCCTGGGATAGAAACTGCCGGAATTTTTCATTGCGAGCCCGGGCTTGGCGGGGGGTGGCAATCCAGCTGAAGCTCCCGGATGGATCGCCACGTCGCTACGCTCCTCGCGAGGACAAACATAAATCCTAAAAACCGCAGAAGGAGGAACCACTAATTTTCGCTAACTAGAGCCTGTCCCAAAACCCGGCTTTTTTGAAATGGCCTGAAAAACGGGGTCGAAAAAATCGCTCGCGCGGCCTGATTTTCCGGTTTTGCGCGTGTGGTAGCGTCCGCGGCTGGTGGCCGGGCGTCCGGTGCGGCTTTTTTCTGTGGTC
>CAMBVX010000063.1 GCA_945871085.1 Opitutus sp. GAS368 | reverse complement strand
CACCCCGCCAACTCCTCGCCGCCCTCCTCACGTTCTGCGCCGCGCCCTTCGCCCTCGCCGCCGACACCCAAACCGTAGCGTCGTTCGAAAAGACCATCACGAAGAAAGTCGGCTACCAGTATCTGCTCTCCCTCCCCACCGGCTACGATGCCACCTCCGACAAAAAGTGGCCCGTGATCCTCTTTCTCCACGGCTCCGGCGAGCGCGGCAGCGATGTGTGGAAAGTCGCCATCCACGGCCCGCCCAAACTCATCCGCGGCCCCGTGGCGACCCCTCCTCCCACCCCTCAAGCCGGCACCAAGGCCCAGCCTGCTCCCGCGCCCGAGACCGCCGAGGCCCGTGCGCTCCGCGAGCAATCGGCCGCGTTTCTGAAAGCCAACTTCATCGTCGTCTCCCCTCAGTGCCCCGCCGGCACGTGGTGGGACGACGACGGTGTGCTCAGTCTCCTCGACGAAGTCACCGCGAACCACAAAACCGACCCGAGCCGTCACTATCTCACCGGTCTCAGCATGGGTGGTTTCGGCGCGTGGAGCGTCGCGATGAAATACCCCGAACGCTTCGCCGCCATCGTCCCGATCTGCGGCGGCGGCAATCCTACCGACATCCGCCGCTCGGCTCGCGAAAAGAAAATCGCGCTGCTCAGTCTAGGTGTCTGGGTCTTCCACGGCGCCAAAGATCCGACCGTCGCCCTCGCGGAATCCGAGACCATGGTCGCCGCCCTCAAAAAAGCCGGCGTCACCGATCTCCAATTCACCGTCTACCCCGAAGCGAAGCACGACTCTTGGACGGAGACCTACAACAATCCCGAGCTCTACACGTGGTTGCTGAAGCACCAGCGGTAGTCTGCCGCGACGCCACCTCCGCGTCGCACGGTCGCGCGACCGTTACCGTTAGCGCCCGATAAACAGCGCCCGTTGGTCGCCGATTTGAATCCACGATTTCGCGAGCGACACCCCATTTACGAGCACACCCTTGTTGCCGGACAACGCGTCTTTTTTCCGGTCGAACAACATCAGCGCACCGTGTTGGTCGTCGATCGGGACATAGACCGCCGTTTGCGTCGTGATCGTCTCCGGTTTGTAGAGTGCCACTTGGGCCCGGCCCAGTTCCGCGGCCGCGCGCAACTGCTCGGGGGTCGGTTCAAATTTTCCCTGCACCCTGACTTCATACGGCTCGTCGACGAGCGAAGCGCGATACGGCCAGGCCAGGAGACTGTTGATCCGCGCTTCTTCGGCCAAGGCGCGCTCGCTCATCAACGCGTGTTTCCACGCGGAACCATGGGCCGACCATGCCGGTGGCTTCCGCACTCCCTGCCACGCGCTGCCGACCATCAAAACCACCGCGAGTATCCAACCCGCCACTCCCGCAGCCCACGTGCCGAGGTGACGTGGCGCAAGGTCCGGCGGCATCGGATCGCCCGCCACCGCGATCGTCTTGATCTGGCTCCTCGCTGTTTTGAGTGGGTAAATCCGGCGACAGCTAGGCTCTGGTTCCCCGGCAATTCCGCGTGGGAGGACATTGAGTTCCTCTGGTCGGTGTAGCGGCAGGCGTCCCTGCCTGCCGGTCTGGCGGGCGTGTCGCCGAACCCCACAGGCACGGAGGCCTGTGGCTACCGCAGGCCAAATCGCCCACCCATCGGAAACAGCGAGGAACCCTTGATCTCTTCCCGCAAACTCGCGAGCGCAGCCGTGGCCGCCGCGGAGGACGCCGGTTGACCCGTCTTGGTGGCCAACGTGGCCAGCTCGGTCTCGCAGCGCACAAGTCCATCGCGCCAGCGCCCCACACTTCAACCTCCTCGACCTCGTTGACGTGCACCTCGAGCAAGCGGAGTAACTGCGCGCAATCGATCGCCCGGAGTTTTTCCCGCAGCGAAGCTCGACCGGAAGATCCGTCGCTCACGTGAGTTCGCAGGTGGACCTCCTGCGCCGTTTCCACGTGCCGAGCCCGATAGCCCGAACCTGCGGCCTCAGGCAAACGTTCGCCCGCCTCATAGAGTCCTCACCAACATTGGCCGGTCGCGATGCGCGCAGCCTCCGGCCCACCGGGAGCGGTGGAAACACCGGGCTCCCGATCGAAAGCGACCGGCTCGGCTGTCATCACGTCGGCAGACATTGGGCTCTCCTTGGTCGGGCGGAGCGGGCTGAACTTGAGTGCCCAAAAACGACGGAAGTGATTTTTTCCGCAGCCTGCACCCATCGAGTGTGAGTTCACCGTTGCACCGCTGGGCGCAGCGATGGGATTTTGGTGAAGCACCGTTTTCTCATGTCGTCACCCAGCACCCGCCCAAACGCATTTCAGGGGGACAAAAACCACTCGCCGGCCGCCTTGCGGGCCGCAGCCACGCTCTTGGTCGCGCTCGGCCTTGGGCTGGCACTGTGGCTCGCCCTGCTCAAGTGGCGGAGTCTCCCGTGCATCGGCGGCGGTTGCGAACAGGTGATTCACAGCCGCTTTGGGGCGGTGTTCGGTGTGCCCGTCGGCGCCGTGGGTGCGGTTGTTTGGTTGGCGCTTTTTTTCCCGTGGAGCGCGCGGTGGCGGACGGCGTGGCACGGCGCGCTGGCGCTCGGTGCGATCGGCTTCATGGTCGTGCAGTTCGGTGTGCTGAAGGCGTTTTGCCCTTATTGCACCGCCCACGCGGCCGCGGCGGTGATGGCTTGGCCGCGACGCGCGGTGCGACCGGCGCAGTGGGGCCTCGGTCTCGCCCTCGCGTTCGCACTGGGCGGCTACGCCCTGGCCCTGCGCGCGGCGGAGCGACACGCCGCCGCGGCCGGGGGGCGACCGGCCGCCCTCACCGCCGGCGCAGATGCCTTTCTCCCCCTCGATGAAACCCCGCCGGTCGCAGGGACGCGGCCCGTGCTCGTCCTGAGCGTCACATGCCCGGCCTGCTTGGATTTGCTGGCTGCGGTGACCCTCACGTCGTGGCCGGCGGGCAAGATCGGGCCCGCCATTTACATAAAAACGGACGCCAAAGATCGGGCGCTCGCGGCCGTTTGGCTCGCGGCCTGCACGGAGACAAACGGGAGTTCGCCCCGCGACCGGTTCATGGCCGTGACCGCGATGCTCGTCGGCCAACGCGACGTCATGGCGAGCGATCCCGCGGCGACCGCAGAGTGGCTCGCGGGGATTTTTCGGCCCTCAGCGGCGGCTCGTCAGGCGGCGGAGCAAGCCTTGGCGCAACACACGGCACGCTTGGTCGAGGCGGGCGTGGTGACTACCCCGACCCTGTGGCCCGCCGAAGGGGCAGCCCGTGTCACGATCACCCCGACCGACCTGTGGCGATAGTGTTTCCGACTGGCCAGCCCGGCGGCAAAACGTGAAAGTGGGTCGATGAATGGGCGCCCTATTTTCTGCGTTGGTCTCCTCACGGTTGCGGCGTGGGCGGGTCCGCTGAAGTTCGAACCGGCCGAGGTGAATTTCGGAACCAAGGGTCAAAATCTGCATGTGGAGTCCGAGGTGAAAATGACGAATACCTCGAACCAAGAAATCCAGATCCTGAGTGTGGCGAGCGACTGCGCGTGCACGGCGGGCGAAGCCCAACAGAAAAAACTCGCGCCGGGTGAATCGACGATCCTGCCGGTCTCGATGGACACACGACTCTACCAAGGCCAGATCACGCGGCGGCTGACCGTTTTCAGCTCGGCGGGCTCGGACGAACTGCGCGTGAACGTGATGATTCGCGCCTTTGAAAATTGGGAGGTCGTGCCGACCCCAGCGATGCTCCCGACAAGCTTTCGCAACCAAGAAGCTTCGACCGTGGTCAACGCGAGTTATCTCGGGACCGAAGACATCACCGTGCTCGGCGCCACCACGGATCAACCGTGGCTGCGCGCGGAGTTCAACCTGGAGCAGGGGCGGAAGGGCGGCCGCGTTTTGCTGCGCAAACTGGCGGCCGCACCGGCGGGGACTCATCAGGCCCAGCTGACCTTGAAGACGAACGACCCGAAGCTCCCACAACTCGTGATGAAGGTCTTCGTTCCGGTCGTGTCGGCGGCGAAGGTCGCCCCCAACCCCATCATCCTGCCGACGGTGAAGGCAGGAACGATGACGACGCGCGAGATAGTGATCAGCGGTTGGGAAGAAACGACGGCGCCCTTTGCCAAACTACCGATGGGCAGCGTGGAGGCGAAGGGTCGGCAGCCGAACGGCGATTATGTTTTCGCGGTTTCGATGACCCCGGCCACGGCGGGCATGAGCACGCAGATGCTGCAACTCGGGGCGGATGCGAACACCGTGTTGATCGAAGTGCCCGTGATCTTGAAGACGGACGCGAAGTAGCCTTGTGCGGATGAGCAACCGGACAAAAAATCCGGCCATTTCCAGAGGGAATGTCACTTAATAAGTGACAAATGATTGGGGTGTTTTTCGGGGGGGGGCACCTTACGCACTAACCTAACGGCGCGGCCCCCTGTTTGTCATTGCGAGGGAGGCTCCGCCGACCGTGGCAATCCAGCTGGATTGCTTCGTCGCTGCGCGCCTCGCAATGACCATCAACGCCACTTCGCTGGCTTAAGTTAACGCGTATCGGGAGGGCACGCCCGGCTACTCGGCGCACGGCGTGCGGCCGGCCGCTCAATTCTCCACTTTGACGGAAAAACTCACGGTGCCGGTGCCACCCGAGGCGAGCGTGCCGGCAAAGGTCCAGCGGAGGTTGCCTTTGGCGTTGGCGAGGGGCTGGAGGATGGTGCAGCCGGTGAGATTGTTGGGCAGCGTGCCGTTGGTCGCGCTCACGTGAATGCTGTAGCCGGGCACCACGTCGAAAATCACAATGTCGGAAAGCGGGCCGCCGCCGTTATTGGTGTAGGTGAGGGTGTAGGTGACGGTCTCGCCGGGGCTGGCGGTGGCTTTGTCGACCGTCTTCACAAGATCGAGCCCCGACGTCGCGCCGGCACCGACGGTGGTGATGTCATTGCGGGTGTAGTTCTGCGCGAGTGCGGGACTGGCGTTGGTGTAGGTGAACGCAGCGGTAACAACGATGGCGTTGCGGGCATTGAGCGGGGCGCCCACGGGCGTAACGTCTTTCACGACGAGGTTAACCTTCTGGCCTTCGACCACGGTGAGGGCGGTGGCGGTTACACCGGTGCCACCGACGACGGGTTCACCCGCATCCACCTCGCCGTTGCCGTTCGTATCCTGATACACGATATTATTCCACGAACCGGCGGTCACGCCGGTGCCGGCCGTGTTCACGGTTGAGAAGGCCACGGTGCCACCGGTCGTGGCAATAAACGTGTGCGCGTAGGTGACCGCTGAGCCGGGGAGCGTGGATTGCTGGCCGTCGGTCAGGAAGGCGTTGGGCGGGACGTCGCCAAAATCCACGCCGGTGTAAACGGTGTTGGTCACGTTGGTGAAGACGGTGCGGTCGTTGGTGCGGTCGTAGGTGCCGCCGGTCGTTCCAACCGTGCCGCCGGTCGAAACGTAACCGGCAAGGTTGGTTTCCACGACGCGCAGAGCAACGGCCCCCCGGGAGTTGGCGATCCAGAGTGTGTAGTTACCGGTGCCGTCGGTGACGGCGGTGTCGTACGTGGTGGAGCCGGCGCTGTTCGTGAGGCGGACCGTGACGCCGGAGAGCCCGGTCTCGGTGCCGTCACGCACGCCGTTGTTGGCCGTGCCGGCACCGGTGCCGGTGTCCTTGAAGACCGTGCCCGAGAGTTTACCCCCGCTCCAGAGACCAAAGTTGATGTTGTTGAGCGTAGCGACCGAGACGCTGACGGTGCGGATACCGGTGTCGGCCTCGGTGCCGATCCAACCGTTGGGGCGCCCTGGCGTCACGGCGGCCAGGGTGTTATTCGTGTCGACGATGATCGTGTAATCGCCGGGGCTCACGCCGGTGAAGGCGTAGGCGCCGGTGGTGGAGTCAACGGCGACTGCGGCGACGGCGACGGTGGGTGCGGAATTAAGGATCAACTTCGCGTAGACCGTGGAACCGATGCCGCCCTCGGAGGAAGCCTTGGCGAAACTGTGGTCGGCATCATTATAGACGAAACCACGCACTTCGGAATCGGACGTGACGTAAGGCGCGGCGCGATCGAGCGAGTAGTCGTTGGTCGTGTCGGTGCCGTTTTGATCGAAGAGGCTGCCCTCGACCTCGCCGACGAGGGCAAGGTTGGCCGCATCGAGGCCCGGGCCTGCGATGGTGGTGGCCGTGACTGTGACAATGGCGGTCGCGTTTTTCGCGAGGGTGCCGATCACGAGGGAATCGTAAGGCGCAACGGCGGTGGTGGCCGTGGTTCCGCCCGTCCCGGGTTTCGTCAGCGTGGCGGAGACGCTGGCCCAGTGGGTGCCGACGGTCGGGATGCGAAATTTGATGCGGTTCGCGGTCGAGCCGTTGTCGCCGTTGTTGGTAATCGTATACGTAAAGATGAAGGTGTAAGGCGCCGGCGGATTGGGTTGCACTTGGACGGCGGCGGGGAACACGACGAGGTCGAGATCGGGCGTGGCCGGATTGAGGTTGGCGGTGCTGACGGGCGCCGTGAGCGGTGTTCCGCCGCAGGTGCTCTCGAACTGCAAGCTAACGGAAACGGCATCGCTGAGCGTGGCGGGGAGTGCCGGGTCTTTGTTGTTGGCGGTGGTCTCGGGCATGCCGAATCCCGCGATGGTGGCCATGGTGGCGGTGTTGGGATTCGCGAGGACATCGAACTGCGAGCGTTGAATCAGGTAGAAGACGGCGATCGCCGTCTTGCCGTTCAACATCACCGTGGCGGCATTGGTGAACGTAAACGTGTAGGTCGGATGGCTGCCTGTCACCGTGACGCCAGTGTAGCCGCCGTCACCGGTGCTGCCCGTCGCGGCCACCGAGGAATCGTAGTTCATGGTGTCGGGCAGTGTGAGGGAAAAACTCACGTTCTTCGCCGGACCGCCGCCGTTGGTGAGCGTGATGACGTGCCGAGGGCGTCCATTGTCCACAGTGGGACTGCTCGTCGTGGTCACCTGGGTGATCGAACCGCCACCGGAACCGCCGAAGCTGGGGACCATGTTGACGCGGGCGGTAGCGCTGTTGGTCGTGGGCGTGGTGAGGTTCGACGCGGTGGTCGCCCCGTTGTTCACACAGCCCCAGGTAACCGTGACGGTATTGAGCGCGTTGACACAGGTGGTGCCGAGCGTCTCGGTGACGTAGTAAGTGTAAGTGGTCGACGCGGGGATGTCGGGCAGAGTGAGCGGGGTGTTGTTCGAGATCGCGGTGGAGGCGAGACCGTCACCCTGGATTACCGCACTGCCGCCGGAACCGGCGAAGACGTCGACCAGGCGGACATTCTTGGCGACGAGGTTGCCGGAGTTCTGAATCACGATCTTCCACTCGACGACATTGCCGGTGGAGGCGTAGGTGGTCTTGACGTAGGAGCCCGTGCCGATGGCACCACCGACGACCGTGCGATTGAGACCATTCTGGGTGACCGTGATGTTGGGTTTCTGGAGCGACACGGTGTAGGGCGTGCCGGGAGAGTTATAGGCGTCGCCGCAGACGGACTTGAACGTGCCGGAGGCGGTGACGGCAGGCGTCGTGCCGTTGGAAACCTCGGAAGCGGTCACATCAAAACGGATGCGGACGGTGTGATTGGCGCCCGTGGACGGCGTCATCGCGCCCAGCGCGGAAATCTGAGTCGAGGTCCATTTGTAGGGTGAGCCGGTCGTGCCGGAGCCCGTCGGATTGTAACTGGCCGATGCGGAGTTAAAGGCAGCGTTATTGATCGAGTAGCGGACGGTGCCGGGGACGAAGGCGAGGCCGGACGCGACGGCATCAAGCACCTCGGAAATCTGCACATCATTGATCTGCGGGGAGCCGACATTCTTGACGATGATCTCAACGGTGCCGGTGTCGCAGAGTTTCGCGATGGTGTTGGTCGTGTCATGCACCACCTGGATTTGCGGCGTGGGAGCCGTGACCGTGGGGTTGTTGGCCGTCTTCGTCTGCACGAAAGAACTATCGCAGCCCCAACGGGCGGTGATGGCATTGGCCACGCTCGTGATCGCGCAGGTCGTCCCGCTGAAGGCGCCAACCAGCGTGACGCGACGCGTGGCGCCGGACGGGATGGTGCCGAGTTGAATCGTGAAGGTGCTGCCGGAGACGGCGACAACCCCGGCCACGAGCCCAACCCCGCCTCCGCCGACGGAGTTCTTGGTGTGGGCCACCGTCAACGTGGAGTCAGGCGTCACGCCGGTGGGGAAGATATCGATGAGTTCAGTCGCGTAGGAGGCTCCGGTGCCGCCGTTCGTCACGTAGATGTCCCACTCGACGGTAGGCGCGAGGACGAAGAGCTTCGACGGCGTGGCGAGAATACTGAGGTCGGCTTTGCGAATGAGGAACGGCGTGCCGGAACCATTCGTGGAAAATTCCCTCGTGCCGGTGCTGGGATTGGTCTGGTTGTCGTCGTAGGCGACGGTGCCGGAAACCGCGGTCGCCGTCGTCGAGGCGTTCGTCCCCTTGCGCCGCAGGTTCACGGTGATCGTGCCATTGGCGGTGAGGTCACCGCCGGTGTAGGCGAAAGTCGGATTCGTGCCGCTGTTTTCGGCGTAGGTGATGTTGCCGGAGCTGAACACGCCGCCGTAGACGGGAGTCTGGCCGGTGATGTAGGCGTAGTCGCCCGTCGCGGTCGTAAGCGTGACGAGCATATTCGAGGCAAACTCGGCGGTGGCGTTGCCCACGGTGAGGGTGACGGGGAAGGTTTCGCAGATATCAAATTGCGAAGGGACGGAAATCCCCAAGGTCGCGGCGGCCCGGGCGAGCGTGTAGAAAGCGCCTTGCGTGAAAGTCCCGCCGCCGCAGCCACCGGTGCCGGTGGCGATCGTGAGGGTGGACAGCTGCGTCACGCTGCGCGTGTTGCCCGAGAGGGCCGCGTCGGGCGCGGTGGCCTTGTAGCGCACGACGAGCGAGCGCGCCGAGCCGCCGCCGACATTCGCATCATTGAAGGAGCCCGCGCCCGCGAGAAACCCGAGATCGATCGAGAGGCTCCCCGTGCCACCGGTGAGGTTGGCCCCGGGGACCGCCACGAAGCCGGCACCATTGACATTCATTTCGACCGAACCGGGCACGAGCGTGAGCTGGGTGACACCGCCAAAATTATCGGCGTAGGTGGAGCCGGTCCACGTGCCCGGAAAACTGGCCGGGATGCTGTAGGTCGCGACGAACGGGATGAACTCACCCTCGCCGTTGTCCCGCGTAAGGTCTGCCGTCGCCGTGCCGGTTTCAAATGTGCCATCGCCGGCTGCCGGCGAGACCTCGAACGCCTGCGTCACCGAGCCGCTGGGGCTCGTAGTGATCAGCGTGGAGGCGCTGGCGGTGGCCGAAAGCGAGCAACCGGCCGTCGTGGTGAGCGTGTTGGTCGACGCGGTGTTCGTGAGATTGGTGCCGCCATTGCACGGATCCGTCGCGGCATTGAAGGCGATCGTGAGGGTGCGGGAGCTCGCGAGCTGGGCCTTCGTGACCGTCCAGGTGACGACGTTCCCCACTTGGTTGACCGTGCCAGCTGAGGGCGTCACCACGACGCCGGTGATAGCGCTCGGCAATGTATCGGTGACGACGACGGGGTCGGTGGTGATCTTCGCGAGGTTGGTGGCGGCGAGCGTGACCGTAAACGTCCCCGGTCCACCGGTGGTGAGGCGGGCGGCCGAGATGGTCTTGGTGAGCGAAAGGGTGGGTTGATCGGTCGGACCGGCCACGGAGCCCACGGCCAGCGGCACGGAGTAAGTCGAGCCACAGCGGTTCTCATATTGGGAACTGAGCAGCAGTGTCCCGGACGGCGGCGTGGCACAGTGGTCGGTCGCGCGAATCTTTAAGGTGAGGGTCTGCGTCGTGCCGTTGGCGATCACACCACTATTGCCCGTGTAGTCGAAGGCACCGGTCGTGGCATTGTAAGCCCAGTTGGTCGCCACCTCGCTGATGGTGACGCCCATGGAAGGAAAATTGGTCGTGAGCCGGATCGCGCGCACGCCCGAGCCAAGGTCGATCCCGCGGGCGTCGCCCGCACCGGTGTTCTGCACCGGGATGCTGACATCGACGGTGGTGCCGTAGGCGAGCGTGATCGTCGGCGCGGTGTAGGTAATCAAGGGCTGCTTGAGATCGAGGACGACCGGTGAAAAGTAATCGACTGCGGTGGTCGTGGCGTCGCCCACGGCGAAGAGGTTTTCGATGTTGAGACAGTCGGTGACCTTGCCGTTGACCGGGATGACGAGCGATTCGCCGGGCGCGAGATAGGGCAACGTGATGAGCGTCGAGGCAGTCGTGGCGGTGCGTGGAGTCGTGAGCGTGCCGAAGGATTGCCAGAGCCACGAGGTGCCGGGATTGGACGCCGCCTCGTTGAAGGTGACGTTGAAGAGACCACCGAGGCCCGTGTTGGTGATCGTGTAGATGTAGGTGCCGGTGGCGTTAACGGCGAGGGTGAGTGAAGACGGCGACTGGAACACGACGGCGGCACCACGGCGCACGACGACGTTTTGGAGGGCCGTCGTGAGGCTGTTGAGTGCGGTCCCATTCGTCTCCGCCCAACGCCAGCCATGGGTCAGTTGATAGGTGCCGCTCGCGGTGGCGGCGTCGGCCTTGAGTTTGAAGGTAACCGTGACGGTGCCGTTGATCGGGATGTCGTAGCTGCTGGCCAATATGATCGCGATCGTGCCGGTCGTGGCCGGGGTGCCGCTCACGGTAGCGGGACTCGCCGTGACGCTGCCGACGCGGGTGAAACCGGCGGGGAGCACGACCTGGGGCGCGAAATCATAGGCGATTTGATCCCCTCTATTGGTGTAGACGATTGTGATCGTATCGCCGTTGGTCGCAGAAATATTGGAGGTGCCGTTCCAAACCCCACCGACGTCCATGTAAGTGCGGGAAGAATCGGCCGGCGTGAACACGGGCGTGCCCGCCGTGACGTTGGCCGCGGCGCGCACGGCGGAAGCGCTGAGCGCCAGAGCCAGGAGACCAAGAACGAGGTGGCGGAAAAATCTCATGGCTGGGATGAAAACTCGGCCGCCGCAGCATGCCGCGCGGCGAGTTGGACCAAAGAACGGGCGGCCCGCCAGCCGCGTTGGCTGTGCTCGTGACCGGCCCAGCGGAGTTGGACTTCGAGGCGGGCGAGCGCGGCAAGCCGTGGTTCACGGGGCGTGAGACGCGCCGCCAGATCGGATGGACGGAGAGCCTCCGCTTTTTTCCACAGGTCGGGATGAACGCGAGCCGGCGCAGGCGGAGCGACGAGTGCGGGATGAGCAGAGGCGCCGGGCGCTTCGAGGGCCGCGATGATTTTTTCCGCTTCGCCGGCCGCGGTGGCCACGATGCCGGAGCGATCGCGGGCGTGATGTTCGTCCGTGGCGAAATCGAGCCAGTGCTGGGCCTTCGCGAACGCGTAACTCTCGAACGAGAGTCCGCCGTCCCACAGGGCGGCGAGCCGGGTTTGCAGCGCGTGCAGCCGGTCCGTCACGTGCGGAGGTCGGGCGTCGGGCTTTTCCGGCTTCGCGCGCGGGCCGGGGCCAAATTCACGAGCCTCCGCCGCAGCGAGGAGCGGAAGCGCCGCCCGGAAACCGGCGGTGGCGCGGCGATGCGCAATCCAAGTCCACTGGACGGAAAGCACGGTCTCATAAGGGGCATCGGGCGCCAGGGCACGCTCGGCTCGGGCGACCGCTTCGCTCACCAAAGCCGAGCGATCGGTGCGGTCGTATTCGGTCTGCGCGACGAGCAGCCACGCCGAGGCCGGGAGGCGGGACGGCGAAGTTTCGGGCAGCGCCGCGATACGCTTGGCGATGTCTTGCAACGTCGCCTGATCGGCACGGTGTGTGGCGTCGGTGCGTCGATGATCGACCGGCGTCAGCTCCGCGGCGCCGACGAGCGGCGCGGTGAGCAACAGGCAGGTAACGATGAGAGGATGCTTAATCATCGGGATGAACCAACCCGTTGGCGGGCTGACCAAAGACATTTTCGTCGAACTTCATCCGGAAGCTGAGGAACGCGCCACGGTTGGTGGGCGTATCACCGTGAAGATCGCGATCCCGGAAGCCGACGACGTTGTAGCCGAGGCCGGCGCGGAAGTTGGCCTGGAAATTGAAACCGAACTCGGGACCGATCGCCCAGAGTTGCCGGCGGGTGTCGCGGGCCCACGTGGTGCTGGCGGAGAGACCGAAATCGAAGCGCTTGCTAAATTCATAGAGCGCGCGGGCACCCAGGAGGTGGCCAACGTAGCGGGCGGGCAGGCCGACGACTTTTTCATCGACGAATTTCACGGCGTAGCGGCCGGAGAAAATCCAATCGGGGTGCGGCTGCCAGTTGGCCGTGAGCGAGCCGAGGTGCACGTGACGGAGTTGATCGAGGCCGGGCTCGAAGGCGGAGCCGTCTTCGTGACGGTATTCATAACGCGCGAGTACGTTCCACTCGTCGCGGTCGGTCTGGCGCCAGGCGAGTCCCCCGAGGAGTCGACCTTGTTTGGTATCGCGGGCGGTCGGGCCCTTGTTGTCGACCAAGTAGAGGATGGTCTTGCCGAGGAGGGTCCAGTCGCGGGTCAACTTGCGCGCGTAGCCGAGGGTGTGGAGGAGCGAGTCAGATTGATTGGCCCAACGCATTTCCAAGCGGGTGGAGCCTTTCCAGAGGGGATGATCGGTGTAATCGAGACCGGTGGTGACCGAGGTGGATTCGTTTTGGACGGTGCCGTCAAAGGGCGTGATGCGCTCGACGCCCGCGTTCAGGCGCAGGCCGGGGCGCACGGTAATGGTATTGCGGAGACCGGTGGAGGCCTCGGCTTCGCGGCCCGTGAACGCATCGCGGGCGCGATACTCGTTCGTGAGACGACCCTGCGCCCAATAGTCCGTCTCGACGCCAAAGACGGTCGTGTTGTTTTGCTGAATATTATTCAGCTCAAACGGACCGCCGAGGGACGACATGAGTTCATGGCGGGCATAGACGCGACCACGCGAGGAGAACTGATACTCGCCGCCGACGGCGACGGTGCGGTTGTCGGTTTCGACGACATCGTTTTCCCACTCCACGTAGGCCGAGGCATCAGCGAGGCGCGGCACGGGAGCGCCGAGTTTGAAGCGGAGCGAGCGGACCTCGAAGGGTGTCACGACCCCTCTATTCGGGCCGGTCCCGGGCAGCCCGGTGGAGAGTGTGTTCGGCCGCGTGGTGAAGCCGGCGGCGCTGCCCGTCTCCTCGGACCAACGGGCGCCGACTTCGGTGGTCATGCGATTGGCAAACGTGCGCACCCAATCGCCGCGCACGCCTTCACGGCGGCCATCGGTGGCGGTGTCCTCCGTGAGAACGGCCTGGGCCACGAATTGATTACGGTCGTCAACACGGCGGGTGATTTTCGCCCCGGATTCGACCCGGCCCGGCTGGAGCAACGCGGCTTGGTTCACAAAATTGCGGTCCGTCTCCGTGTAGAAAATTCGTGCATCCGTCTTGGCGTCGCGGTGGCGCAGGTCGATCCGTCCCGCAAAACCATCCCCTTTCAGGTCGGTGTCAGATTGGGCCAGTTCGGCGAGCAGGAAGGTATTTGGGCCGAGGCCGACGGTGGTGTTGGCGGACAGGAGACGCTGGCCGTCGAGGGGGTTTTCATCAAACGCGGCGCTACCGCCCACTTCGAGCCGATCCGTCAATCGGACCTGGGCTTCGCCGCCATAGACGAGGAAAGGATCGCCGCCCTGATCGACCTCGTAGGTCACGCGGATGGAGCGGGGGTTGAGATTTTCGTCGAGACTGCGCACCGGTGCGCGGAAGAGCAGACGGCCGGTAAAGGGTTCGAACTCGTAGTCGGTGAAGCGCGACTGCGGCTCGCTCTTCAGGACGACGGAACGTTGATTGCGGTCCCGCGTGAGAAGCTCGACGCGCTCGGAGTTGATGAGCCCGTTGGCGGTGCGGAAACGATACGGACCCGAGGTGCCGTCGGCGAGGATTTCCTCCACGATCTGACGGGTGGTGTCGCGGCTGGCCCAGGCGGTGGCATCGACGCGGGAATTTTCATGGTGGGCGCGAACGCCGTTGAGACTGCGCTGGTAATTGCCGAGGGCGCGGACCTCGTCTTCGCTCCGGGTCTGGAAATCGCCGAGGAGCAGGTAGCTCTTTTTCCGATCGATCCGCAGGTAGAGTTTGCGGGTAGACTGGGCGTCGTAGCCGCGGATCGAAGAATCGCCGTAAACGGGATAATAAGCGTCGGGCTCGATATCGCGGAAGAGGCGTTCGCGGGTGAGTTTGTCGGAATCGAAGGCCGCCGTGAGCAGATAGGAGCCCTTGACCTTGCCTTTGAGGAAAAACGCCGCGCGGCCGGCGGTGCGGACATCGGCCCGCGTCGCGAGGCTTTGGAGCTCGTCCTCAAACGCATCGGCCGCCGTGGTGGGATTGAGGTTTGAGGGCCGGAACCCGCGCAGGAAGACTTTGCCTTCGAGGATGCCGCTGGCGACGAGTGGGCGGAGATCAGGTAGAAACGAGAGGACTTGTTCGCACCGCAACGAGCCGGAGCTGACGATGACCTTGGCATCGCCGGGCTCGCCGGGTGGGAGGAGCGTATATTCGGCGCGACCGTTTTCGATGAAGACCTGGGTGCCGGGCTCGACGGGATCGACATCGTCGACGCGCCAACGGCCGAGCGACGTTTCCAGGGTGAGCGGCGTGCGGGCTGAAACGGGCGTGCCACGTTCATCGACGACGGCGACGCGCACGAGGACGGGAGTCACACCGTCGGCGGAGGGCTCGACGGTGGAGAAGCCGACCTTGATCGACGCGAGCTGATCGGGCGCGATGACGGCAATCTGAGCGCCGGCGCGCTGGTTGCCGAAGCCGTCTTTGGCGACCAGCTGCAGCGTGTTTTCACCGGGCCGCAGGGAAATGCCGAGGTATTCGCGCGCTTCGAGTTGGGTGGTGGCGTTGACGGATTTCTTCCCCATCCGATCTTCGGCGACCGGTTCCCCGTTGATGAGGAGCGTGAGGGGAGCACCGAGGGGGCCTTTGACCCGGACGGTGGTCTGCCGCGAGGGGAGCGTATCGCGATCATTGAGACCGATGAAGCCCGGCGAGTTGTCGGTCACGTTGGCGGCGTAAAGCTCAAGCGGTGTCTGGGCGACAGCGGAGACCGGAGCGGACGGCAACGCGGAGTTCGCGCCGGTGAGCGTGCCGGCCGGGAGCAGGCGACTGAAGCCCGGACCGCGGGCGGCCGAGCCCGCCGAGCCGCCGGCGACCGGACTCGCCGCACCGCCAATCGTGCCGGCCGCAGCGAGCGTCCGGGCATCCCCGATCGGATCGGAGCGAGCCTCGGGTTTTAGCCGGTCGCGCAGCGCGGTTTCAATTTCTGCGACCCGCACCTCGCCGGCATCGCGACGTTTTTTCAATTGCTCCAGGAGATCGGGCACCGCGGCCCCGAGGGCGAAATTGGCCTTATGGAGTTCACCTTTTTTCAGGTCGACAAAACGGGACGCGGGATCGCCCGCCTGCCGGCTGTCGAGGTTGAGGAGAAACGCGCCGGGCGGCAGCGTGATCTCGTCGATCTTGAGCATATGGGTGACCGGGCGGACTCCGTAGAAGGAGTATTTGCCCTCTTCATCGGAGACGACCGAAGTGCCGTCTTCGAGGTAGAGGCGCACCCCGGGAATCCCGGGCTCGGCCGGGCCTTGGACGCGATCGCGATCGGCATCCAGAAAGATCTTTCCGACAATGACCCCTTTGTCCGTGAAGATGCCGGGTTCGAGGAGAACCTTGGCGGTCGCCACGTTGCTGATGATCCCGGTGCCCGGAAGACTGAACTGGGCGCGATTGATCGCATCACCGAGCGGCGCCCCGACTTCGGCGCGGGCGCGATAGGTCAAGGTGTGGCGCGCACCGGTTTCGAGGGCCCCGAGGGCGAAACGCAACTGGGGTCCACGACCGCCGGCGGGGTTCGCGAGCGGCTGGCCGTCGAGACGGGCCGATCCGGTCTCGTAGGTAAAGCCGCGCGGCAGCACGTCGTCCAAGACGGACGTAGGCAACCGGAGGTTGAAGGTATTTTTTAACTCGAGCGTGTAGAGCACCGAGTCACCGATCTCAATCGTCGGACGGGAGGCTTTCTTCTCGAGCGTGAGTTGGCCGACCAGCGGCACATCGAGCGACACGTCGATGAAGACGGCGCCCGTCGTCAGGTTCACGGGGAAATTTTCACCATTGCTTCCCGGCGCGATCAGCCGGGAGGTGCCGAAAATCCCACATTGCGGCGCGATCTTGGAGGGAAACGTCGAGCCTTTGGGGCCGAACGCTTCGAGCCGATAAACGCTGGGCCGCACGAGGGGAAATTCGTAGCGGCCGTCGGTGCCGGTCGTCACGGGGTTGGGCGATGGCGTGATGCCGTCATCACGGAAAACGAAGGCCGGTTGGCCCGGGCGCCCGCCGTTGCCGTTGCCCAGCACGTCAATGAGCGTGATGGTCACGCCCACGACCGGTTGACACGTGAGCGTGTCGAAGACGACGCCGGCGGGGTCGATCTGAATATCAGCGATCGTGATCGTGGAACCGCAACCGTTGATTTGGGCGGACAGTTTGTCGCCACTCACGGATTGCAGCGTGCCATCTCCACCAATGGTGGCGGTGCGGGACGCATCCGCGACGGGGACATCGTTCAACACGAAGATGCCGGTGTTGGGACCGGTCTCGACCGCGGTGTAGGACTCGCGGTCGCCGGTGAGCGCGGAGGTGATAAAGATCGTGATGCGTTCGACGGTCGTAGAGCTGAGGTTACACGCGGCGGCATTGGCATTGAGGTTGAGCGGTTTGCCGAGCGGAATCGAATTCGTGGTATCCGCGCCGGCGTTGTCGCGCGAAAACGTCACCGTCGGCGGAATCGTGGGCACGGCGGTGATCACAGAATTGGAATCGAAGGCCGCCGAGAGCGAGCCGTTCTGAAAATCAAAAAGGGCGGTGTTGCGGATCGGGCCGGAAGCGTTGTCGTTTACGCGGACTTGGAACGCGGGGGCCACGGCACGGCCGGGCGCGAACGAAGCGTAGCCGAAGGCCACGGTGGCGATTTGCCGGGCGTCGGCCGGGCGGGTGGTGACGAAAACGGTCTCGGGCGCACCTTGGAGACGATAGAGAACTTGCGCGCCCGCTTCGGCGGTGACGGTGACGAAGGTCGTGTTGGCCGGCATGGTGTCCCGAATCAAGACCAGCGGGCGGGCCACGCCATCGACCGTGAGAGTGAAGGGCACCGGTGCAGCCGTGCCGGTATTGCTGAGCGAAAGCGTGTAGGTGAGCGTGGCGCCGGGCTGAACGTTCGTGGCGGAGCCGCTCTTGGTGAAGATAAACGTGGGATTGCGCGCGGTCAGGGTGTCCGTGTTGGTCTGAGCGGCACCACCGGTCGTCGCGGTGGCGGCAATCTCCAGACGAGCAACCGCCAGATCGGCCAGCACCGCCGGGGTCGTTCCGGTAAGCAGGAGGGCCATGGAAGTGCCCGGGGCCAGCGTAACGGTGGCCCCGGCGGCGAGGCGGGGCTCGGTGGCGTCCAACGTTCCATCACGGTTGCGGTCTTCGCCCAAGACCAAGGCGCCAAGGTCAAACGCGCCTCCAGTCAGATTGCGGAAATCGAGACGGATCGTGAGCGGAACGGTGCTGGTATTCGTCAGCGTGTGCGGAAGGGTGACGAGGGTGGCAGGTACCACGACATAAGCGGCATCGCTCGTGAGCGTAAAACTCGGCACCCGGGCGGTCAGCGTGTCGGTATTGGCGACAACCGTGCCTGTGGCCGCCGAGGTGGCCGATATTTCGAGGCGCGCCAGAGCGGACGGCACGAGGATCGCCGGGGCGATCCCGGAAAGCACTACGGCGAGCGAGGTGGCCGGGGCGAGGGTGACACTGGAGCCGTTCACCAAGCGAGGTTCGGCGGCGTCCAGGACGCCGTTGCCATTGGTGTCTTGGCCGAGGACGAGTGCGGAAAGGTCAAACGCATCACCGGTGAGGTTAGCGAAATTCAGCGTGAGCGTCAGCGGATTCAGCCCCGTGTTGGTGAGCGTGTGCGGGAGGAAAACCGTGGCGCCGGGCAGGACCTCGAGAGTGCGATCCGCCACGAGCGTAAAGCCGCCAGCCGGGGGAGGCGGAGGCGGGGGGGGAATAAAGCCTGGGGCCGTGAGCGTGTCCGTGTTCACGATACGGATCACCCCGGTGGCAGAGGTCGCCGCGATTTCGAGCTTGGCCACCGCACCAATCACGAGCTCAGCCGGAGTCGTGCCGCCGAGCAGCAGGGCCAGCGAAGCGCCGGGTTCCAACACCACGGAGCTGCCGGCTACGAAGCGGCGTTCACCGGGATCGAGCAGACCGTTTCCGTTGGCATCTTCACCGAGCGTCAGCGACGCGAGGTCGAAGCCGTCGCCGCCCAAATTACGGAAATCGAGGGTGACCGTAACGCGAACCGGATCGAGGTTGGTGAGCGTGTGGGCGAGGGTGACGGACGAGCCGGCGGTGACGGCTTGCGTGCGGTCGGCGGTGAGCGTGAATCGGGCCGTGCCGGCCGTGGCGCTCACCGTGTTGGTGCGGAGGGAGACAAGGGTACCCGCGGCGTCGCGATAGTCGACCCGGGCTTGATTGGTGATCGCGACCCCCGGCTCGGGGCTCTGCGCAGGCATCCCACCGGCTATAAAGCCGAGGAGGAGAGCAAACGTGCGGCGGAAAAATCGCGATGGGGTGAGCATTCGATTCATCCTGGACGCCGCCTCAATCCGAGGAGGAGCAAGACGACGAGATCAGGTGAGAACGAATTCTAAAATCATACCGGGAGGGAGCTTGATTCCGCCGGGCCGCAACCTGCCGCCCGGCGGGGAAATCAATGCACCGCTCAGGGATTGATCTTCACGGTAAACGTCGCGGTCGCCGAAGCGCCGGACGCGAGACTGCCGATGTTGAACACGAAGTTACCGGCCGCACCGACCGTCGGGACGGTATCGACGGTGCCGGCGGAGACCGCAGCCGCCGGAGCGACGATGTAGGTGGTGAAGGCCGGCGTGGTGTCGTAGATCTTGATCTCGGTGGAGGTAGTGGAACCGACGTTGCGCACCGTGATGCGATACTTGACGCAAGCACCGGGGGCGGCGCCCGTGGTGAGCTGGGCTGGTGAATACGCCGTTTCGTTGCCGTCGCAATTCGCGTCGAGCACCTGCTCTTTCGTCAGCGTGAGATCACCCGTGACCACGCTGGTGGTGTCGGTGCTGGTGACGACGGCGGGCACGGCGGCCGTGAGCGAGCCGTTGGTCGTGGTCGCGGTGAGCGTGGTGCTGTTGATGGCGAGATTGGGGGCACCCGCGGGGGCGAAGATCTTCGTGAAGAGGCGGACACTCTCGCCCGGATCAAGACCGGCCGTGCCACCGCTGCTGAAGTTCAGATTGGTCACCACCGCGTCGGCGGCATCCAACGTGCCGTTGCCGTTCGTGTCGTAATAAGTGATGCTGGTCCAACCGGCGAGCGAGTCGGCGAGGGTGAGGGCAATCGAGCTGGTCGTGCCGTTACCTTCCAAAACGTTACCATTGTTCCGCAGGGTGTGTTCGTAAACAACCGAGCCACCGGGATAGGTCTGGCCGGAATTATTCGGCGTGAGGCTGAGTTCGCGCACGGTATTGACCGTGACGCGGTCTTTGATCCGGTCGCCGACTGACGTCGTCGGGGAGAGAATCCGGAAGTAGAGGTCGGTATCGCCGGGGATCTGGCCGGCCGGCACGGTGACATCGGCGTAGTATTGTTTGTTGCCGCCACCCGAAATGACGCCGGTGGAGGTGATGATGGCACCGGTGGTATCACGAAACACCACGCTCCAACCGGTCGGCAGGGAGAGGGCCGAAAAATCCTCCACGGTGCTGGCCGAAAGGCCGTAGGAATCGGCGACGGTGTTGGGATTGTAAGCAAACAAAGTGAAGCGCGTCGTGATACCGGGATTGACCGTATTCGTGACGGAGGGAGCACCGGCGGCGTAGGCACCTTCACCGAGCTGGGTGCCGGCATCGCTGGCGGCAGCATCGTTGGTCAGGTCGACCGTCAAGGGAGCGACAGCGGTGAGGACATCGTTGCCCTGGTCCTTCTTGGTCGGATCGGTCACCGAGGTCGCCTCTAGGTTGAGCGTGTAGGGCGCGGCGGGCGTGGTCGGAATGGTCGTCGGCAGCGTCACCTTCACGGTGACATTGTAGGTGGCTCCCGCGGCGAGGGGGCCGGTATCCGGGATGCCATCACCGTTCGTGTCGACGAGGGGCGTGTTGCCGTCATTTTTGAAGAAGGCGAACGTCGTGCCGGCCGGAAAGGTGTGCGTGAGAAACGCCATATTAAACGTGTCGGTGCCGTTGCCGGTGTTGGTCACGGTGTTGGTCGTGAAGGAGAACGTCTCACCGGGCCGCGCCGAAGCGACGGTCTGCATGAGGTCGTTGCCGGTCGCCGGCCCGAGCTTGACGCCCGGGGAACCGGTGACCGTGAACGGCACCGTGTTGGTGGGGACATTGGTGGTGGTGGTGCCTCCCGTGGTATAGAGGAACTGCGCGGTGTTGTTGATCACGCTGGGAGCGAGGCTGCCATTGACGCTCGCGCGAAACGTGAGCGTGCCCGATTGGCCCGGGGAAACGGAAGCCACGACCGCGGTGAGGACACCGGAGGCAAACTTGACCTTGATGCCGGGCGCGGCGGTTTCGGCGTCATCGGCGTCAGTCAGCGCCGTCGCCCCGGAGACGCTCCAGAGGGTCGAGCCCGCCACGAAGGTGAGGCCCGTGGGGATCGTATCGGTGATCGTGAGGTCAGTGGCCGCAGAATTACCGGTATTGGTGTAGGTGAGGGTGTAGGTCAGGTGGGGCGCGATGGAGGGAGAAGGTCCGGAGTTGGCGCTGGACGCTTTCGTGACGGCGATCACCGCGTTGGAGGTGACCGTAGCGACGTCGGTGTTGGTCTGAGCGATCGTAGCGATGCTGCCGGCCGCGGAAACCGTAACGCCTGAAGTGTTGCCCGTGACAACGGATCCCGGCGCGGAACCGACCACCACGAAGCCAAACGTGGCACCGGAGGCGAGCACGCCGGTCGTCGTGATCGCAGTATTGTTGTCCGGGATACCGTTTTTATCGGCATCGGCGTAGATCGTCAGACCGGACAGGTCGAAGTTGTCGCCGGTGGCGTTGTTGGTGGCTCCGATCGTGTAGGTTTCGTTGCCGTTGCCGGTGTTCGTGACGATATGAGGGAAGAACACCTGGCCGCCGGGCGAGACGGTGGCGGTGCGATTCGCGACGATCGTGAAGCTCGCGACCTGTTGGACGACCGTGGTGACGGTGTTGGACGTCGTGGTGCGATCGGTGCCGGAGGAGTCCTTGTAGGTGGCGGACGCGGCATTACCAATCGTGGTGCCCGCGATCGGAGCCGCGGCGCGGACGGTTTCGGCCGTAATCCCGAGGAGGGACAGGCAGATCAAGAGACCAAGAACGCGGCGCGTGAGCGCGACCGCGGAAGCGAACAGGTGGGGGGCTGGAGCAGTTTTCATCTTTGGAAATCGAATCGTGGTGGGAAAAGAAGAGAGAACGTTGACCGACCGGCTCAGCGTTGGGCGGCCGGCGTGGAGGAAACTTTGGCGCGCGCTTCCACCGAGAGGGCGGACGTCGCCGCGACATCGCGGGGCGCCCAACGGAGGGCGCGAATCGCACTGGGCGATACACCCCAGCCGCCATCGGACTTCGGTTTGAGCAGTTTCGCCAAGGCGACGAACTCCTTGCCATCGACACTGCCCTCACGGGCCGCTGGCTGGACCGAGGCGAGGACGAGTTCGAGATTCTGCGGGATGGGAAGCGTGGCGGCGACTTCACGCAGGACGCGCGCCGTCGTGTTGGTAAAGGTCACCACGTAGCGAATCGTGTCACCGGGAGCGGCCGCCGCCGCGTCCGAAAATTTTTCCGCGGCACCGGTTCCGGAAACGCGCTCGGCGGTCAGCTTGGTTTCCAGATCAGCGGCCCATGCGAAGTTACCGAGGCACAGCACTGAAAAAATCAGCGCGCAGATCTGCCGGCCCGTCGGCGATGAGAAGAAAAAACATGGCAGAATTTCAGACGCTGATTTGGGCATAATACCCTAGTTATACGTCAAATCACCCACCGCGGCTATTGAACCTTGGTTTAACAACCGCCACGGGAACGTTTTCAAAAAACGGCGACGGCCAAAAGAAGGCCGACCCCCTCAGTCGCTCCGCCGCACGCCCAATCGCTCGGCCGCACGCACCAAATCTGGCACAGAGGCGACGCCCAACTTCTCCATGAGCCGCATGCGATGAACCTTGATGGTCTGGAGACCGGTGCCGAGGTCGGCGGCGATCATCTTGCTGGGCTTGCCCGTAATCACGTGCCCGAGCACTTCGCGCTCACGAGCCGTGAGCAGTTCGAGACGCGTCCGGAGCGCGACCGTGGCCGCCTGCTCGGTCGCCCGGTCTTGGGCCAGCGCCAAAGCCCGGCGGACGGCACTCAGGAGCACCGTGGCCTGCACGGGTTTGGTGAGAAAATCCACCGCCCCGGCCTGCACCGAGCGCACGGCCAGGGGGATGTCGCCGTGGCCGGTGAGAAATATGATCGGCAGCGCACTCCCGGCGTCGGCGAGCGTCCGTTGGAGACTCGGGCCGTCGCAACGCGGCATGGCCACATCCAACACCAAGCACGCGATTTCGCCGGGTTGGCGGCCGGCGAGAAACTCCTCCGCACTGGAGAATGACCGCACGCGGATTCCCTCGGTCTGCAACAAGCGCGTCAACGCCTTGCACATTCCGGGTTCGTCGTCGACGAGGTAGACCAGCGGAGCCGTGTTCATTGAAGAACGGCCGCCACCGGCAATATTACCCGAAATACGGCCCCGCGCGGTGCGGCCGACTCGGCCAAGAGTTGGCCCTCGTGCGCAGCGACAATCGACCGGCAGATCGGCAAGCCCATGCCCAAGCCCTGCGGTTTGGTGGTGAAGTAGGGCGCAAAAATTTTTTCCACGTCGCTCGGCAACCCGGGCCCCGAGTCCGTTACCGCGAGGCACACCGCTCCACCCTCCACGCGGGTCGCGACACTCAGCCTGCGCTCGCTGGGCGGATTCGCCGCCATGGCCTCGCAGGCGTTGAGCATGAGATTGAGCAGGACCTGCTGAAGCTGGATGCGGTCGACCGAGACAAGCGGAAGCCCCGCGGCGAGTTCCGCCGCAAGCGTGACCTGGCGCGCCTGCAACGGGCGGCGCATGATCGCGAACACTTCGCCCGCGAGGTCGCTCAAATTGACCAACTCACGGCTCACCTCTTTTCGCTGGAGCAACTCCCTCGTCCGCTGGATGACGGCGCTCGCCCGGAGATTTTCACGCACAATATCCGCCAGAATAGCCCGCACCTCCGGCAGGTCGGGCGGATCTTTGGCGAGCATCCGCTCCGCCGCCTGCGCGTTGCTGAGAATGATCCCCAAGGGCTGGTTGATCTCGTGCGCGAGCGTCACGGAGATTCCCCCCAAGCTCGCGACTCGGCCGAAATGGGCGACCTGTTCACGGCTCTTGGCCCGGGTTTCCGCCAACTCCACCGAGAGTGTCTTCACCCGTTTCGTTTCCATACTCAGCTCGAACGCGGTCACGAAAAGCAAGGCGAGAAAGTAAAGACTTCCACCGGGCGGAATTTTGATGACCTGCCAAAAGCCGAGGATCGATTGTAATGCCCCCAGCGTGACGAAGAACCCCACGCTGCCACCGACCAGCACCGCGAGACGGTGCTCTCCCCTGCGCCAGACGGTGATCGCGGCCCCCACGACAAAGACCAGCATGGCCACGAGAGCGCCGTGTGGCACCAGCATCAGCAGGCTGGGCGAACCGACCGGCAGAGTGACCTCCGTCCCCAGAAACATCACGCGCTGCAGTCCGGTGATTTCCCGGAAATGCACGCCGGTATCCAAGGTGAAAGCGAGCACCACCGACAGCGTGCGCAAGCCCACGGCCAAGCCGGCTAGCCCACGATTCCCCTCCCGGAGATGGGTGAGCACGTAGCCCACCATGCAGACGAACATGCACCACGTCGGCACCTGCATCCAACGGATGCCTTCCAAATAGCTTTGGGGACCCATCGCCCGGAGCGAGGACCACTCAAAATAGGCGAACCACGCCGTCGAGACGGCCAATAATGCGAACCACAGCCGGTCGAGCTTTTCCCGATGCTGCCACCACACCAAGCCGTGGACGAGCCCCAGCGTAAGACACGCGGAGGCGACCATGGACCAAACGATGGTGACCATATCCATGGGCTCTTTCTTCGCCGCCACGACAGGCTTGATCAACGGCAAATGCACGCACTCGCGCGCGACCTCACTCCGCGCCTTGCGTTCGCCAGCCGGCCCGCTTTCCCTCCCAGCTACTCGCCTGAGATGTCCGGTCTGCCCCCATTCCCTCACCAATCTCCGCCAGCTGCTCTCTGCGTGGCCTTCGAAGCTCTCCCTCCTGATTCCATCGCTGCTCGGGAAAAAACTTCGTCGTAGTGGGACTACTGAGACCGATGCCTGCCACCCTAAAATCTCCCTTACTCTGACCTCGCAGTTTGCGATTTCAAAACCACCCTATGAGCGTCCCTCCCGTCCCAAACCGGTCGCAAATTGCGACCACTTCACATGAGTGATGCCGAAATCATCCCGTCCGAGCACGTCCAATCCCGTATCCTCGTGCTGCGCGGCCAACGGGTGCTGCTCGACGCCGATCTCGCCGCGCTCTACGGCGTAACCACCAAGCGGCTCAACGAGCAGCTAAAACGCAACGCCCGCAAATTTCCCGAGGATTTCGTGTTTCAGCTCTCCGCCGAAGAAGCCGCACAGCTCCCGCGTTTGAAGCCGCAAAACGCGACCTCTAAACCGGGCGACCCTTCAAGGTCGCAAAATGCGACCTTGAAGCGCGGACAAAACATCAAATACCGGCCCTACGCCTTCACCGAGCACGGTGCTATCCAAGCCGCCAACATCCTCAACAGCGAAGCTGCCACCGACATGAGCGTTCACGTGGTCCGCGCCTTCGTCCGCCTTCGCCAGCTCGTCGTCAACCACAAGGCCATCGCCGCCAAGCTAGCGGAACTCGATGCCCGCGTCGGCTCTCACGACGAACAACTCGCCGCCGTCATCGCCGCCATTCGCCAGCTCACCACTCCCGATTCGCCCGCCCACGGCCGGAAAATCGGTTTCCATCCCGGCAACCGCTGATCC
>CAMBVX010000062.1 GCA_945871085.1 Opitutus sp. GAS368 | reverse complement strand
ACCGTTTGTGTTCCTAGCAAGGAGGTTTGCCGACGGTGGCAATCAGGGAGCGCGCGGTGGATTGCCGCAGTCGCTTCGGCTCCTTCGCAATGACAAACTCTGTGTGCTCAGGGGAAGAACCGCCCATCAACGTGGACGGTTCACTCTTTACCGGGGCGCAGTTTCGTTACTTTCCCTACGGTCGTGCTTGATTTTGCATTTTGCTGCGCGGCTTTCCATTTCACCAAAGACGTCTCGGCGGCCTGCAGGTTGGCGGTTGTTTCGTCGGCTGCAGACTTCGCGGTTGCTGATTCTTTTTTGAGGGCGGCGGCGTGTTTCGCGCTGGTCGCCAGCTGCTTCTTTAGTTCCGCGACGATGGCCTTGAGTCGTTGGGCTTCCTCGGCGGGATTCTGCGCTTGATTTTTCTGGGTGGCTTCGACGTCGGGCGGCGTGTCGGCTTCCGGTCGGACCTCGGCCGCGTGGGCGGCGACGAGCGCTTGGGTGGCGGCGAAATCTTCCTTCACGCGTGCGAGGCTTTCGTTGATCAGCGCCAGCTCGGCGTCTTGTTTGGCTTTTTTCGCCGTCGTGGCAGCCACGGCCCCCAGCAGCGCCGCGACCCGTTTCTCTGCGCGTTGCACACGCTCGACGAGGGAGGGTGGGTTGGCTTCCAACTCGCCGAGGGGCCGGCCAGTCTTCGCGTCCCACATAAAAACTTTCCCGGTCCAATCGCTGCCGACGACCTTGGAGCCGTCGTCGTTGAACGTGACGCGGTTGGGCAGGTCTCCCTTGAAGGCCAGCGTGGCGAGATTTTTTCCGGCCAAGTCCCAGATTTGGACCCTATTGTCCCGACCGCAGGAAACGACGCGACCGTCGGGCGCGAAGCGGGCGGCTAAGGCCCCGCCCGTGTGCGCCGGGATATTTTTGAGCGCCGCGCCGTCGGTGGCCTTCCAGAGCTTGAGCGTGCCGTCTTCGCTGGCGGAGACCAACATCTCGGAATCGCGACGCCACGTGAGGGCGGTGATCGCGCCCTTGTGGCCGGGCAGGTTGAACATCTCCTGGCCGGTCGCGGCCTCCCAGAGCACGAGGCCGCCGTTGCGGTCGCCGGTGGCGAGATACTTGCTGTCGGGCGAAAACTCCACGGCGGTGACCCACTCCGTGTGCTTCTTGATGCGGTGTTCGAGCGAGCCGTTTTTTGTCGTGTAGATTTTTAATACGCGGTCCGGTCCGCCGAGGGCGATCCACTGTTGGTCGGCGCTGATATCGGCGGCGAGGACGGAATCATATTGGTCGCCCACCGTGATGACGCGCTCGCCCGTCGCGATGTCCCAGACGGTCACGAGGCCCGAGTGGCCGCCGCGCCCGCCGCTGGCGAGAAGGAGTTTGCCGTTTCGACTGAATTTGAGATCGCACAGCGTGCCCTCGGGAAACGGCAGCACGCCGAGAAATTCAAAATCTCCCGTGTGGTAGAGCACGACTTGGCGCGCACCGGCGAGGGCGACGACGGGAGCCCACGGGCTGCTGGCGATCGCGCTGAGCGGTGTGCCGTGCGTGGTGCGGACAAAGGGTTCGAAGGAAAGAGGGCCGGGCATCGGCGGCGGGCCCTCGGGTTTGCCGATCGCGGCGCTCTTGAGGGTGAGATCGACGGTCGGTTTGTTGGCTGCGAGGGCTTTGCTGTTCACCCCTTGCAGCAGACCGCCTGCGATCCATTGGCGGATGGTGCCGATCTCTTTGTCGGAGAGTTTAGAC
Source organism: Opitutus sp. GAS368 (assembly GCA_945871085.1). Taxonomy (GTDB): domain Bacteria; phylum Verrucomicrobiota; class Verrucomicrobiia; order Opitutales; family Opitutaceae; genus GAS368. The sequence continues at coordinate 23,437 of CAMBVX010000062.1, read as the reverse complement.
TTCGGCGGCATGGCCGGATCTTCGGTGTGGGTGATGGACTTGAAAAGTTGGCTGCTGTCGGGATCTCCGGCGTTGAGGGTGGTGCCACTGCCGCCGCCTTTGATCGCGCTGCTGAATGACGTAAGGTCGAGGTCGCCTTTGAGTTTGTCCGGGTTGTGGCACTTCAGGCAGTTGTCGCGGAAGATCGGAAGCACGTCGTCTTCGTAGGTGACTTTTTTGGCGGGCTCGGCGGCGAAGGCGAGGGCAGGGAGAAAAACGAGGAGGGTAGGAGCCTGCTTGCAGGCAATGCGCGAGGTGCTCCGTTGGCGTGGGCCGAACATCGCCCGCAAGCGGGCTCCTACATGGGGGCGGTCGAGGGGCATGGGTGCGACTCAGTGGTTAAAGACGAATTCCTTCGCGTTGAGCAGCGACCAGAAGAGGTCGTTCAGGACGACGTCGTGCTTTTTTCCCTCGGTGAAAAATGCTTGGAGCTTCGTCGTCTCGGTCGCGGTGGGGAGGCGGCCCAAGGCACGGAGGTAGAGTTCTTCGATAATGTCCGCCGGCGACTTTCCGTCCTTCAGTAATTTTTTCACGAGACCGCCGTTGAGCACTTTCGCGTTCACGGCGTCGCCGTTAAGGAGGTGCAAAGCCTGCGAAAGGTTCGGCTCCATTTTTACCTCGCAGGAGCACGGGGTCTCGCGGGTGGCGCGACCGAACGTGGTGAGGAAATACGTGCTCGTGCGGCCGTCGGCGATCTCGATGGCGCGGGAGCCTTGCGGCAGGCCGCGGAGTTTTTCCGCGCTACCGGTGACGGTGCTCAACGCGTCGAGCAACACCTCGGCGCGGATGCGGCGCACGCCGGCCTTGGCGAAATTTGCGTCGTCGCCCGCGTTGGTGGCGTTCGGCACGGCGGACAACTGGTAGGTGCGGGACGTACAGATATCGCGGACGAGTTTCTTGAAATCGTAGCGGTAGGCGGTGAGTTGGGTCGCGAGTTTTTCGAGCAGCTCGGGATTGGTGGCGGGATTGCTGACACGCACGTCGTCGACGGGGTCGATGATGCCTTTGCCGAAGAACTGCGCCCAAATAATATTGGCGAGGTTGCGGGCGAAATAGGGATTCTCTGGCGCGGTCAACCACTCCGCGAGCACTTGCCGGCGGTCCGCGCCCTTGGCGATTTCGGGCTGCGCGCCGCCGAGGAATTTAGGGGCCATGTCCTTGCCAGTCACGGGATGTTTCACGGCCCCGCCGCCACTATTGAAGACGATCGTTTCGCGCGGATCTTCGCCGGACTTGCGCCCGACTTGGGCGAAGAAGGCCGCCAATCCGTAGTAGTCGTTCATGGTCCAGCGGTCGAAAGGATGATTATGGCATTGGGTGCATTGGACGCGCACGCCCATGAACGCCTGCGCGACGTTTTCCGTGAGTTTCAACGTGTCGCGCTCGACCTTATAAAAATTGGTGGCCGGTTCCTCGAAGCTCGGGCCCGTGGCGGTGAGGAGTTTTTTCACCATGACGTCGACGGGCACGTTTTGGGTGATCTCGCCTTCGAGCCAGTCGAAGTATTGGAGGGCTGACTTCGCGCTCATCTGCACCTGCTGGTCTGCGCTGCGGATTTGCAGGAGCTCGGCCCACTTCATCACCCACAGGTCGACGAATTCTTTTCGGCCCAGGAGGTCGTCGACCACGGCGTCGCGTTTGCCGGTGGCGGTGTCGGCGAGAAACGTCCGGACCTGATCGGGAGTGGGCAGCGTCCCGGTGATATCGAGGTAGACGCGGCGCAGAAAGGTCGGGTCGTCAGAGAGGTCGGACGGCGCGATGCGCAGTTTGCGCAGCTTCGCATTGACGAGGGTGTCGATGTAGTTGTTTTCCGCGACGGTCGGCCACGTGAAGTTCAGATTCTTCGGGATCGCGAGGATTTGTACGCCGGTCGCGAGGCCTTCGTAACGGGCGGTGATGAACGCTTCGCCGCGTGAGAGTGCCGTGGCCTTGCCCGCGGCGGAGACCTTCACGGCGGCATCATTGTTGCCCATGAAGGCGGTGAGCGACGTCACATCGCGGTCGGTGCCGTCGGAGTAGAACGCCCGCACGCTCAGCTGCTGGGCTTCGCCGGTGCCTTCGAGCACGGACTGAAGCGGATTGATTTCGAGGCGCACGACCTTGGCGACGCCCGGGCCGTCCTTGGGGGCGCCGGCCTGCAGCCACGTCACGAGAGTCTGATAAAATTCGCTGTCGGACTTGAAGAGTTCGCCGCCGGTGTGGGGCACTTTACGCGTGGCCTTTTCGAGCATCAGGCTCTCTTCGGGCAGCGCGAGATTGATCCGGCGTGCAATCGCCTCACGGGTGAGCCGGTGGTAGTCGCCATCCGGATCGTAGCCGAACAGCGAGAGGCGGAAGCCGTCTTTGCCGCGCGAGGTTCCGTGGCAACCGCCGGAATTGCAGCCCGCCTTGGTGAAGACGGGCATGACGTCTTTAACGAAGCTGATCGGCTCTTCGGCTTTGGCACCTTCGATTTTAACCGGGACGAGCCGCGTTTTGCCCTGAAACTTGACTTTCAATTCGGTCTGCCCGTCGGCCACTGGGGAGAGAATGAAGTGATCAAATTTCACAAGGGCCTTGTTCGCGAGTGTGAAGCTAGCTAGGGCCGTCACGTCACGCGTGACGCCGTCGGCGTAGAGAGCTTGGACCACGATGCTCTGGCGGTCGCTGCGGGTCTTGAGGTTCACGTCAGCCGGGAAGACTTTGATCTCGGTGAGAGCGGGTTTTGCGGCGAAGGCGGACACCGCGCAGCCGCAGCCGAACATCACGCCGAGCAGAAACCGAGCGACTTTTTGGGCGGAGGTGGTCAGGACGAAATTCATGCGTTGATCGATTAATCCGTCTTCGTTTGTGCGACCGGTTTGTTGTCTGCGGCGGGCTTCGGGCGCGCCGCGTCGATGCGCAGCACGCTGCTTTGCGCGATGAGGTGCGTGATGGGCTCGCCGTCGCGGGTGAGGGTCACCTGGCAAAATACGTTTTTGTGGCTGCCGAGCGGACTCTTCTCGGTGGTGACGACCTCGAAGATGGCTTCTTTGTTTTCTTGAGTGATCTCGACGTCGCTGGCGGTGGTGTTGGCCGGGAGACCGACGAGTCGCGCCACGGCGTTGCCGGAGAACGGAACTTTCTGCTCCAACGTGCAGATGAGTTTGGCGGTCTGGCCGCGCTCGACTTTGGTGAGATTGATTTTTCCGGCGATGAACGGGGCCGCGATTTCCAGCTCGGCGAGTTGCGAGGAGACATAGGCGGCCCCGCCTTGGACGGTCGCGGATGCGATCACGGCCGTCTTCCATCTCCGCACCTCGGCCTTGTTGGAGGCGTTGAGCTTGTAGTCGACGGAGTTCGCGCCCTTCGGAATCACGAGGTCGGGCGGGGAGGTGACGCCCGGGGGATTCCAGAGCATTTTTACCGTGATAGGTTCGTCGAAACCTTCCTGGCGTTCGGCGATGATTTTCAGCGCTGTCTCGCCGCTCTGCACGAGAGGAACTTTCGGCTCCACGATGCGCACCGTGAACGGGACGGCCTCGACAACGGCTGCGGCGATCTGGCCGACCTCGGACCTGCTGTAGCCGGTGTCGTTTTGGATACGCACCCAATCGACGGTGTGACGGAAGCGGCTGACGATATCTTTTCCTTTGGTGGCGGTTGCGTCGACGGCCCGGGCGGCGGGAGTCAGGAGCGTGCCCGCGATGGGCGCATCGGCGGCGGCGCTAAACACCACGGGCACGGCCGAGAGGCTGCCCGGCACAGAGTCGGCGAGCGCGGTGAGGCCCGCGGGCAAGCCGTCGAACGCGACGGCGACGTCGCCGTTAAAGGTGTCGCGCGCGATGTTCAGCAACACGGCGAAGCGGTTGCCGCGCGGCACGACGAGGGATTTGCGCGTCTCGTTGTCGTAGCGCGCAGTGTCCGGAATGGAGAGTGTGAGCGTGGGCGCGACTTCGGCGATCTCGACGCGGTAGGTGAAACGCGGACCGCCGCGGGCGAGTTGATCGGCGACCTTGACCGTGTAGTCCCCGTCGTCGGGGATTTTCACGCGGACGGCGCTGTCGGGATTGCCGGCGGCATCGTCGTTGTTGCCGAGGGATTTTCCCTTGGCGTCGAAGATGGTGAGCACGGAGTCCAGCGGTGAACCGAGGCGCCGCGCGTAAACTTGGAAGTCGAGATTTTGATCCTTCTTCGCCGTGAAACGGAAGAACGCGGCGTCGCCCTTGGTTGCGAGCACGCCGTTGAAGGCGAGAGGCGCGGTGGCGTTGAGTGACGTGGCTTTGGCGAGAGCATTTCCCGGCGAGATGCTTGGGGCGTTGGCGAGCGGAGAGATGCGCAGCCAATTCGGCGAAGGCGCGAGGCCGTCATGGTCGACGACGAGGCCGAAGCGCGACTCGCGGATTTTTTCGGCGGGCAGGGTGACGGACTGCGTAAAGTCACCGGAGGGATCGCCGATAAATTTAGCCTCAAACGTTTCGCCCGGCTGGCCGCCGAGAGGGAAGGCCACGGCGGGACGAGGGAACGAGCCGAGGTGCAGCCGATAAAAATGCCCGGCGCCGGCATACGTTACGTCGCGCACTTGGATCAGATATTTTCCGTCGGCGGGGGCGAGGAGCGACACGAAGCCGTCGTGACCGAGCAACGGCGTGTCGTCGGACGCGGCGAGCACGCGGCCGTCGGCCGACAGTACGGTGACGATCGGATCGAACATGGTCCGGCCGAGGCGCGCACCTTCGATTTCGACCGAGAGGCGCTGATCTTTTTTCGCTTCAACGGAAAAGAAGTCGACGTCCTCGCTGGCGATGGTGCCTTGGACGGTGGAGTTCAGCGCGATGGGCTGCGCTTTGGCCCCGGCGTTGTTGGGTTCTTTTTCCTCCACGGAGGGAAACGGGCCGACGTAGAAGAGGCGGAGTGCGGAAATTCCGCCAGTGGTGCGGAGGCGGAGCGCGTGTTCGCCGAGACGGCAGTCGGCGGAGATTTGGACGACGAGCTTCACTTCCTTGTCTTTGGCGCCGGTGATTTTTTCGAGCGTGATACCCGGCGAGTAAAAGAAAACTTCCTGCGCATCGGCGAGTCGGTCACCGCGTAGGGTAACTTCGACGGCGGTGCCGCGTGGTCCACCGGCGGGGGCGATGGCGGTGACGTTGGGTGCGACGGCCGCGACGGTGAGCGGGAGTGCGAGGGCTACCGCCCGGGCGAGTGGACCGATGGCAGGCGTAAAGCCTGCCCCACAACGGGCAAGGGCTCGGATGAATAGGCGGATGGCAGGTGTAAAGCCTGCCCCACAACGGGCGACGAGTCCGCGAGAGGAGGGGGGCATGGCTCAGGCGAGCAGTTCTTTGACGACGTGGCCGTCCTTGACGATCGCCTGCGGACGGCCGCCGGGGGTCATTAACGTTTTGGTCGGGTCGATGCCAATCTGGTTAAAAATCGTCGCCGCGTAATCTTCGACGCTGAGCGGGTCGTTGTCGGGTTCGCCGCCGGTGGCGTCGGAGGAGCCGTGCACATAACCGCGTTTCACGCCGCCGCCGGCCAAGGCGATGCTGAAGACTTTGGGCCAGTGGTCGCGGCCACCGGTGGCGTTGATCTTCGGCGTGCGGCCAAACTCGGTGTTGACCACGACGAGCGTGGAAGCGAGCAGGCCGCGTTCGTCGAGATCGCGGATGAGGGCGGCGTAGGCTTTGTCGAAATTGGGCATCTGGGTGCCGTTGGCGCGCTTGATATTGTCGTGGTGATCCCAGCCGCCGTAGGTGAGCGAGACGAAGCGGACGCCGGCTTCGACGAGGCGGCGGGCAAGGAGCATGCGCTGACCGGCGGCGTTGCGGCCGTAGTCGTCGCGGGTTTTTTTCGGCTCGGCTTTAATGTCGAAGGCGGCGCGGGCCTTGTCGGAACTGATCATCGCGTAGGCGCGCTGGTAGAAGGAGTCCATGCCGTCGAGCGCGTCGGATTTTTCGAGGGCGCTGAAATGCGCATCGACGACGGAGCGCATTTCGCGGCGCTCGGCGAAGCGCGCGGCGTCGATACCGCTCGGCAGCGTGAGATCGCGCACGGCGTAGTTGTCGGTCGCGGGATCGCTGCCGAGCGCGAAAGCCCCGAACGCGGCGCCCAAGTAGCCCGTGCCGGCATAGGGCGTGGTCTGGTTGGGAATGAGAATGTAGGGCGGGAGGTCGGCGCGCGGGCCGAGCTCGTGGGAGATGACGCTACCCATGCTGGGATATTGGATGGCGGGGCTGGGTCGGTAGCCGGTGAACATCGCGTGCGTGCCGCGTTCGTGGGCTGCCTCGCCGTGCGTCATCGACCGGATGACGGTGATCTTGTCGGCGATCTTGGCGGTCTCCTTCAGATTTTCCGAAAAATAGAGGCCGTCGACGTTCGTCTTGATGGCCTCCATGGGGCCGCGGTATTCGACCGGGGCGGTCATCTTCGGGTCGAACGACTCCTGGTGCGACATACCGCCGGGGAGGTAGATGTTGATGACGGATTTGGCCCGGCCGAGACCGGGTGCGGCAAGCGGCGTCACGCCGGTCGCGCGGGCCTGCGAGCGAAACAGATCGCTCATCGTCATCCCGACGGTGCCGAGGAGACCGACATAAAGAAACTCGCGGCGACTCGGCTGCCGGAGGTGAGGGGCGAGGGGCGGATGCATGGGATGGGCGAGGGTGGAAGGGACGGGGCTGGTGGGGCGGATGGTCGGACGAACCGGGAAATCGGGAGCGCGCGGCAGGTGGCGGGAAGACGAAGGATTAAGGCCGAGGTTTCGCCGCGACGACAAGTCGATTGATCGTTCCGAAATAAGTAACCACTGAGTTCTTTGCGAGCCGCGCTCCACCCTGGGTTGCAGGGGAAGGAAACTAGGGTTCCCCGGCGACCCGGTCTGCCGCTGGCGGGGTCGGCCATTGCGCGAGAAAGGCTACCAGCGCATCGCGGTCGGGGATGTCCTGATAGCCTTCGCGCAAAAGAAACGTCATCGGATAGGCCGGCTTGAGCGCGAGCACGGAAACGGCGGTGCCTGCGACGGTGAACACCGCGAGCCAGGCGCCGCAGCCGATCTCCGCGTGAGTCGGGCCGCGTTTGCGGATGCGTCGGGTGCGGTGCGGCGAGGGATCGCGCGCGAGAAGTTCGGTCAGACGCGGGATAAAATTGATACTCCAATGCGTGCGCAGCCACGTAGCCTGTGCGTCGGCGGTCGGGGTGAGCGTGACGGAGAATTTCGGCGGCTCGCTCATGGCGGCGTCGACTTCGTCGATCCAGCCGGCGCGCGCATCGGGAAAGGCGTCGAATGATGGGACGTAGGGTTTGAGGTCGAACACGGGTGTGCCGTCGACGAGATCGCAGGGGCCGAGGAGAAGGGTGCGGCCCGCGATGCCGAGGAGCGGCACGGGGGTCAGGCCGAGGGGATTCGGGCGGTGGGGCGAACGCGTGGCGAAGACGCCGCGACGTTGGATCGGGCCACGCGGCGGGAGCACGAGTGGGCGCCAGTTTTCGTTGCGATGAAACCACCACAGCAGCCACACGCGCTCGAAGCCCGCGAGATCACGGAGGGCGTCCTCGTAGCCGCAGTCAGGGAGAAGCTCCAACTCGTTGCGCTCTTCAGTCGCCGCCGACGGTTGGTGGCCCGCCTGGAATTTCACCTGCTGCCGGGTGCGGAGAAAACCGATGGGTTGAAGAGTCAGCGACGTGGGCAAGGTGCCAAGAAGCCGCGTTCACGGGCGGAGGTCACGACGGAAGTGGAAACCTGACGACGGGAAATGCTGGCCTGCGCTCCCAGGGAATCGCCTGCCAGTCGGCTCCTACCTCTCGACGGAGGGCGTGAGTGGGGAGCCTTTGCGGCGCTCCATGATTTCGAGCGGGTTCGCGGGGAGAGATTTTTCGTCGACGTACCGGGCGAGGTCGCGCACGGCGATCACCTTGAAACCTTCGGCGTGGAGCCACGCCATATATTCTTCGAAGCGTTCGCGCGGGGTGTTGACCCACGGGTGTTCGCCGTCGGGGACGCCGTGGAATTGGAGCACGGCGATGCGGCCGTTGCGGGCGAGTTCGACGGCGCGTTGGAGATTTTCGAGTGACCACGTGGGGCGGGCGTCGCCAGTGGTGGGAATGAGCAAGGGGTGGTCGAGGCCGGGTTCGTAGGCGACGCCTCCTCCGATGGAATAGGGGATCTCCGGCTCGCCGCCGCGACGGGCGAAACGGATGCCGGCGGCTTGGAGTATCGGCAGGGCGGCGACGTGAAACTTGTTGCCGGGCCACGCGAAACTGACGGGCGCCGGGATGCCGTGTTCGCGGCAGCGGTCGGCGATGACGGCAAGTTGCTCGGCGAGGCGCGGCACGGTTTTTTCGGTGATGCTGAGATGGTCGCGGGTGTGGTTGCCAATTTCGAAACCGTCGCGGTGCAGCTCGGCGATCTGCGCCCACGTCATATAATCGGTCTTGTTTTTCGCGAACGTGAATCCTTCCGTGATGAAAAACGTGGCGCCGAAGCCGTAGCGTTTCAGCACGGGGCGGGCGACGGCGTGGTGTGAAGCGGAGGAGTCGTCGAAGGTGAGGACGATGAGTTTGTCGGGCACGGCGGGTGCGGCGTGAGTGAGCGGCAGGGAAAGGGCGGCGAAGCTCAGGCCGACGACGAGCGTGGCGAGCGGGCGTAAGGTGGGGTGACGCATGATGGGGTGGAATGGAGGGGGCTGCGCAGAGGAAGCGGGGCGGGGTGCAAAGACAACGTTGAAGCCGACGGCGCGCTCGGCATGGTCGAGCGACTATGAAATATTCGCTTCGTATCCTGCGGTGGGCACTGTTGGGCTTTGGAGTGGTGGCGGGGACGTTCGCGGCCGAAGCGGCAAAGAGTGAGGCGGAGAAAAAATGGCGTTCGCTCTTCGATGGGAAGACGCTCGCGGGTTGGATGCCGTCAGACTTCGAGGGCGGAGGTGCGGTGAAGGTGGAGAACCCGTTTCGCGGCGGGCCGGGCGCGATTGTCATCGTAGCGGGCGAGACGTTGTCGGGGTTTACGTGGACGAAGGGTGGTGAGTTGCCGCGCGACAATTACGAAATCACGCTCGAGGCGATGAAGCTTTCGGGGAGTGATTTTTTTTGCGGCCTCACGTTTCCCGTCGGGAAAGCGGCGTGCAGCTTGATCGTGGGCGGCTGGGGCGGGATGGTGATCGGGCTCTCGAGTATCGACCATATCGATGCGTCGGAAAACGAAACCACGCAGGGGCGGGAGTTTAAGGACGGGCGTTGGTATCGGGTGCGCGTGCGGGTCGCAGGTGACAAGATTGAGGCATGGATTGACGACGAGCAGTTGGTGGACGTCGAAATTAAGGGACGGACGATTTCGCTGCGAGGAGGGGATATTCAGAAATCGTTGCCGCTCGGGGTGGCGACCTACATGACGAGTGCGGCGGTGCGGGATATTCGCCTGCGGCGGTGGTGAGGGATGGACGGCCAGTCGATGGCTATGGGCCGGGCCGACAAAATATTTATTCTCGCGAGATGCGCGAAGCGCGCCGTAGCGATCCAGTATCACTCCGTTACGTTACTCTCAAAAAAACACCCGAAATTGTTTGTCACTGATTAAGTGACAAAGCCTCTGAAAACGACGGCCTTTGGAGGGCCTTCACCCACCTTGTTCGTCATTGCGAAGGAGCCGAAGCGACTGCGGCAATCCATGGCGCACTCCCGGATGGATTGCCGGAGTCGTCCAGCCTCCTTCGCAATGACAAGCTGGGGGAAGTTCATCGCCCCTTCCCCCGACGGCTGCGGAAGTGGTGACAGAGGCGGGCGGGCCGTCCGCGCTCCCGGGCAGCCTCGGATCGCCTGCGAGCAGGCTCCTACCTCGGAGCGAGTTTGAGGTAGGCTTCGGCGTAGCGTTGGCCGAGTTCACGGTAGGAATCGGAGTCGAAGTGGGTTTTGTCGCCTTTGTCCTTCAGGCCGTCGGAGCTGACGAAGGCGGTGTGCGGTACTTTGGCCGGGAGAGCGCGGTGGGCTTGGTCGACCTGAGTCTTGTATTCATTCCAAGGGCTGCCGGTGAATTGGCCGAGCTGGCCGGCGATAAAAGGCACGGTGGGTGCGGCGAGTCCGGTGCGGAGGCGGCCGATGAGGTCGTGGAGTTTGGCGGCGTGGCCGGAGGCGAGTTCGCGATTGGAGTCGGATTCACCTTGGTGCCAGAGAATGCCTTTGAGGGTGCCGGAAGGGAGCGCGAGTTTTGCCCGGCGGATGGCGTCGTCCCACGGGTGGCTCTGCGTCGGCTGGTAGTAGAAGCCGGGTTGCCACGCGTCGATGGGCGAGCCGCCGACGGCGCACGGTATCAGGCCAATGGTCACGCCGGGAGTCGCAGCGGCGACGACTTGAGCGAAGGAGCGGCCGAGGCCGACGCCGACGGCGGCGGGTTTATCGAAGTGCAACGGATCGACGGCGGGCACCCATGCGCCGGCCTTGGTGAGCATGAGCACCCGCGGGTGCGGAATGTTGTCGGCGGGTGTGATGACGCCGCGGCCGGCCATGTTGGATTGGCCGACCAGGAGGAAGAGGTGAAATTTTTCCTTGGCCGGGAGTGCGGGAGATTGGCCGCGGATGAACGGAGCGAGAAGGCTGAGCGTGACCAGGAGGAGACGAAGGGTGCGCATGGGGGGAGCGGTGTGAGAGGGGACGATTCGTGGAGGAGGGCCCACGCGCGAGCGAGAAATCGGGCGACTTGCAGGGCCGAAGACGCGCGCTACGGTGCGCGCATGTCAACCCGCTGCTCGATGCTGCTTCGCCGGACGCTCTTTGTTGGCTTTGCTCTTTGCGGTGGTGGAGTGCGGGCGGACTTCGAACTCACGGCCCAGTTGCCCGCATCGTTTGCCGATGGGCCGGTAACTGTGAGTCGCGAGTCGCTTGAAGCGCGGGAGTCGAAGCCGGTGGGTTCAGGCCGGTTGGTGAACGGCCGTTTTAGTCTGCGCGTGGAGGAGGGCCCGGGGCTCTTCAACTTGAGTGTGGGGGACGCCGACATTTCTTTCGTGGCGGCTGATGGGCAGGCGCTGCGGGTAACGGTGGGAGCGGAGGGGCGCGGGCTGCGCGTGATGGGCGGCGCGGACCAAGAATTGTTCGCGGCCTACGAGACGTTTCGCGCGGAATCGCTGGCGCGGCTCGTGTTGCCGGTGCGCGAGGCCATCGCCGCGCGACAGACGACGGGGGATCTGGCGGCGGTCGCGAGTCTGACGGAAAAAGAAGTGGCGGCGTATCGAGAGCACCGCCGGGAATTAAACGAATTTACGGTGGCGAAGCTGCGCGGATCAGCGGCGCTTTACGCGGCGTCGCTGCGATGGGATGGCGACGATCGGCTGGAGGCGTTGGCAGGAGTCGTGCGTGATTTCGCGGCAAAGTTTCCGGGGGCCGAGATCGCGCGGTTAATGGAAGAACGCATCGCGCGGTTTCGGGTCACGGCGATCGGTGCGGTCGCGCCGGAGTTGGCGGGATCTTCTCCGGAAGGCGGGCCGGTTTCGCTCAAGGAACTGCGCGGTCGCTATGTGCTCGTGGATTTTTGGGCGTCGTGGTGTGGCCCGTGCCGCTTGGAGAACCGGGGGTATGGGGAGCTCTATGAGCGGCATCGCGCGGCGGGCTTTGAAATTCTTGCGGTCTCGGTGGATCACGATGCGCGCGGCTGGAAGGCGGCGATTGCGAAGGATGGCGCGACGTGGCGGAACATTGCCGATCTCACGGGTTGGAAATCACCGTTGGCGGCGCGCTATAGTGTCACGGCATTGCCGGCGAGTTTCCTGCTCGATCGCGAGGGGCGCATCGTCGCAAAGGATGTGCGCGGAAAAGCGCTGGCGGTGTGGTTGGCGGAGAAGTTGGGGCAAGCGCGGTGACGCAGAGTGCCCTGCTCGGTCCCGCTTCTCACGAAGCGGGCCACGAGGATCAAAGGAGCGCCCGCGAGTTGGCGGCCTACGGTTTCGTGGTGGCGATGGCTTCTTGGACGGACTTTACGCCGAGTTTGGGGGCGTTGTTCGGGGCGTCGACGCCGTCGCGGGGGATTTCGTTGGCGAATTGGCCGGTGTCGCCGAGTTCTTTTTGGAGGCGGACTAGTTCGGTTTTCAATTTGGCGATCGTCACGGCTTGGGTCGGATCGGTGATGAGGTTTTTCTGCTCGGTCGGATCTTTGATGAGGTCGAAGAGTTCCCAGGCGTCTTTCTTCCAAAAGTGGATGAGTTTGTGCGTCGCGGTGCGGACGCCGTAGTGGGCGCGGGTGTTGTGGTGGCCGGGGTCGTGGTAGTAGCGGTAATAAACGGAGTCGCGCCAGCCGGTGGGTTTTTCGCCGCGCAGAATTGGGGCGAGGGAGCGGCCGTGCATGTCGGCGGGGATTTTTACGCCGGCGAGGTCGAGGAACGTGGGGGCGAAGTCGGCGTTGAGGGCGAAGAGGTCGGTGACGTTGCCGGGCTTGATACCGGGGCCGCGGGCGAGGAGTGGGATGTGGAAACCGGGCTCATACATGAAACGTTTGTCATACATGCCGAGGTCGCCGAGATACCAGCCGTTGTCGGTGCTGTAGATGACGATGGTATTTTTCGCGAGGCCGGTGCGGTCGAGGTAGTCGAGGACTTCGCCCACGCCGTCGTCAACGCCCTGCACGCACGCGAGGTAGTCCTGCATGTAACGTTGGTATTTCCAGCGGACGAGATCTTTGCCGGTAAGTGTTTTCTTGGTGCCGTCGGGCTGGGTGACCTCGAGTTCCATCGGTTTGGCGTTCAGCCATTGTTGGCGCGCGGGGCCCGGGGCGAGGTCGGCGGGAGGTTCAAGCTTGAGGTCGCGACGGGTGAGATCGCGGGCGACGGTTTGCTCGTTTGCGGGGAGGGCGGCGGGGCGGGTCGCGTAGTCGTCCCAGAGGGTGGCTGGCTCCGGGATGTGTTTATCCTTGAAGAGGGCTTTGTTTTTCGGATCGGGTTCCCACGCGCGATGCGGGGCTTTTTGATGCAGCATCAGGAAGAACGGTTGGTCCGCGGGACGTGTATCGAGAAACTCGAGTCCGAGCTGAGTCGTGAGCTGGGTGACGTGGCCCTTGAGCGTGACGCGGCCGTGCGGGGTGATGAAATCGGGGTCGAAGTAAGCGCCCTGGCCGGGGAGAATCATCCAGCGGTCGAAGCCGGTGGGGTCGCTGCCGAGGTGCCATTTGCCGATCATGCCGGTGTGGTAGCCGGCGGCTTGGAGCATTTTTGCGACGGTGGGCTGGGTGCCGTCGAAGACGTTGAAGACGGGCGTGCCGTTGGTGTGGGAATATTTTCCGGTGAGGACGACGGCGCGGCTCGGCGTGCAAATCGAGTTGGTGACAAACGCGTGGTTGAAGCGGATGCCGGCGGCGCCGAGGCGATCCAGGTGCGGGGTTTGGTTCACCTTTGAACCGTAGGCGCTGATGGCGTGTTGCGCGTGGTCGTCAGAGAAAATGAAGAGGATGTTCGGCCGCGAGGTCGACGCGGTGGCGGCCAGAACGAGTGAGGTTTGGGCGGCGAGGAGGAGCGTGAGTAGGAATTTCATGGGGTGAAGATGGGCGGAAGAATTGAGAGGTCCGGGTTCGGAGTCCAGCAGCCGCTGAGGCGCCTATTGCGGCGGGCAGTGGCGGTGGAGCGGTTCCTCGAATCCGCGAATGGGGCAACAGGCGAGACCCGGCAGTGGGTTGGATGCAAAATTCGACGAATGGGGTCTTAATTTTGACCACCTAATACGTGTCCAGTGCGTGGCTACTGCCCTGCTCGCGGGGCTGGTTTGTGATTGTGCATTCCGAAATGGAAAACATGGTCTTCCTCAACTCCTCCGCTTAGCGGAGGAGGGGGTAAATAAGAAAGTAATGCCCGCCGTATAGGGGTATACGGCGGGCTCTTTTTTTGCCCATTTTCGACGATTGGGGTGCTTCTGATTCTGTCGCGCAGGCTCTGCTGCCCCCACTCCGAGCGGCTCGCTGATATGTGAAATTGCGAATTACCTCCCCATCCCCGGCAATCGCCCGCACATTTGGCGAACACATGGCTCTTATCGGCAAACGCAACCAGCTCCCTTTCGTGCGCCAGGCGACTCCGGGATTCTACCTCGACGGCGGCGCGCACGGGGAAATTTTGTTACCCGGGCGTTATTTGGCGAAACTTCCGGTCGTTGGTGCGTTGGTTGACGTGTTCGTGTATCGCGACTCCGAGGACCGGTTGGTCGCCACCACCGAGGCTCCCTACGCGGCGGTCGGGGAGTTCGCCTTTCTTCGCGTGGTGAGCGTGAATCCGAGAATCGGCGTTTTTCTCGATTGGGGTTTGGAAAAGGATCTGTTGCTGCCGATCCGGGAGCAGTCGGCACCGTTGAGGGAAGGCGACTGGCTGGTGGTGCACGTCGCGCTGGACCAACGGACGGATCGCATCATCGCGAGTGCGCGACTCAACCGATATCTAAACTTGACGGTGCCCGCGTATGTCGAGGGCCAAGCGGTGAAGATCCTCGTGATCGGAGAATCTCCGCTCGGGTACAACGCGGCGGTAAACCACACCCATCGTGGGCTCCTCTACCACGGTGATTTACCGGGGCCGCTGACGATCGGGCAACCTTTGGACGGGTTCGTGCGGTTGGTGCGTCCGGACGGCAAACTTGATTTGGCGTTGGACCGAGTGCGTGTGGGTTACCAGCGCATCGTGCCGGTCACGGAGAAAATTGTGGAAACGCTTAAAGCGAGTGCAGGTGGACGATTGCCGCTGCACGACAATAGTCCACCGGAGGACATCCGCGCGGCGTTTGGAGTGAGCAAAAAGGCCTTTAAGCAGGCGATCGGGGTGCTGTTCAAGGCCGAGAAAATCGTGATTGAGAAGGCCGGGATACGGCTCGTGGAGCCAGCAAAAGCAAGTGGGACGAAACCCAGGGGCTGAGTGAGCGGCGGCCCCCTGGGTGCCGGGCAAGAAAGGGGCGAGGGCGGGAGCTTGTGGTTCCGAAGAACTGTCGGCTCACCGTTTCTTGTAGCGATCGTCGTCGTAGCGTTCGACGTGGTCGCGCACCGCACTCATCCAGAAACTACAGGCTTCGCGATAGGTCTCGGAGTCTTTGATTTTGCGCCCAAAATAGGCGCTGCGATCGAGGAGGCGGCGCTCATACCAAAAATGATTGTCGTTGGTCTCCCTGGGGCGGTCATCCCACGCCCGACGGAGAATGGATAGCGTGGCCCGTCGTTCGATCGCCGTCGCGACGCGGATCGTGATCGTGGGTGGACTCGAAGCAAAGTCGGCACAGCCTGGCATACCTGCGAGGAGGACAAGCAGGAGCAGTGGGAGGATTTTCCTCATCACCCCGCTATCGGCACCGGCGAGGAAAACTGAATCCGAGTTTCGGGACCGAAAGGCGAGGCTCGTGGGGGGGGGCGGCAGCGAGACGTCTCGGCCCGGCTTCAGGGCCGGACCGAATCGACGAAGACGCATTGGCCACCGCGCACCGTGATGATGGCGGCGTCTTTGATGGCGTCGCGATGTTCGTTGAGCGTCGTGCGCCCGGTGATGCCGGGGAAATCGCGGGTGGCGGCGAGAGCTTTTTTCAAGGCGACTCGCTCGGTGGTGCCGGCGCGGCGGGCGGCGTCGGCGATGAGTTGGACGGAGTCGTAGGTCAGAGCGGCGAGACCGACGGGGGTGGAGCCGTGACGTGCTTGATAAGCGGAGACGAAACGGCGGGAGGCCGGATCTTTGCTCTCCGCGGAGTAGTGCGTCGAGTAGACGGTGCCTTCGAGGGCGGGGCCGCCGATCTCCAGGAGCTGCGGTGCCTCGAAACCGTCGCCACCAACGAGAGTGGCCCGCAGGCCGAGTTCGCGAGCTTGTTGGGCGACGAGGCCGGCGGCGACGTAGTAGCCGGGGAGAAAAATGGTGTCGGCTTTAGTGGAGCGAATGGCGGTGAGTTGGGCGCGGAAATCCTTGGCGTCGCCGCTGTATTTTTGGGCGGCGACGATGTCGCCGCCAAGGGCGAGGAAGGTTTTCGCGAAGACTTCGGCGAGGCCGACCGAGTAAGGTGCGGTGGAATCGATCAGGAGGGCGGCGCGGCGGAGACCGAGGTTTTTCCACGCGTAGGAGGCGAGCACGGTGCCTTGAAACGGATCGGCGAAACAAACGCGGAAAATGCAATCGCCGACGGCGGTTACTTTGGGATTGGTGGAGGCGGGCGTGACGAGCGGGATGCCAGCGGCCTGGGCGATCGGCGCGGCTTCGAGGGTGCGGGCTGAGGCGCATTCGCCGATGAGGGCGACGACCTTGTCGCGGGAGAGAAGTTTTTTCGCGGCGGTCGCAGACTCGCCCGAGACCGAGCGGTTGTCTTCGACGACGAGTTCGACGGGGCGGCCGAGGATGCCGCCGGTGGCGTTGAGATCGTCGACCGCGAGGCGGGCACCGCGGAGCGCGGCCTCGCCGAAGGAGGCGTCGCGGCCCGTGATCGACATGAAGAAACCGAGTTTGACGGGCTCACCTGCGGGCTGGGCGGCGCGGGCCCGGTTGACGACGGCGAGCAAAGCGAGAAGAAAGCAAATTCGCAGAAACATGGGCAAGTAGAGGAGCAGAAATGTGCGGGTCGCAAGCTGACGTAAGCCTCAAGCCGACCACGTGCAGCGGGGTACGAGCGGAGCCACCCGCGCTGGATATCAGGCCGTCTCATGGAGGAGCGATGCGGGCCCGGAGGTCGCGCGTGGAGTGGCCTCCGACGGACTATGGCCGCTTCGACCACTTGCGGTCGTTTTTCAATTCGAGGCGCTTCGTCTCGATCTGCACGCCGGCGACAGCGGGGTGGGCGCGGAGGGCTTGAAACGCGGGGGCGTTGAGTTTCCACGAGAGAGCGCCGCTGACTTCGGCGATGGACGCAATGCGGTCCTCGAAGAGGAAGCCGAATTCGACGCGCGTATCGCCGCCCTGCTTGTTGAGCGTGTCGCGCAAGAGACGGAGAAACGCGGGCAGCTCCGGGTGCGAGGGGTGGAGCAGCCACGTGACTTTGCGGACATTCGAGGAGACGTAGTTGTCGAGGGCGGAGGCTTCCTTGACGTTGATGCGCGGGCCTTCGGTGCCGACGATAATGTTACCGAGGACAACGATGGTGGCGTTTTCGGTGAGGAGCGTGCCGTAGTTCGCGAAACCATCGGCGAACAGGTTGAGCCCGACTGAGGCCGTCTTGGTGGCGAGAGTGAAGGAAGCCCACGGGCGATTATCCTTTTTCGAAAGGCGCTTCGCGATGTTGCTGACGATACCACCGAGGCGGAACTCGGTGCGGTCGGGCTGCACGAGCAGGGCTTCGATGGGGAACGAATCGAGGGCGTCGGCGAGGCCCGCGTAGGCGTTCATCGGGTGGCCGGAAACGTAGAAGCCGAGGAGTTCTTTTTCGAAGACGAGGCGCTCGGCCGAGGTGAAATCATCGGTCGACTCGGAGATCGTGGCGGCTTGACCGGCGCGCTGGGCGGGCGCGGCGGCAATGGTTTTCTTGGCGGGTTTATCCTCGGCGAGCATGTCGAGGAAGGTGTTTTGGCCGGCGGCTTTGTCGCGGGCGTTCGAGGCTACGGCGGACATCGCGCCGTCGATGCCATCGAAGAGTTTCTTGCGCGAGGCACCGCTGAAATCGAAGGCGCCCGTCTTGGAGAGATGCTCGAGGACGCGCTTGTTGATGGCGCGGCCATCGACGCGGGCGACCATCTCATCGAAATTTTTGAACGGTCCGTGGGCGTCGCGTTCGGCAATGATTTTTTGCGCGGCGAGTTCGCCGACGCCTTTGACGCCGGCGAGGCCGAAGCGGATCGCGGCGGAGGTGGCTCCGCCGCTAGCTGAAAGCGTAGGGCCGCCGCTTGTCGGCGTGTCGTGGTCGTGCGGGCCGGCGGCATGGGCCGGCCCGACACGGCGAAACACCGGCGTGAACATGTCGCGCGATTCGTTCACGTCGGGGCCAAGGACCTTCAGCCCCATGGCTTCGCACTCGGCGACGAAGTGGGAGACTTTCTCAGAGTTACCGAGCTCGGAGCTGAGCATCGCGGCCATGAACTGCACGGGGTAATTGGCCTTTAGGTAACCGGTCTGGTAACTGAGAATCGCGTAGGCAGCAGAGTGGGATTTATTGAATCCGTAGCCGGCAAATTTATTCAGGATGTCGAAGATCGAGTCGGCGATTTTGACGTCGATATTATTCACCCGTTTGGCGCCCTCGACGAATTTCACGCGCTCGGCGGCCATGGCCTTCTCGTCTTTTTTGCCCATGGCGCGGCGCAGCATGTCGGCACCGCCGAGGGAGTAGCCGGCGATGACTTTGGCGGCCTCCATCACCTGCTCTTGGTAAACCATAATGCCGTAGGTTTCGCGACAGACTTCCTCGAGGAGCTTGTGGGGGTAGGTGACGGTGCTCGGATCTTTTTTTCCTCTCACGTAGTCGGGAATCCACTCCATGGGGCCCGGACGATAGAGCGCAATGAGGGCGACGATTTCATCGATGGAGGAGAGACCGATTTGGCGGCAGAGATTTTGCATACCGCCGGACTCCAACTGGAATACGCCGGTGGTGCGGCCTGAGTTGAGCAGGGCAAACGTTTTGGCGTCTTCGAGTGAAATGGTCTCGATGTCGAATTTTGGGTCGGCGGTGCGGCGGATGTTTTCGACCGCGTCGGCGATGACGGTGAGTGTCTTGAGGCCGAGGAAGTCCATCTTCAACAGGCCGAGTTTGCCGACGGCGTTCATATCGAACTGCACGGTGACGTCGCCTTCCTGTTCGGTGAGGGGGACGAATTCGTCGAGGGGACGGTCGGTGATGATGATGCCGGCGGCGTGTTTGCCGGTGTTGCGGACCATGCCTTCGAGAACGAGCGCTTGGTCGAAGATTCGTTTGGCGACGGGATTGCGGGTGACTTCGTTGCGGAGCTCTTCGGACTTTTCGCGGGCTGATTCGAGCGTGATGTTGAGCTCGTCGGGGATCATCTTCGCGAGCCGGTCGGCGTCGGCGTAGGGGAGATTATGGACGCGCGAGACGTCGCGGATGACCATCTTCGCCCCGAGCGTCCCGTAGGTGATGATGTTGGCGACGCAGTCGTTGCCGTATTTTTGGCGGACGTAGTCGATGACCTCGCCGCGGCGGCGCATACAGAAGTCGATGTCGAAGTCAGGAGGGGAAACGCGCTCGGGATTCAGGAAACGCTCGAAGAGAAGTTTGAAACGCAGCGGGTCGAGATTGGTAATGCCGAGGAGGTAGGCGACGATGCAACCGGCGCCGGAGCCGCGGCCGGGGCCGACGGGGATGTTTTGTTTCCGGGCCCAGTCGATGAAATCCCAGACGACGAGAAAGTAGTCGATGAAGCCAGTCTTGCCGATGATACTGAGTTCGTAGTCGACGCGCTCGGTGAGGGTCTGAGCGACGGCCTGGTCGGCGAATTTCTCCGGGGCGGTGGCGTCGAAGCCGTAGCGCTGGGTGAGGCCGACGAGGCAGAGTTCGCGGAGGTAGCCGGCACGATCGGTGCGGGCGGTGATTTCGGGGGTGAGGGGATATTTCGGATACCGCTCGCTGCCTTTGGGAAAAGGAATGGTGAGGTCGCACATCTCTGCGACGAGTTGGGTGTTCGTCACGGATTCGGGCACCTCGGTGAAAATCTTCGCCATCTCGTCGCGGGACTTCAGGTAAAATTCCTGACCGGTGAACCGCATGCGCTTCTCGTCGTCGATCTTGGCTCCAGTTTGGATGCAGAGCATCGCGTCGTGCGGGCCCGAGTCGTTCTTGCGGACGTAATGGACGTCATTCGTGGCGATGACCTTGAGGTTGAACTCTTCGCCTAGCTTCAGGAGTCCGGGGATGATTTTGAGCTGCTCGGGGATGCCGTGGTCTTGGATTTCAACGAAGTAGTTTTCGCGGCCGAAGATCTCGACGAAGCGTCCGCAGGCTTGGCGCGCCTCCTCGTAGCGGTCGTGGAGAAGATGCTGGGGAACGAGCGAGGCGAGGCAGCCGGTGAAGCCGATGAGGCCGTTGGCGTATTTCGCGAGCGTTTCGAGGTCGGTGCGCGGCTTGTAATAAAATCCCTTGAGGTGAGCGTCGGAGACCAGTTTCAGAAGGTTTTGGTAGCCGGTGAGATTCTTCGCGAGGAGGCCGAGGTGAAACATGCTCTTACCGTCCTCGTCGGACCGGCCATGCTTCTCGAGGCGGGAGGTCTCGACGAGATAGAGTTCACAGCCGACGAGGGGCTTGATGCCTTTGGCTTTGGCTTGGTTGTAGAATTCGATCGTGCCGTAGAGGTTGCCATGGTCGGTGAGGGCGATGGCCTTCATGCCGAGTTCGGTCGCACGGTCCATCAGCCGGTCGATCCGGCACGCACCGTCGAGTAAGCTGTAGTCGGAGTGGACGTGGAGGTGGACGAAATTTTGGTCGGAGGACGGCACGGAAGGACGTTAGGGAAGGGGATCGGGGGATCCGCGCAAGAAGGGAAAAACGGCCTTTTTATGCCTTGGATTCATCCCCCGTGGGCACAAGGGTGATTTATCTAATCGTATGAAAATTTGTTGTATTGGCGCTGGTTATGTGGGCGGTCCGACGATGGCGATGATCGCCCTCAAGGCACCGGATATTGAAGTGCGAGTTGTGGATATGAATCCTGCGCGCATCGCCGCGTGGAACTCGGACACGCTGCCAATTTACGAGCCTGGGCTCGATGAGGTCGTGCGGCAAACTCGCGGCAAAAACCTGCACTTTACGACGGAGGTCCATGACGCCATTCGTGCAGCGGACATTATTTTTGTGGCGGTAAACACCCCGACGAAGACCTATGGCGTCGGCGCGGGGCGCGCGGCGGACCTGCGGTTTATCGAGTCAGTCGCCCGGACGATTGCCGAACACGCCAACGGACCCAAGATCATCGTGGAGAAGTCCACGATTCCGGTTAAAACCGCCGAAACGATTAAAGACATTCTTGCGGCGAATTCCCGTGGATTCAAATTTGAGGTGTTGTCGAACCCGGAGTTTCTCGCCGAAGGCACGGCGATCGCGGATTTGCAGATGCCGGACCGCGTGCTGATCGGCGGCGAGCGGACGCCCGGTGGTGACGCGGCGGTGAAAACTCTGGTGGACGTCTACGCCCACTGGGTTCCGCGGGATCGGATCATCACGACGAACCTGTGGTCGAGTGAGCTGTCCAAGCTTGTGGCGAATGCCTTCCTCGCGCAGCGCATCTCGTCGATCAATTCCATCTCGGCGCTGTGTGAAGCGACGGGGGCAGACGTGGACGAGGTGGCGAACGCCATTGGCAAGGACTCGCGCATTGGGCCGAAATTTCTCAAGGCTTCGGTCGGCTTCGGTGGCTCGTGCTTTCAAAAGGATATTTTGAATTTGGTCTACTTGTGCGAAAGTTTCGGCCTGCCCGAAGTGGCGGTCTATTGGGAGAGTGTGGTGAAGATAAACGATTGGCAGAAGCATCGCTTCGCCGGAAAGATTGTGCGGTCGCTCTTCAATTCGGTCGCCGACAAAAAAATCGCCGTGCTGGGTTTCGCGTTCAAGAAAGACACGAATGATACTCGCGAGTCGGCGGCCATTGCGGTGTGCCGAGACTTGCTCGCGGAGCAGGCGCGGGTCGTGGTGTTTGATCCGAAAGTGCCGGCGGACGAAATCAGGAGGGACGTGATGGTGGGAGCCCGTGAGGCATTGGCCGGAGTCGATTCACGGCTGACGGTGGCGACAAGCGCGTATGAGGCCGCCGAAGGGGCCCATGCGGTCGCGGTGCTCACCGAATGGGACGAGTTCCGGCACCTCGACTATGCGAGGATCTTCGCGGCGATGAACAAACCGGCGTTTATTTTCGATGGGCGCAACATTCTCGATTTGGCGAAATTGCGTGAACTCGGTTTCCGCGCTCACGGGATCGGTAAGTGAGCGGGAAGTCGGGGGTGCGGGGGTTGCTTGTCGTCGCAGCGGGACGCGCGTAAAAATCTCCAAGTTAGCGCGGTGAAATTATCGCTTGCACTAGCCGACGAAAGTTTGCTTCTTTCCGCGCTCTGCTACGCGGCCATAGCTCAACTGGATAGAGCGCCAGACTACGAATCTGGAGGTTTGGGGTTCGACTCCCTATGGCCGCACCAGACAAAACCCCTTATCTCCCAGCGAGAAAGGGGTTTTTTGTTGGCCGGATTTCGTGAAAAAAGAAACTGTGGCATTTTCTGTGTCCCGTTTGTGTCCCACTTTTTCATTCGTCGTTTTCGGTCACGGGAAAACTCGTGGTCGTCCCTGACGAGCATGACCATGTGGTCGTGACCTGTGAGCATGACCATGTGGTCGTAGCCGGACGAGGGGCGGCAAACCTCGATTCGTGGCGATTTGCGGGCGGAGCGCGGTCGGGTGCGGGCGTTGTTACGACGGTGCACAGGTTTGCATCACGCGCTCCGATGCACAGCCTTGCTGCTGTTCCTTGCAGTTAGTGCATCACGACGACTCCCGTTTCCCGGGCGTCACCAACCGAGCCTCACGGGCCACGGTGGTCAATTGATGTGGGCCGCGTGACGCGGGCCAAAT
Source organism: Opitutus sp. GAS368 (assembly GCA_945871085.1). Classification (GTDB taxonomy): domain Bacteria; phylum Verrucomicrobiota; class Verrucomicrobiia; order Opitutales; family Opitutaceae; genus GAS368. Next base: position 964 of record CAMBVX010000062.1, on the reverse strand, counting down.
TCGCCGTGGTGCTGCTTACGCAAGATAAGCCAGCACATGAAAATCAAAAACGTAGCACCGAGCCGGCCCCGGCTCAGCACAGAGCTAGCGCAAATCGCGGACAATCTTGCCCACTTCGCCGTGGAGTTCGGGTTCATCGTCAACGAGCACTTTACCCACGACTTGGCGACAATCGGGTTCGCGAATGGAGTCCGGCTTCGGATTCACGCCCCAAGCGAGGCAGCCAAACTCGAAGCCATCCTCGCCGCTGAATCCATCCCGGCGGACGAGGAACTCGTCGGTCTGACAGCAGGTGCGATTGCGGCCTTTTCCGCAGACGCCGACTTGGAAATTGGCATCAATCACTTCCTGCGTGAACGGTGGCGGCTTTCGGCTGATCGCGCACCCGCCATCGAGCTACACGAGGAACTGCTCCGGCGCATTCTGCATGGTATAGTGCTCCTGCAATGAGAGCGCCTTGGTGGCGGTAACGGCGAACTGGGAGAGGGGAATCGAGAAATCGGATTCAGTGAGCTGCCGAGCGGCCCAGTTCCGCAAAACATCACTGACCGGGAGTCGGCGATTGGCTGAATTCATGACGGCGGTCGGGCATTGCAGCGGTGAACCGGAGAAAGGGTGGGGCGCCACTCCGCGCGTTTAGCTGGTTTTGGGGGCGTGTGGTAGAATCGGTGCATGCATAATCCCAATTCACCTCGCTCACTGCACTCAGAGGCCTGTGCCTCACGGTGTAGCGGTTCGAGTCCGCTCCCGGGCACCTGTCCCTAACCATACTTTTCTGGTTCTTCGCTGATTCCGGTGGGTAAGGGCGAGGTCCTGGGTAAGGTGGCGGGATGACACCTGAGCAATTATTCCACGAACTTTTGGGATTGGGACAGCAGTGGCGCGTGACGCGGTGCGAGTATGCACCGAAGGACGGCACCGCGCGTGGCGAGCTGGATGGCGTGGTGCGGCTGTGGGTCGAAGA
>CAMBVX010000061.1 GCA_945871085.1 Opitutus sp. GAS368 | reverse complement strand
CTGCCCGGTTTGCTGAGCCTCCTCGCGAACCGACCACTGGTGGTGTTCAGTCGCAAGGGCTCTCACCCGGCGAGGTAACCGTGATCGCGACACGTTTGGAGGATTGGCTCGCGGCGACCCGCCCGCGGACGTTGCCCGCGGCCGTGGCTCCGGTGCTCGTGGGAACTGCGCTCGCTTGGCGGGATGGGAAATTTGATGGCGCAGCGGCCGGGCTGTGTCTGGTTTTTGCGTTGCTGGTGCAGGTCGGCACAAATTTTGCGAATGACTACTACGATTTCATCAAGGGAGCAGATACCGCAGCCCGCGTCGGTCCGCGGCGCGCGGTCGCGTCGGGATTGATTGCGCCGGTAACGATGAAACGTGCGATGGGGGCGGTGTTTGCGGCGGCATTTCTGAGCGGACTCGGACTCATCGCCTGGGGCGGGCCGTGGCTGCTGGGGATCGGGCTGGCGAGTATTCTGTGTGGTTTCGCCTACACGGGCGGTCCCTTTCCGCTGGGCTACCATGGTCTGGGTGATGTGTTTGTCTTCGTCTTCTTCGGTCTCGTCGCGGTGTGCACGACCTATTTTGTGCAGGCTGGCCAGGTGACTTCTGCGGCTTGGTTGGCGGCCGTGCCGATGGGACTGCTCGCCGCGAATATTCTCGTGGTTAACAATTATCGTGATGCGGAGACGGACGCCGTCGCCGGGAAGCGGACCTTGGTGGTGCGATTTGGCCGTGGTTTTGCGCGCACTCAGTTTGGCCTCTCGCTGCTGATTGCGTTGGTGGTGCCACTCATTTTTTTCGCGGACCAGCCGCTCATTTGGTCGCTGCTACCGCTCGCGGTGACGCCGATGGCTTGGCGACATTTCCGGCGGCTGAGCGAAAAAAAAACACCCAGCGAGCTCATCGCTCTGCTGGGTGACACCGGGAAACTGCTGTCGATTTACGCGCTGCTCTTTGCCCTCGGCCTCGCGTGGGGTCGCACGGTTTAGAGGTGGGCGGCGACTTTGGCTTTGATGGCGGCTTTCGGCATCATGCCGACGAGGGTCTCGGCCGCCACGCCACCCTTGAAGAGGATCATCGTCGGGATGGCGCGGACCCCATACTCGACGGCGACCGAGTCGTTCTCGTCGATATTGACCTTCACGATCTTCAATTTCCCGTCGAGTTCGGTGGCCAGTTCCTCGAGGATCGGGGCGATCGCTTTGCACGGGCCGCACCACGGTGCCCAAAAATCAACGAGCACGGGCGTCGTCGCGGACGTGATCGTCGGCTTGAATGTATCAGTGGTCAGATTGGCAATTTTTTCGGACATAGAAATTAGAGATTGAGCAACAGGAGAGCGGTAAAGAGCAAAGATGCAACTGCGGCGACTCCGGCCAGACCGACGATCCAAGACGGGATTTCGGCGTCGGTGGCAGCGGAAACGTCGGCCGGGGACCGGGGGGAGTGGGTGGTCGAAGCGGGCCTCGGCATTATCGGGGAGTGGACTTCTGCAAGATCTCGGCGAGCTCATCCGGTTCAACCTGATGGAGCTGCTTTTTGCGCGACTTCAGTTCCTCGAATGTCTTCATCGCTGTTTCGGTCATACGTCCGTGGGTTTCATCGGAGCCGCCGAGGATGGCGAACTGGTCACCGGTGGTGATGCGTTTATGGCCGTCCTCGTTGTCGAGACCGAGGCCCAGCAGGGCCGCGTGAAGCGGAGGGTTCTTTTTCTTGTTACTCACGCGGTCACGGTGTGGGCACTCACGGCGGTTTCAAGCGGGTTTTCCTCGACGGCTTCAACCATGATATCGGTGAACGGCTCGTGCTGGCGGATGCGGAGTTTTTTCAATCGAGTGAGCTCCAGCATGGCCAAGAAAGTCGCCACGAGTCGGCGCAGGGTGACGCCCTCGGGGAAGAGGTGGGAGAAGACGAGGTTTTTTTCCGTGCGCGTGCGGTTTAGCAGCCATTCCATCTGATCGGCGACGGTCGTTTGTTCGTCGTGGATTTCACCAACGACGAGTTTTTCCGCGAGGCGGCGGAGCACCATATTAAACGTGTTCCACAGCTCGATCCGGTCCACGCCCTTCAAGGGGCGCTCACCGTCGGTTAACGAAAGTTCGGAGATAAAACGCTCCATGAGATTCTGCCGGGTGACGGCGAGATCGTTGAGCTGAGCGGCGGCTTCCTTGAATTTCTTGTATTGGAGGAGCTGGTGAACCAATTCCCACCGTGGATCCATGTCGTCTTCGACGAGAGTGGGATCGATCGCGTGCTGGCCCTTGGGTAGGAGCAGGCGGCTTTTAATCTCCATCAGGGTCGCGGCCATGATAAAAAACTCGCCGGCGACATCGAGGTCGAGTTGCTGCATGCCTTTGAGTGCGTCGATGTATTGCCGGGTGACGGACTCGATCGGGATGTCGTAGATATCGAGCTCGTTCTTGCGGATGAGAAAAAGCAGCAGATCGAGCGGGCCTTCGAAGACCTGAAGTTTGATGCGATAATCGGAGTCGGGAACCACGGTAGGGCGATGGTTGCGCCGAGTGAAGGAGCGGCAAGGGGAAAAACGAGGGGGCAAACCTAGGGGGTATCTCTGAGCAGCACCCGCAGCCGAGCTCCGCCGTGCGGAGAGAATGATGCTCGACGATCAGCGCGGCGCAGCGCGCCGGCTCCGCGGGCTCGCTGCGGAGGCGCACTTGGACGTGCGCGAGGACGAGTTGTTCGGGCCGGGTGCTCGGCACCGCGCTTTGGGTTGGGCGATGCGCACCATCTCGGCCGTTCCGACAGAGAAGGTTTCGCAAAAAATATTTTTGGGCGCCTCATATAAATGCCTGCTGGGAAAAGCGGTGCTCACGAGCGGGCGATTGGTTGAAGCACGGATGGCCACGCAGGGACACGCATGAAGTCGGATGGGAACCACGTGAAATACGCGCAGAGGCGAGGAAATCAGGGCTTGCGAGGTGGTATGACGAGCGTCATCCAACGTTTGTGCCTGTGACAGCGGGCGTTTTTCGATGCGTTATCCCCCCGAACACAAAACTGCGACGCGCCGCCGGATTCTCGAGGCGGCGGGGCAAGCGTTTCGGGAGCACGGGGTGGCGGAAACCGGCGTGGATGAGGTGATGCGGCGGGCAGGGCTGACCCACGGGGGTTTTTACGCGCACTTTCGCGACAAAACCGAACTAGTGGCCGAGGCATGTGCGGCGGCGTTTGATGGGGCGGTGCCGAACTTGGAGCGGATTGCGGCGCTACCGACTCCGGCCGCGCGGGCGCGGTTGCTCATCGACAGTTATTTGGCCCTGCGGCATCGCGACAACCGCGGGGCGGGATGTATGGTGGTCGCGGTTGCGGCCGACATGGCTCGGTTGCGTGGGGCGGCGCGTGCAGGCTACTCGCGGGGCTTTGCGCAGCACATCGACCGGTTGTGCGGCGCGCTGCGACTGAGCGACGACGCGGACGTGAATCGGGTGCGCGTGACGCATCTGATGAGTTCACTGGTGGGGGCGCTGTTGTTTGCGCGGGCCATCGATGATGCGGAACATAGCGACGCGATTTTGCACTCGATGCGCCGGTGCTTACGGGCGGAGTTCGGGGCCGCTCAACCAGAATCAGGAACCGGCAATCGGCGCTAATTTCCGCTCATCAATCTCTCACACCGCGATCCAGCTGAGCGTTCACCAGCGTCGAATAGTGGTTCCAGTATTGGCATTTTCATCATGAATCAAAATCCCTCCCTCACCCAACCTCGTCGTCGTGTTGTCATCACAGGCATCGGCGCGGTGACACCCTGCGGAAACACCGCGCCTGAAACGTGGGCCGCGCTCATCGCGGGCCGCAGCGGGATTGGCCCGATCACGCGGTTTGACGCGACGGGCTGCACGGCGCGGATCGCGGGCGAGGTGAAGAATTTTGACCCAGCGCGCCTGTTGCCCGCGGCGTTGCATCCCCGCGGACCGGGGAGCGACCCAATGACGCAGGCGCTCACGCAAAAAGACGTGAAAAAGTTTGGGCGTTTCACGCATCTCGGAGTGGCAGCGGCGGTGGAGGCGTATGCAGATTCTGGACTCGACGCGCACCGGGCGACGCTGGACGCGGAGCGCATGGGCGTGAATCTCGGCGTGGGGCTCGGCGGATTGCCGGAGATGGAGGCGATGCACGATACGTGGAAAGCCGGAGGGTTTCGGAAAATTTCGCCGTTCTTCATCATTCAAATCGCGCCCAACCTGCTCGCAGGCCAAGTGAGCTTGTTACTCAACGCGCGGGGGCCGAACATGAGTGTGGCGTCGGCGTGTGCGACCAGTGGCCATGCGCTCGGCGAGGCGGCGGCGGCGATCGCCCGCGGTGATGTCGAGGTGATGGTGGCGGGCGGTGCGGAGTCGACGGTCACGCCGCTGGCGATCGGGGCGTTTGCGCAGATGCGGGCGCTGTCGACGCGGAACGATAGTCCGGAAAAAGCCTCGCGGCCCTACGACAAGGACCGCGACGGATTCGTGTTGGGCGAGGGCTCGGTGGTATTTATCCTCGAGGAGCTCGAGCACGCGCAGCAACGCGGCGCGCGGATTTATGCGGAGTTGCGTGGCTACGGGGCGACCGCGGACGCGTTTCATTTGTCGTCCTTGGCCCCGGGGGCGGAAGGCTCAGCGCGTTCGATGAAGGCCGCGCTGACGCGGGGAGGGCTTGTGGCGACAGACGTCGATTTCGTGTCGGCGCATGCGACCTCAACGCCCGGTGGGGACGGGGAGGAGGCGGCCGCGATCGCCACGGTGTTTGCCGGCAACAAAGCCAACCTCCACGTGAGCGGGGTGAAGTCGATGACCGGGCATTTGCTCGGGGGGGCGGGGGCGATGGGGGCGTTGGCGGCGGTCTTGGCGATTCGCGACGGAGTCGTGCCCCCGACGATCAATCTCGAGAACGTGGATCCGGCGTGTGCGGCGCTCGGGTTAAATTTCACGCCAAATGTGGCGGTGCGAAAGCCGGTGCGCGCGGCGCTCGCGAATTCGTTTGGCTTCGGCGGCACGAATGCGTCGGTGGTCTTTGCGCGCGTGTGAGGAAAGTCGCGCCGGTGAACATCGACGACGTTCCGTTCAACCGACTCATAGGTCTGCAGCGCGAGCCGGCGGGACGCGAATTTGCGGTGAGCCTGCCGGCGGACGAGCGGTATTACAATCACCTCGGGATTGTGCATGCGGCGGCCCAACTCGCCGTCGCGGAGGCGGCGAGCGGCGACTGGCTGTTGCGGAACTTTGGCGAGCACGCGGTGGAGTTTATTGCGGTCGTGCGTCGGATGGAGACGACGTTCAAGCAGCCGGCGCGCGGGAAAATATTTGGCAAAGCGGTGGTCGGTGCAGCGGTGCGCGCGCAACTGGCGGCTGACCTAGCGACGAAGCGGACGTGGTTCTTCACGCTGGGCGTGGAGGTGTTTGACGAGGCGGGGGCGCACACCCTCACGGGGAGCGTAGAATGGTTTTTGACGCGACGACCGGTGGCGGGCGCGTAGTTTTACGAGCGTGCGAGCAGTAAATCGCTTTTGACAGAGTTGCCTCCTACTTGCAGAACAAAGCCCGTGCTAAAGGAAATCCGCAACGTCCGCCAGGAACACGGTGCCGGGCGGCGCCGGTGGTTTGAATCCGAGGGATTCGAGCTCGTGGTGTGGCACGATGCCGCCGGCGGCTGCGAGGGGTTTCAGGTCTGTTACGATCTCGGGCGTGGCGAGCATGCGCTGACGTGGCGGCCAGAATCGGGCTTTGCGCACAATGGTATCGATCAGGGTGACGACGCTCATGGTCGAAACAAAATGACGCCGATTTTGGTGCCCGATGGAGCGGTGCCTTGGTCGCAAATCGTGAGCTTGTTCGGCGAACGCGCGGCGGGATTGGAGCCGGGATTGCGGGAGTTGGTCACTGCACGACTCGCCGCGCGGAAGTAGTGGAAGCTGGGCGGAGTTTGATCGGTCTCGCTTTTGGTCGGGTCGTTTGTTCGTTAGGCGTTTGTGTCTGCTCTCTGGAAAAAACTCTCGTCCGACGTGTCGTCATCGTTTCTCGCGGCGCTGCTGCTGTGTGCGGGTTTTTGGGGATTTGTGGCCTGGGACCAATCGCACTGGTGGCGGGTCAAGGCCGACTATAGCTTTGGCTGGCTGGTGCCGGCGTTTGTCATTTTCGCGATTCATGATCGCTGGCCGAGAATTGTGGCGGCGGCGGCGGCGTGTGCTGCCGAGAGAAGTCCGCGCGTGGCGGGGTGGGAGAAATGGGTGGTGCGAATCCTCGTGGGTGTCGCACTGAGCGGCGGCGCGGCGATGTTTTTGCTGGGGGCATTTTATCGCGCGGGCGCGGGGACATCACAACCGGGAACGCTCGCGCTCACATTGGGCATGATCGGGCTGCTGCTGCCGTTGTTGTGGTTAAACGCGCCGGAGTCGGCATCGCCCGTTCGGTCGCCAATTTCTTCCGATGCGCGGGTGCGTTTGACGGGGTGGTTTGTCTTTCCCGTGTTGGTGTGGCTGGTGTCGGCCCCGATGGTATCGGCGGTGGAGCAGCAGCTAAATCTGTTTTTGTTACGTAAGGTCGTGACGGTCGTCGCGTTCGTTTTTGACGTGCTTGGCCTGCCGATTGAGCAGCAAGGCAACGTGCTGGTGCTCCCGACGGGCAGCGTCGGTGTGGAGGACGCGTGTTCCGGCATTCGTTCCTTGACTGCCTGCCTGTTCGCTGGGTCGTTTTTGTCGGCGGTTTTTTTGGAAAGGTTGTGGAAGAAAATCACCCTAGTCGGCGCGGCGATGTGCTTGGCCTTTGTGACGAACCTGGGTCGCAGTCTTTTTCTGACGGCGTGGGCGTATCGCAACGGGCCGGGTGCGATTGAGGGAGCGGTGCACGATGTCGCCGGCTACGCAGTGCTTGGGTTAACGGTGGTCGGCCTGCTTTGCCTGCTGCCCGTGCTAAACCTCAATATCTCGATCGGCGGCAGTCCGGCGCGGGCCGACCCTACTGCTTAACGCCGGGTAAAATCACGACGCGGGAGACGCGCTCGGGTCCGAGGTAGGCCTTAGCGAGCGCGGAAAGTTCAGCGGCCGTGATGGCCTCGGTGTCCGCGTAACGGTGGCGGGACCACTCCAACACCTCGGGCTTTTCTTGGGCACGGGAGAGGACGGCACCCAGCCAATAACCGTTGGTGCGGACGCTTTCGCGGAGGCCGGTGAGGACAGGTTTCTTGGCGCGGTCGAGTTCCTCGGCGGTCACGCCGTTTTCCGCGAGATGCGCGGCGAGGGCGGAGATGACGTCGAGGGTTTTTTGAGCCTTCGCCGGTTCGACGGTCGTGCCGGCAATGAAGTAGCCGTAGTCGGGATAGAGATCGCTGGCGTTACTGCCTGCACCGGGGCTGTAGGCATCACCCAGCTCTTCACGGATTTTTACGCGGAGGCGATCGCTCAGCACATTGGCGAGGAGGTTGAGGCGGCGGGAGCGGCGGACGTCGCGACCATCGCTCGTGGGCCAATAGAGGCGGACATCAGCCTTTTGGATTTCCGTGGCGATCGGGAATTCGCGACTAAACGGAACGGACGGAAACGTGACTTTTTTCAATTCGTCATGCGTGGGCTTGGGCTCGCGTTTGGGCAGAGCGCCGAGGGTTTGGCTGACGGCGGCGATGGTCGTTTCGAGATCGAGATCGCCGACGAGGGCGATTTCAATCGCGCCGCGCGCGAGTTGCGGGCCGACCCAAGCTTTCACTTCCTCGGTGTTGCGCTTGAGCATCTCTTCTTTCGGTGGAAAGCCGAAGCGGGTGTCGCCGCTGACGAGCAACCGGGCGATGTCGAGATTGTAGGGGCCGGCAGTGGTGTGTTCAAAACTGGTGAACATCTGGTCGAGGGATTTGCGCGATTGGCGCGCGGCCTCCGGGCGGTAGCCCGGATCGGTGAGATGGGCGGTGATGAGTTGAAGTTCAAGCAGGAGGTCCGTGGCGTTGGTGCCGCCACCAATCGTGAACGCGTCGGCGCTGGCCCCGAACCCGGCCCCGACTGTCTTGCCAGCGAGGATACGGCGCAGATCGTCGGCGCTGTGTTGGCCGAGGCCGCCGGAGGTAAAGGTCTGGCTAGTGAAGAAGCCGAGGCCCGGTTGATCCTTGGGTTCGGTCAGACTCCCGCTGCCGACCCGGACGCCGACCCGGATGCTGTTGGCCTCGAAATCAGTTTTTTTGAGATTGAGGCGCACGCCGTTTTCGAAGGTGACGAGGGTGATGTCCAAGTCGGCGACGTGGGAGCGCTTCGCGATTTTTCCGGGCGCACCGAAATCGGTGTAAGCCCAGGTGAGCTCACCGATGGCCGCGGGCGGGGTGACCGTGGTGACTTGGGTGCGGTCGTAAGCGGCGGCGATCGTCGCGGCGGCGGCATCACCGAGTTTGGCATTGCCCGAAACGAGGACGAGACGGTGTTTCGGGCTCCACGATCGGCGGAGAGCAGCGAGGCAGTCGTCCACTGTTATTTTGTCGAGGGCAGGGCCGAACAGAGCGAGGTCATCCGCCGGGGTCGTGAACACATCGCGGTCGAGGAGCTGTTGGGTGATTTCTTCGGCGAGGCCGTCGGAGCGGCGGGTGGAGGCGGTCTTGGCGGATTCCTGGAGATAATTGCGATAGTTGGCGGCCACCTCGGTGAGTTCGGCGGGTAGAAATCCATGTGCCAGTGCGCGTCGGAGTTCTTGGTCGGCGACGCCCAAGGCGGCTTCCCATTGTTCGGCTTTGCAGGTGAGGGCGACGGTCGTCTGGCGATAAAAATTATAGGATTCACCGGTGCCGGCGCTGCCCCGGGAAAACGGGGCGTTTTCTTTTTTAGCGAGAATGGAAAGTCGGCGGTTAATGATCATGTCGGCCAAGGAGCGGGGCAGTTGTTTGAGCCGATTGGCTGCGGAGTCAGGTTCGTGCGAGTAGGCCGAGACCGTAGCCAATTGCACGCTGGTGCTGGGCGCCTCGGATTCGAAATGGTTGAACACGCGGGTGCCCTCGGTGGTGTTGAGTGTTCCGAGTTTGGGTGCGGGCCGCGCGGGGCCGCGGGCCTTGAGCGGGGTAAACGCGCTCACAATTTGTTGCTCGACCGCGGCGACGTCGATGTCGCCAACGATGACGACGGACATGAGTTCCGGGCGATACCACGTGTTATAGAAATCGACGAAACGTTCGCGTCCGGCTGTGGCAATGATCTGGGCGTCGCCGATCGGGAATCGCTGCGGAAAGAGCGAGCCGCCCAAAAGGAATCCGTAGGTCGCGAGTGCGGTCCGGTAGCCGACCGAGTCGCCAGTCCGTTTCTCGCTCAGGATAATGCCTCGTTCCTTCTCGATTTCGGGCGTGAGCAAGAGGAGGCTGCCCGCGTAATCATTGAGGACGCGCAAACCTTCGGCGAGGGTGGGGGCTTTGGTGTCGGGGAGCTCGAGGAGGTAAAGCGTGCGCTCGAATCCCGTGGAGGCGTTGGTGTCGCCGCCGAAGTTCATCCCCATGCGTTGAAAAAACTCGACGAGCGTGCCGGGGGCATAGTGTTCGCTGCCATTGAAGGCCATGTGCTCGAGAAAGTGAGCGAGCCCGCGCTGGTCTTCGGTTTCGTGGAGCGAGCCGGCCTCGATGAGGAGGCGGAGCGAAGCGCGTTGTTTCGGCTCGGCATTGGCGCGGAGGGCGTAGCGGAGGCCGTTGGGCAAGGCGCCGTAGCGGACGGCGGGATCGGGTTTGAGATCGGAGCCCTCGTGGGCGAATGGGGTGGTCCCGAACAGGGGGAGCGCGCGACCAATAAAAAATATGAGCAGGGCAGGACCGAAAAACGAAAGACGCATGGGCGTATCCCTGCAACAGGCCTCAGCGCGGCGCAAAGAAAAAGCGGGCAGACGTTTTCCTTTGCGCCAGCCGCGGCTTTTGGGCCAATACGGCCGTCTCGCGCGATGATTTGGTTCTACCGATTTCTCTTCCTACCCGTTCTGCTGGTGATGGCTCCGTCCTACCTTTGGCGGATGCGGCAGCGCGGGGGCTACCGGGAGAATTTCGCGCAACGCTTCGGCGGGCACCCGCGCCTGGGGAAGAAAACGGTGGGCACGCGGCGAGTGTGGCTGCAGGCGGTGAGCGTCGGTGAGCTGCTGGCGATCGGGCCGTTGATCGAAGCCTTGCGGCATGATGGCGTTGAAATCTACCTCACAACGACGACCAGCACGGGTTATCGCCTCGCGCATGACCGCTATCGCGGGAGCACGGCGGGCCTGGCCTATTTCCCCATCGATTGGTGGCCGTTTTCAGTCCGGGCGTGGCGGCGAATCGCACCCGACCTCGTGATCCTGACGGAAGGTGAGCGCTGGCCGGAGCACATGCGGCAGGCGGCGAAGCGCGGCGTGCCGGTGGTGTGCATTAACGCGCGGCTCTCGGACCGGAGTTTTTCGCGCCTGCGGTTGTTTGGCCCGGCGGCTCCGCTGATGTTGGACGGCGTGACTCGCTTGCTGCCTTGCTCCGCGCAGGACGAGGCGCGGTTTAGGGAACTAGGGGTTCCGGGGGCGCAAATGACGATGACAGGAAACATTAAGCTGGATGTGCAAATCCCGCCGCTCGCCGATTCGGAGCGCGCCCAATTGCGGAGCGAGCTCGGCCTGGCTGACGGCCTTGTGCTGCTCGGGGCTTCGACTTGGCCGGGAGAGGAGGAGGCGCTGCTCGGTGCCCTGCGACTGACCCGCGAGCGTGGCGTGCTCTGTTCGCTGATACTGGTGCCCCGCCATGCTGAGCGGCGCAGCGAGATCGAGCGGATGCTGTTGAAGGCTGGTTTGAGCTATCATTTTCGTTCCAAAGGTCCGGCCCCAGGCGGGATTGATGTGCTCGTGGGCGACACCACCGGCGAGCTTCGGAAAATCACGCAGTTGGCCGATGTCGTGTTTGTGGGGAAAAGTCTGCCACCGCACACGGAGGGACAGACCCCGGTCGAGGCGGCGGCGCTCGGGAAACCGATTCTCTTCGGCCCGGGGATGGGAAATTTCCGTTTGCTCTCGCGCGATCTGCTCGCGCGCGGCGCGGCGCGCGAGGTCGCCGACGCCGAGGCGTTGGCCGAAGTCGTGCAGGAACTCATGCGCAACTCTGGGCGGCGCGCGGTGCTGGCGACGGCGGCGTTGGTTTGGCGCACGGCGAATGCCGGGGCTTTGGCGAAAACATTGAGCGTGATTCGCGAAGAGTTGGCGAAGTTGGATTGACCGGTGTTGGCGAGGCGCAACGTGCCGACGGTGGCGCTTGACGGTGGCTTTACGAAGACGGTGGCGAGCCCAGTCGATCCAGGTGACCGGTGAGTTGGTTCGTGGTGGCGACGACGTGAATCGCGCGGCGGAAGTCCCGTGGGTTGGCGATTGGGCCCTGGGGTAGCCACAGACCTCCGTGCCGGTGGGGTGGGGCGACACGCCCGCAAGACCGGCGGTCAGGGACGCCTGCCGCTACACCGCCCCGATGAGCTCAATGTCCTCCCCTAATTGCAGGGTAACCGTAGAATAGCTGTCGCTCGGGTTTACTTTGTGCGTCCGCCCGGCGACTTGGGTGCGAGCATCATCTTCACCTGCTGGCTCAATCGCATCAACCCCTTTGCCTATCTGCTCGCGCTCTCGATTCATACCTCGGAGTTGAAGGCACGCCCCTCGGCTTGGCTGCTGTGGAACTGCCCTCCCTCGGGAAATCCGACCCCATTCCAAGACGATCCGCCTGATCTCCCAGACGTCGCTTCGCCCTCCCCCTGCCGCGGCTCGCTGCTCCTGCGTCGCCTGCGATTTTGTCGCCGCTACCGCCGACCGCGAAGAATGTTCCCCCTTCACGCCCGCTGGCCTTCGCAAAACCTTGCTCACGTCGCGTCACCTCCAAATCGAACCACTCCTCACTTGATGCGTGTCAGCTTCCGGACTCATTTCCCCAAACAGGACCGCAGCGCGCCGTCCAGCGTCGCCTGGCGAAAAACGTAACCGCTTTCCTGTAATCGCGTCGGCAAGACGCGGGTGCTCGCCAGCAGCGTCGCATCCGCCATCTCTCCGAAAATAAAACGTAGTGCACCCGCTGGCACTGGCAGCATCGCGGGGCGTCCGAGCACCCGCCCCAGCGTCGCGGAAAAAACGCCGTTCGTCACCGCCTCGGGTGCGACGACATTTACAGGACCGCCACAGCGTTCATCGACGAGGGCGTGGTAGATCGCGCCCACCGCGTCGTCGAGCCCCACCCAGCTCATCCACTGGTGCCCGGTGCCCACGCGGCCACCCAATCCGGCCCAAAAGACGGGCCATAATTTCGCCAGCGCGCCACCCGTCGGACTGAGCACCACGCCAAAGCGCAGCAACGCCGTGCGAATCCCCGCCCGCGCCGCTCCTTCCGCGTGCGTCTCCCACACGAGGCAGACTTCCGGCAAGAACCCACTCCCGATCGCGCTCCGCTCGGTCAATTCGTCATCGCCGCGTTCCCCGTAGAATCCCACCGCCGAAGCGTTCACAAACACCGCTGGCTTCCTCGGGGATTTTGTCATCGCCCCGACCAAGGTCCGTGTGGTGTCGATCCGGCTCCGCAATATCCGGTCGCGTCGCCCTTTCGTCCATCGTCCGGCTCCGACATTTTCGCCTGACAGATTGACCACCGCATCCACGGCACCGAGCGTGGTCACGTCGAGCTCGCCCGCCGCCGGATTCCAGTAGACCTCCCCTTCGCTGGCCGGTCGCCGCCGCACCAGCCGCACCACCTGATGCCCCTGCGTTTCCAGTAAGGGTACGAGCGCCTTCCCGACCATACCGGACGCACCGGCGACCAAAATTCGCCGTGGCAGCACGGCTCCGTAGCGCGAGGCCAATTCCAAGTCCGCCTTCGTGCGCTCCTGTCGCCAGGCAAACATCGCCGCGAGTTTTCGTCGCACGAAACTACCCGCGACGACCCGGCCGAGCGAACCGCCCGGCAGGCGGTAGAAAATTTCATCCGTCAACTCACACGCACCCGGCCCAGCAGGGTCGATGCGATGCCAATGCTCCCACCGCGCAAACGGCCCGGCCACCTGCACATCGCAAAATTGCCGTCCCGCCACGTAGTCCCGGTGCTCGACGCGCCACTCCGTCCAAAACGGACCAACCTTATTGCGCACCGTGACCGTCGCACCATCGCGCACCCCTCCGGAGGACTTCACCAACTCGACCCGCTCCCACGGTGGACACAACCGGGCCAGTGCTCCCGCTCGTTCGTGCCATGCAAACACCTCGGCGGCCGGGCGCTCGATCCGCGTGGAGAGAGAAAAGGTCTCGTCGTTCATGCTCAATCGCGCGTGACGACTCCCGCGCCACGAAGTTGTTTGAACGCCGCCAGCGCCTCTGCCCGCGCCGTCGCGTGGTCGACGATCGGCAGGGGGTAATTACCTTTCGGACCGAGCCGCACGCCCGCTTGCGCCAACACGTGCAGCGGTGCCTCCCAGGGTGCGTGGATATTTTCGGCGGGCATCTGCGCCAACTCCGGCACCCACCGCCGCACGTAGTCACCGTTGACATCAAATTTTTCGCCCTGAAGCACCGGCGCAAAAATCCGAAAATACGGTGCCGCATCCGCTCCACAGCCCGCGCTCCATTGCCAGCCGAGCGTATTGCTCGCGAGGTCCGCGTCGACGAGCGTGTCCCAAAACCACCCGGCCCCGTGCGACCATGGCAGACGGAGGTGTTTCACCAAAAAAGACGCGACCACCATCCGCACCCGGTTGTGCATCCAGCCCGTGTGCCAGAGTTGTCGCATACCTGCATCGACGATCGGGTAGCCCGTCTGCCCCTGCTGCCACGCCCGCAGCTTGATCCCTCCTGGGTCCTCGGCCCACGGGAACTCCTCGAAATCTGGCCGCAGCGGTCGCTCGGGCGTGTGGGGAAAATGATACAGCAGGTGGTGCGCAAACTCCCGCCAACCGACTTCGCTGAGAAACACTCGCGCGCCATTGCTCGGAGGAAAAACGCCGGCGTCTTTCGCCTTCGCCGCGACCGCCGCCCACACCTGTCGCGGCGAAATTTCGCCAAAGTGGAGCCACGGAGAAAGCATCGAAGTGCCGTCGCGGTCCGGGAGATTCCGCGTCTCCACATAGTTCTCCATGGCGCGCGCCGTGAACTGCTTCAGTCGCTTGGCCGCGCCCGCTTCGCCCGGCTGCCAGAGCGCGGAAACCCCCGCGTCCCATTTGACCTTTGGCAACAACTCCAGCTCTGCGATTTCCAGCGACCGCAGCAGCTGCGGGGGAGGCCCCAAATTCTTCGCTGTGTATTTCACCGGTTTTTCTACGGGTAGCGCGAGGCAGTGTCGCCAGTAGGGCGTAAACACCTGAAAAGGTCCACCCGCCTTGTTCGCAATCGTGTGCGGCTCGTTGAGCAACGCTCCATTGAAACTCTTCACGTCCAGTCCAGCGCCCAGGAACTCCGCCTTGATCGCGGAATCCCGCGCGATCAACGCCGGCTCGTAGCGGCGATTCCAATAAATTGCGCCCGCGCCGGTTTTTCGCACCAGAGCCCGCAGCTCCTGGACCGAATCGCCCCGCGCGATCACCAACCGCGACCCGAGCCCCTGCAACGACGCATCCATTGCCACCAGGGCGTGATGCAACCACCAGCGCGATGCCCCGCCCATACGCCAACGCCCCGCCGCCGCGTCGTCGAAGATGAAAACCGGCACAATCTCCGGGCCACGTGCGAGCGCGCCCTGCAAAGCCAGGTTATCCTGCAAGCGCAGGTCGTGTCGGAACCAAAGAAGCGTGGGTGAAGCGGCCACGCGCAGAGGCAAGCGCACACCTCGCCCATTGCAAGTGACGCGGGAAAATATCCCGCAGCCGAGTTCGTTGTGGGCCGGGGTTTATCCCCGCGATATTTGGCTGGGGCGGAGTTTACCCTCGCCCGATGGGACCGCCTAAAGCGCCTCGCGGTAGAGATTTTCGTAACCCGCCGCGGCCACTTCCCAACTAAAATCCCGCGCCATGCCCCGTTGCTGCACCGCCGCGTAGCGCGGTTTGTCGGCAAACAGCACCAGTGCTCGCTCCAAGGCGTCGCCCAAACTGCCTGCTGTCGGCTCGCACATCAGCCCGGTGCCGCTCCCCGGCAACTCGTCGGCATCGGTCACCGTATCTGCCAAACCGCCCACCCGACTCACGATCGGCACCGTGCCATAGACTTGTGAATACATCTGGTTCAGCCCGCACGGTTCAAAGAGCGATGGCATCACAAAAAAATCGCTGCCCGCTTCGATCAGATGGCTCATCGCCTCATCGAGTCTTGCGACCAGTGCCACGTTCGTCGGGGCCTCGGTCGCCAGCGCCCGCATCTCGTCCTCGAGTCGTTTGTCGCCTGATCCGAGCACGATCAAGCGACGATTTTTCCCGAGAAAAAAATCGCGATTCGCCAGCACGAGGTGGATGCCTTTCTGATCGGCAAAACGGGCCACGATTCCGAAGATGGGCCCCGTGAAATTCGCCGCCAGCCCGACCTGCTTCAGCAGTTCCGCGCGACACACCGCCTTACCGCTCAGGTCCGCCCGCGAGTAACGCGCCGGGAGCAGTGCATCGACCGTGGGATTCCACACCGCCGTGTCCACGCCATTGAGCAGTCCCACGATATCCTCTGCCCGCGTCTGCGCCACGCCATCCAAGCCACAACCAAACTCGGGCGTTTGGATCTCGCGCGCATAGCGCGGACTCACCGTCGTCACGCGGTCAGCAAACAAGATGCCGCCCTTCATATAGTTTACCTGCGAGTAATACTCGAGGCCGTCGATGTGGTAGAGCTCGTCGGGCAGATTTGTGCGCGCAAACGTCGTCGCCGGAAAAAGTCCCTGATACGCGATGTTGTGAATCGTAAACACCGTCTTGAGCGCGAGCGTCACCCGATGCCGCCGCTCCGCTTCCCGTAGCAGGAGCGGCAGGAGGGCCGCCTGCCAGTCGTGACCATGCACAACATCCGCCTGCAAATCTGCCAACCGCAGCGTCTCGACCACCCCTTTGCAGAAGAAGACAAACCGGTCGGAGTTGTCCTCAAAATCGCGCTCCCCGTTCCCATAGGGCGCTCGCCGATCAAAAAATTCGTCCCGACAGATCAGGTAAACCTGTAAATTTTTCCGCGGTGAAAATACCCGGACGTCTCCCGACAAAAACTGGTCGCCCATCTCAATCTTTAGGCGGAGCTTCCGCTCCGCCCCAGCCGCATCTTTGTGCTCCAGCACGGCCCGATAGCCGGGCAAAAACACGGACACTTCGTGGCCATGGTCCGCCAACGCCCCGGTCAGCGCCGCGACGGCGTCCGCCAGACCACCAGTTTTTAAGTAGGGATAGAGCTCACTCGCCGCGTGGACGATTTTCATCGCCCGAAGTAATACCGGACTCTTTGGTAAGGCCAATCTCAAAGCATGGCCCGCGCGTCGTGACTCGAAACCATCCCATGAATCTCCGTGAACTCCTCCTCGCCCACCTGCGAGACCCGAATTACAAGCCGGCCAACGAATTTGAGCTTTCTGGCCGCCTCGGCCTGAACAAAAAACAACGTACCATGCTCGCCCACGAGGTGCGCCTCGCCCTGAAAAGCGGTAACTACGTTCGCTCCGGCAACGGCCGCATATCCCCGCATGGATCCAGGGCCGAGGAACAACGCGTCCCGGAAAAACGCCCCGTCTTCGCCCCCACGCGCCGCGGCCCCGGCTTTCCCGTCACCCCAACGCCCGACACCTACTCCCTCGGCGGCAAAGGTGTCTCGCCTGTGAGCTCGCGTGGCACAGGCGTCTCGCCTGTGAGTTCCCGTCGCCCGGGTGTTTCGCCCGTGGCTTCGCCGAAAACATCCGCCCCGTCCCGCGCACCCGCACCCGCGCCCAAGAAACCGATCCTCGCACCGAAACTCGGCAAGGGTGAACTCATTGGCCGCATCCAATTCCGCGCCGGCGGCTCCGCCTTCGTCGTGCGCGAAGCCGTGCTTAACGAAGATGCCCAGCCCGCCCTCCAAGTTTTCCCAGAGGATACCGGCGTCGCCCTCCCCGGCGATCGCGTCCTCGCCCGCGAATATCCCGGCCGCAAAGGCC
Organism: Opitutus sp. GAS368; assembly: GCA_945871085.1. Taxonomy (GTDB): domain Bacteria; phylum Verrucomicrobiota; class Verrucomicrobiia; order Opitutales; family Opitutaceae; genus GAS368. The sequence goes on along the minus strand of CAMBVX010000061.1, from coordinate 8,191 downwards.
GCCGCCCCGGCGAAAAAATCGGCGCCGTCATCCGCGTGCTCGAGCGCGACCGGGATACCCTCGTCGGTAACCTCCGCAAGGGCCGGCGCGAATACGTCGTGCAGCCCGACGACCCGCGCTTCAGCTACGAAATCGCCGTCGGTGATCCCGCCAAAAGTGGCCTGAAACCCGTCCCGCAGGAAGGCGACAAAGTTGTCGTCAAACTCGGCGAATGGAATCACCGCTCCGATGCCCTCACCGGCACGATCACCTCGCGCCTCGGCCGCACTCACGAGCCTCGCGCCGAGCTCCTCGGCATTTTCCTCAAACACAATCTCGCCACCGAATTTCCCTCCGACGTCGAACGCGAGGCCGCACTCATCCCCGATCGCGTTCTCCCCTCCGAGCTCCCAGGCCGCCTCGACTATCGCGAGAAAGTCGTGTTCACAATCGATCCCGACGACGCCAAGGACTTCGACGACGCTCTCTCCTACGAACCGCTCGACGGCGGTGAAGTCCGCGTCGGTATCCACATCGCCGACGTCTCCACCTACGTTCACCCGGGTACCGCCATCGACCGCGAAGCCCAACGCCGCGGCAACTCCACCTACCTCGTCGGCGTCGTGATTCCGATGCTCCCGGAAAAACTCTCCAACGGCCTCTGCTCCCTGGTCGAAGCCCAGGACCGCCTCTGCAAAGCCGTCTTTCTCACGTTCGCCAAAAACGGCCGCCTCCGCGAAACCACCTACGCCAACACCGTCATCCGCAGCCGCAAACGTCTCACTTACAAACAGGCCTACGCCTTTATGTTTGAGGACGACCTCGCAAAGATCCGCGCCCTCCCGCTCCCCGCGAAACACCAAACCGGCTCCACCGGCCGCGCCCTCCGCGACCTCACCGACGCCGAATTGCACGACCTCCAGACGTGGTGCCGCGCCCTCTGGAAAATCGCCGCGCGCCTCCGCAAGGATCGCATGGCCCACGGCAGCCTCGATCTCGACATGCCCGAGACCAAGATCTTCGTCGACGAAAAGGGCTACGCTGACCGCCTCGAAAAAATCACCCACGACGAGAGCCACCAACTCATCGAAGAGTTCATGCTCGCCGCCAACGAAGCTGTCGCCCGTGTCACGCGCACACACCAGCTCCCCTCTCTCTACCGCGTCCACGACGAGCCCGATGCCGAAAAACTCGAAGAGTTTCGCGGCCTGCTCGACTCCTTCGCCATCCCTGTCGGCGACCTCAGCGTCCGCGCCGAAATCGTCAAACTCCTCGTCACCCTCGCCGCGCATCCGCAGGGCTACACCCTCCGCACACAGCTCCTGCGCAGTCTGAAAAAAGCCGCCTACCGCGCCACGCCCGACGGCCACTACGGCCTCGCGAAAAATGATTACACCCATTTCACCTCGCCGATCCGCCGTTACGCCGACCTCGTCGTCCATCGCGTCTTCGACACCTACTTGGAGAAACACGCTGGCCATGCGATTCCGCCCGCGCGCAATGCGCGCTACGATCTCGCCCGGATTCAAGCGCTCGGCGAACACATCAGCCTCACCGAGATCAGCAGCGCCGAAGCCGAACGCGAAAGCGTGAAGATCAAGCTCCTCGAATTCTTCGAACGTGAACTCGATAAATCTCCCCGCACGAAGTTCCTCGCCGTCATCACCGACGTCCGGCCCAACGGCTTCTTCATCGAACTCGTCGAATCGATGACCTTTGGTTTCATCAGCACCAACGCACTCACCGACGACCGCTACGTCCCCGCAGACGACGGCACCAAACTCGTCGGCCGCAAAACGAAGAAGTCCTTCGCCCTCAACGGCCGCCTCAACGTCGTCGTCGATCGGGTCGACCGTTTCAAACGCCTGATCGACTTCCGCCCGGCTACTGACTGAGCCGTCCCGCCGGGTCCGTCCGCTCCACCATGAAACACTACGCATTCGCCCGCACGTTTCACTCTCTGTTCGAACAATCCGTTGCCCGCTATTCTTCCGGAAGACGCGGGACCGACCATTTTTTCTCCCCGGAAGAAATTACCTTCCTGTCCGCCAACGGCCTGACCGCCCAGCAACTCTACGACTACGCGGAAGACCGGAACAACTACGCGGAACCCGACGGCGAGACCGCCCTCGCTATCGAATGCATCCGGCGCGACTACTTCCTCAACGTCCAAGGAGGTCGCGCCCTCGCTGTCGTCCTCGCCGCCGCCACCCTGCCGCCGAAAAACGCCACGGTGCGCGGCATCGAATGGCTTCCCCGCCTAATTCCGAAGGCCCGCGCCAAACTCCGCGGTGAATTGCCGGCCTCGCTCATGTATTGCTGCGGAGGCGACCGCGACTTTTTCCGGCAGCACGATATTTTTCCCGCCGAGTTCCTCTCCCTCGTCTGGCGCCTCGGCGACGACGATGCCGCGATCGTTGACTGGGTCACCCAGCGCATTGCCGCCAAGTAGATCGGGGTTGCTGGTTGCTCAGCGAGCGCAGCCTTGTGGGGCGGGCTTTACGCCCGCCATCAGTGCGGGTGTGGCCTCTCGGCTGGCCTGAAGCCCGCCCCAGACAGCAAAACGTCCGACTCCAGCGCTTAACGGTTTTCGCAAACAATCACCGCTCACACGTTGACCGCAGTGCTCAAATTACTACCGTCCGACACGACTCCGCCCCTCTTCTCAGTTCTTCGTCACAGCCCCCTTTCTCCATGAGCAAATACACCCTCACCATTAATGGCCAGTCCCGCTCGGTGGACGTGGCTTCGGACACCCCGCTCCTCTGGGTGTTGCGCGACTCCCTCGATCTCGTCGGCACCAAATACGGCTGCGGCGTCGGCATGTGCGGCGCCTGCACCATCCACCTCAATGGCGTGCCCACCCGCGCGTGCATGACGCCCGTTTCCACCGTTGGGAAAATGAAGGTCACCACCATCGAGGGCCTCGCCGCCGAATCCGGCAAACTCCACCCCGTGCAACAAGCGTGGTCCGACCTCGACGTCGCCCAATGCGGCTACTGCCAATCCGGCCAAATCATGACCGCCGCCGCTCTCTTGAAAGATAACCCGAAGCCCAACGACGAAGACATCGACGGCGCCATGGCCGGCAACCTCTGCCGCTGCGCCACCTACATGCGCATCCGCGCCGGGATCAAACTCGCCGCCGGCCTTACGACCGCTGGCCAAGGAGGTGCCCGATGAGCACGCCCACCCTCGCTCAATCCGTCGGTCGTCGTGATTTTCTTAAACTCACCGGTCTCGCCGGCGGCGGCTTTGCCCTCGCCTTCTACATCCGCTCCGGTGGCGAAGCCGCTGCCGCCGATGCCGCCGCGACGGGCGACTTCGCACCCAACGCCTTTGTCCGCATCTCACCCACCGGCGCGGTCACCATCGTCTCTAAGCAGCCCGAAATGGGCCAAGGCGTGAAGACCTCGCTCCCGATGATCATCGCGGAGCAACTCGAAGTGCCATGGAAGGACATCTCGATCGAGCAGGGCGATTTCGATGAAAAGAAATACGGTGGCCAAAGTGCCGGCGGCAGCCAATCCACTCCGAGCAATTACGATAATTTCCACGTCGTCGGCGCCACCGTTCGCACCATGCTGGTGCAAGCCGCCGCGCAAACGTGGGGCGTCCCGGTCACCGAATGCCGCGCGGAAAAAGCCACGGTCATTCACACCTCCGGCAAGAAGCTTACCTACGGACAACTCGTCGCCAAAGCCTCCGCCCTTCCCGTGCCCGCCAAGGATGCTGTCACGCTTAAACAACCGAAAGACTTCAAGCTCCTCGGCACGCGCATCGCCCAGTTCGACACCCCCAAGATCGTCACGGGCAAATCGCTCTTCGGCATCGACGTGAAATTGCCCGGCATGCTCTACGCCATTTACGAAAAATGCCCCGCGTTTGGTGGTAAAGTCGTCAGTGCTAATCTGGATCAGATCAAGACCTTGCCCGGTGTAAAAGATGCCTTCATCCTCGAAGGTAACGGCAAGGTGAAGGAACTCGTCCCCGGCGTCGCCATCATCGCCGACTCCACGTGGTCCGCGTTCAGCGCCCGCAAGCAGCTGAAAATTGTGTGGGACGAGGGCAAGGTCGTGAACGAGAGTTGGGAGACCTTTGTTACTCAGGCCAAAGAAAAATCCACCCAACCCGGCCAACGGACCCTGCGCAAAGACGGCGATCCCGATGCAGCCCTCGCGAGTGCGACGAAAACCGTCGAGGCGCACTACACCTACCCGTTCATCTCGCACGCCAATCTCGAGCCGCAAAACACCACAGCCCACTGGCACGACGGCATCATGGAGATTTGGTCGCCCACCCAAATCCCGTCTATCGGCACCGGGATGGTAAACCGCGTCCTCGGCATCGCTCCCGACAAAATCAAACTCCACCTCAACCGCGCGGGCGGCGGCTTCGGCCGTCGCATCGGCGCCGACTACCTCATCGAAGCCGCCGCCATCGCGCAAAAGGTCAACGCGCCCGTGAAGCTCACGTGGTCACGCGAAGACGACCTGCGCCACGACCAATACCGCCCCGGCGGCATCCACTTCCTCAAAGGCGGCGTCGACGCCAAAGGCAAAGTCGTCGCCTGGAAAAACCACTGCTTCACCTTCGGCGAAGGCGGCAGCCCTGGCAGCGGCGGCGGCCTGAGCGGCGACGAATTTCCCGGCCGTTGGATCGCCAACTACCACGCCGAGCAAACCATGTTCGACACCGGTTGGCCCATGGGCCCGTGGCGCGCGCCGGGCAGCTGCGTCTTTGCGTGGGTCATGCACAGCTTCATCGACGAACTTGCCCACGCCGGCGGTCGTGATCCGCTCGAACTCCGCCTTGAACTCCTCGGCGACAAAGACGAAATGCCCGCCGGCAACCCCGGCGGAGCCGCCAAGGGCAAACAACCTCCCGCCGGCTACAACGTCGCCCGCATGCGCAACGTCCTCAAGTTCGCCGCCGAGAAGGCCGGCTGGGGTACCAAGAAATTTGCGAAGGGCTCCGGCGCCGGCCTCGCCTTCCACTTCAGTCACCGCGGCTATTTCGCCCAAGTGGCCGAAGTCACCGTCTCAAAAGACGGCCAACTCAAAGTGGATCGCTTCGTGACCGGCGTGGATATCGGTGCGCAGGTCGTTAATCTGAGCGGCGCGGAGAATCAGGTGGAAGGTTCAGTCATCGATGCGATGGGCGTACTGATGTATCAGGAACTCAACATTGAGCGTGGCCGCACGGTGCAATCCAACTTCAACGATTATCCGATGATCCGCATCACGGATGCGCCCGCGAAGATCGAGACGCACTTCCTGAAGACGGCCTTCCCGACCACGGGCCTGGGAGAGCCCGCGTTGCCCCCGGTCGCCCCCGCGATCTGCAACGCGATCTTTGCCGCCACCGGCAAACGCGTCCGCCAGTTCCCACTCTCGCGTACCGATCTCCGTTGGACCTGATCGCCGGAGGGCGCGGTCTCGGACCCGCCTTGTTGATTCCTCCCTCAAGGCCGCGCCACCCAGCGCGGCCTTTCATTTCCGTCCTACAGTAACTCGCCCTGCCCGTCGCCTAGCGGCTTTACTCCGATGAAATTTCCATACCGCTCCAACCAATCGTCGAGCTTATCGGCGTAATACTCCGGGTCGTAGGGTGCCGTAGTCGCATCATAGAGCGCCAGTGCCCTGGCGCGCTGCCAGTCGCTCGTTTTCCCCTTGGCCTTCGCCGTAATGTAATAGCTTACGCGCTCGCCCATGCGCGGGCGTGGCGACATCTGCAACGCGACTTCCGCCGAGGCCCGGCGTGGTTTCCCGCCCGTCGCGATCAGCTGTTCGTAAGCGTCCGGATTCTGGTTAAGTGTCTCGCTCTTCGCCAATTCCGCCACCGGCACTTCCCGCCCCGCGAGCCGCTTTCGGTAGTCTTCCACCAGCGGCACTGGCGACTCCGTCGACGCACCGACGAGAAAATAAATCAGCCGGTCGCTCAGTTTCTTCAGATACGGCTCGATACCGCGTGAGCGCAGCGCGCTACCACGCAAAATAACTTTCTTCCCGTCGTAGAGCGCGTAGTTCTTCGCCTTGTAGCACCACATCGCCGCGTAGCGCCCGTCGTGTTCGAGTTCGATGCCAGCCGGCAAAATCGGTGCGACGAGCCCGAGCAATTGTTCCGGCCGCGCAAAATATTTTTCCGACGATAGGTAAATTCCGTCCGTGTCCGCTTCGAGGATCGTGCAGCCATGCTGGGCAAATTCGTCGATCAGCTGCTGCAAGAGCTCGCGTCCGAGCCGCGTAACTTCGGCCGCGAGTTCGCCATCGCCAAAGCGCGCGCCTGAAAAGCCGAGGTAGCCATAGAACGAGTTGATCAGAATCTTGAAGTTCACCTGCCGCGCCTGCGCCTCCGCGCGCTCTTCCTCGGTCGCGCCGCTCTTCGCCAGTTGCTTATATTTTAAGCGATACTCCCGCAGGCGCCGCAGGAGCGGCACGAACACCCCGAGCGTGTCGTTCTTGGGATTGCGGGCGATATGGAGCAGTAGGCTCGGATAGAGCGACGCCACGTCGAAATGCAGCACGTGTTTGAATACGCCTGCTTGAAAACTCCGCGTATAGCCGCCCTCGAAGGCCTGCACCTCCGGCGGCACCGGACACGCCTGCCGCGCGTGATAGTATTCTTCGAGGAACAACAGGTCTATTTTCGACGTCGCGCCGCGCAGCGTCGCCTCCTGCAACATCGTCGGAAACGTCCGCACTTGTTCGAAATACGTCGGCAGCAGCTGATCCGCGAGTCCCTCCGTCTCGCGCAGATCATCGGTCAGGTAGGCGAGAAATCGCGCGCGATCTGTCGCGAACACTTCCTGAATTTTGTTGCCCGCGATGTAGGTGCGCTCGGGGCTGTCTTCTTCGGTGATGCCCAAATAGATCGCCACGTCCTTCAAACCATACGACGTCAGTTCACGCGTCGTGATGTCGTAAAGCTGGACCAATAAATATGTGTCGACGACGGCGCGCCCCGGCAGGTCGCAACGTGGAAAATCAATCCAGCGTTCCGCCACTTTCAGCCGCGAATTCCGAAACGACGCTTTTTGCCCGTAGCGCCCCCACGCGCACGGTACCCGATGCAGCCGGCAACGCTGCCGAAGGTAATCGAGGTCGAACTTGAAAATATTGTGACCCTCGACCACGTCCGGATCGATTTCACCGAGCGCGATGTTGAAGGCGATCAGTAGTTTTTTTTCCGCCGCATCCGTCATTTCATCGAGCACGAGCAACCGATTCTTTCCGCCGCAGCGCAGCCCGACCGCCAGCACGCGGTCACCGGCTCGCGCGGCATCGGGAAATCCACCGTCCGCCGACGCCGTCTCAATGTCGAGTTGGCAACGCCGCACCTGGGCGAAGTTCAGATCGCGATACAGGCGTTGCCGGTGTTGCAGGAGGTACTGGCTTTCGAGTGGACGGATCACGTCCAAGCTGATCGAAGTCTGCTTGGCCGCCTTGGTGAACGTCTCAAACACCCCGAGGCTCTCCGCGTGCACCAGCCGGTCAAACGGCCCCGGGCCCTGCAATTTCTCCAACGTCAGTCCGTGGAGATTTGTGTCCGGCGGCGTATCGTTGAGCCAACCAAAGGGACGAAACGCTTCCAGCCGTTCCTCGCGTCCACCGTCAGCCACGGCCACAGTGGTAAACACCCGCCCCGTCTCATCGATCCACACGCCGCAGAGCGAACCAATCATATGCGGCGTTCGTCCGTCAGAACGGTTTCAAGTAAACCATCAGGACCGACGTGATCGCGAGCGCCAGCGTCACGAGCATGAGGGTATTGGCCTGAGCCCGACGCTTGTAAGCCATCCCGGCGATGGCCGAAAGGCCGAGCCAACACACGATCTTCACAATGATCCAACCCGGAAATCCGATCCGTAGCTTGGTGATGAGTCCGAAACCGCCGACCAGCATCACCAGACTTGCGATGCCCGTAATCATGAGCACGCGCTTGCGGCTTTCCGCCGGAGCGGCGAACGCATAGAATGTGTAGCCGAAGAGCACGAGCAGGGAGCTGACGTGAAGGATGTGGTAGACCGTTGGACTCATGAGTAGATGATCTGAAGGAAAAAAAGTGACACCCCACCTGTGCCGTATGCCCAAAGGCTCAGGACCTTTTTAGGTTAAGGTGGGCGCCTCCTCCGCAGCGTCTGCTTTCCGATGGACGGCCTAGCATCTTCCGCGACGGTTTTGGCTCCCGTAATAATTCTAAGGCAAAGAGC
>CAMBVX010000060.1 GCA_945871085.1 Opitutus sp. GAS368 | reverse complement strand
GCGCACCCGGCTATCTCGGGACACCGACCATCCGACGCGCGCTGGACACGCGCCTACCTCTGTTCCTCGCCGAGCATGATCCGCATGCGCGGCTCCTGGCCGCCGAACGAGACCGACTGAGCGAACATTGGCGCAACTGAATGTGCGCTCCGCGCGGGCGCTCCCAGCGAGCCTGCTTTCAGGCGGCTGTGTAAGGTAATTTTTTCGTGGTCTGCTGCGCTTTTCTGCGCGCGCTCAGCGGTCATTCGGGTCAACGCCGCCGTTCACGATCAAATCGAGTAGTGGTCGAGTAGTGGCGAAGTGGTGGTTCAGTAGCGATGTAGTGGCGGACTAGCGACGGATTCCTAGCGAACGCTAGGGGTGGCGTGTCCACGGACTTATAGGTAGACGGTGCGGATGGTGCCGCTCATCTGCTGGTCATGTAAGCTCCTCAGGTCATTGCTGAAATGGTCCCAGCGAATAGCTGGACGTTGGTGTCCTGACCCATGCTTTTCTTTTATTTTTCGTGATCAGATTAAGTTTGTGCAGGCTTTTGCTTCGATCAGGTCTTTGGATACTCCCATTGAGTGAGGTTATTTGGCTTCGTTTTGATGATTGGGTTGCGTCTTTGTCGCTTTGTTTTGGTTCACTTCGATGAGTGGGTTTCAGTGGTGACTCGTGGCTTTGGTAGTTCGATTTCAGGTTCGTCGAGGTCGTTTGGATAGAGTGGAAGTGGGGCATGTTGACCATTCGAACGTGTAAGGTCTTTAGTCACGCCTTGGGTGAATACCTTCGGCAGGCGGACTACTATTCGCAGGGCATGAAGGTCGACGGCCGGTGCTTTTGGCGGCTCTGTGAGGCGGTTGGTTTGGTCGAAGGTGCGACCATCTGATATTCACCGTGCGAGACGACGAGCTGAGTTTCGAAATGCAGTCGGTGATGGCCTCCTGAGTTTAGCGCCGGCTGCGCGAAACAATCGCTTCCTCGCCGTGCTCAGGCACGAGCTGCGCAAGCCGCCGGCCGCGATTAGTTCCGGTAGGTCCCGCTGATTTCGGCAGAAGCGAAACCGGAGTGGAAGGAACGTGCGCTACCCTCACTACGCGAACAAACGGCGCACACTGCGCGTGGGCCGAGGCCGAGAGGCGGCACAGCACCCAATCAGGACGCATTCGAAGCGAGGTTCGCGGCGTGCAGGATCAGATCAGGCGTTCGCGAATCGCCTTCGCGACCGCTGCGGTGTTCGTGTTCACGTGCAGCTTCGCGTAGATGCTGCGGATGTGGTTGGTGACGGTGTGGGCGCTCACGCTGAGCCGCTGGCCGATTTCCTTTGTGACCAGGCCATCGGCCATTTTCTCGAGCACTTCTCGTTCGCGACTCGTCAAGCGGTAGGGATCCGGCGTCGCGGGCTGCGCGGCGACGATCCGGTTGAAGATCGTGAGCACGCGCGAGGCGACGTTGGGTGTCATCGGCATGCCGCCTTCCGCGGCCTGGCGGATCGCGGTGACGACGTCGTCCGACGACGCCGTTTTCAGCAGATAGCCGTTCGCGCCCGCGCAAAGGGCATCGAGGATTTTCTCGGTGTCGTTGAAGACCGTGAGGATGATCGCGCGCGACTCCGGCCTCCGGCTGCGGATCTCGCGCAGCGCGCGCAACCCGTCCATGCCGGGGAGGCCGACGTCGAGCAGGATGACCCCCGGCGGCGGAGCGTCGGCAAGTGCGGCGAGCGCCGCCTCGGCCGCATCGAACTCCCGCGCGCACCGCAGGCCGGGCGCGCCGGCGATGGCCCGGGCCAGACCGCGCCGATACACAGCGCTGTCCTCGATCAGCCACACGTCGAGCAATCGTTCGGTCTCCATCAGGAAATGCGATGCTTCCCGCCCTGCAGCGATGCGGTGAAACCAATCGTCGTGCCGCGCCCCGGCGCGCTCTCGATCCGCACCGTGCCGTCCACGGCGGCGGCGCGCTGGGCCAGGTTGTTCAAGCCGTGACCGCCGCGGGTGGCGGACCGGTCGAATCCGCGGCCGTCGTCCTCCACGGTGAAGCGGAGGGTGCGGTCGGTGCAGGTGACGCGGCAGCTCACGTTGCGCGCCTGCGCGTGCTTGGCGCAGTTGGCGAGCGCTTCCTTGAACGCGAAGAGCACGTGGCGCCTCAGCTCCATCTCGAGCGGGGCCTCGGGGATGTCGCCGTCGGTCTCGAAACCCACCGCAACGTGTCCGAGGGTGTCGGTCACGACCTGTCGCATGTGCGTGACTAGCTCGCGGGCGGTGCCCTGCTGGCGGTCGAGCAGCCACACGATGTCGCGCATGGCATCGATTGATTCGCGGATGGAGCGGTGCATGAAGCCCACGTCTTCGCGGGCTGCGGGCGGCAGGTTGGGCTCGTGAATCAGCGCCTCGCTGATCAGGCGCATGCCGCCGAGCCGGCTCCCGATGTCGTCATGCAGATCGCGCGCGATGCGGGCGCGCAGCACCGCGCGCTGCGCCGCGAGCTCGCGACGGCGCCGGTAGATGCTCACGGGGACAGCGATGGCGACGAGCCCGAGCAGTCCAACCGTCGTGCCGAAGAGCCGCGTGGTCGTCCGCTCGCGTTCCCGGCGCTGTTCCATCGCAAGGGCGGCGATGCGGCGTTCGACGCGACGGCGCTCGTCGAGCCCAAGCAGCCAGGCATCGAGCTCGATGAGCCGGTTCTGGCTGCTGAACCCGTCGACCAGAAACACGGGCGACCAGACTTCCGCGTAGCGGGCGGACCCGGTGATGACGTCACTCGCGGTGACGGAGCCCGCCGGCGCCAGATTGCGGCCCTCGCTGTAGACCTGGAGTTCCGACAGGGCGAGGGCGTAGGTCCGGTCGCCGCCGCTGACCGTGCGGAGCTCTTCGGCTTCGATGCGCACATAGCGCGCGCGCTGGCCGGCGGCCGGCACGATCACGGGGTTGTCGCCGGGATTGGGAAACGGGGACCGCGAGAAATCCGCCAGCGGCCGCGCGGGCGCCAACCGATCCTCCGGATACGCGAGCACCCGGAAGCGCGTGGGGAAGCCGTGCGCCTGGCGATTCGGCGCGTCGATCGGATGCGCGGGAATGAGATGCACCGCGTCGAGCGGTCGCTCGCGCCCGAGATCGAGCTCGATCCATCTGCGCGTGTAGGGCGAAGGCGAGACGTCGGAACGGAAGCCGTTCGCCACGCTGGCCTCGCGGCTGACCGGGAGTCCGAGATCGGTCTGGCCGTCGACCAGATTGTTGATGCTCCAAGTGGGAAATGACTCGAGCATCGGGCCCGTGACGCGTGCTCCGACCGAGATGACCCGGTTGGCCTGCAGCACGGCGAGCTCGCCCAGCGCAGTGAGATAGCGTCCGTCGCTGCGCTGCCACGGTCGTGTCACGGTGATGCGGACGTAGCGGGCGATCCGCTCCGGAAACCGCCACACCAGCGGGTAGGACCCGGGCGACATCACGTCGTCGTCGTCCGCCGCGAACACCACGTTCGCATCGGTAAACGAACTCTCGCGGGCCGTCTCCACCCGGAAGCGGCGAGGAAAACCGTAGCCGGAGATCGTCTCGCCCTGGAACACCGCCGAGACCGGCACGAGCGCGACGAGATCGACCGCCTGTTCGTGGCCGAGATCGACGAGCATGGTGTGTGCGGCATCCGGATCATCGATGAACGGCGTGTGATAGCCAATCTGCTCGCCTTGGCGGCCGACGGAAAGGGTCGGAAGTTCGCGCAACCGTTCACCCAGCGCATGCCTCTCGGCGTCAAGTTCGTGGATCCGCGCGTTCAGCGCGTTTACCACCCGCTCGAGCGCGCCTGGGAGCTCCGGGGTCGCGGGCTCGAAGGCGTGGGCGAGGCCGCATCCGGCCAAGGCAATCAAGCCGGCAAGGCTGCGCGCCGGCAGCCAGAGGGACGCGCGCGGAAGGATCACGGGGAGAGGATCACAGGGAGTGGGAGCCGAGAAGTCAGGGTGCAGAGCGCATCCCAAGCAAACGGGATCGTAATGACAACATCATGTCATGGCGGGCGTAAGCCGCCGTCGCTATGATGGTCAATACGCGAACCCCGGCGAAATCCGCATGGCGTCGCGCTTACCCCCATGACCCAACCCTGCTCGTTTCCCTTGCGCCGCCTCGCGCGGCTTACGCATGCCCTCGCGGCCTTGTTCCTGACCACCCTCCTGCACGCCCAGTCGGGCACCGGCATTGTCGAAGGTCGCGTCTCGATGGCGGCCAACGGCGACTACCTCGAAAGCGTGCGCATCACTGTTCCCGGCACGACGCTGGAGGCGTTTACGGATACCGCGGGCTATTTCCGCCTCGGGAACGTGCCCGCTCGCACCGTGCAGGTCAGCGCGTTTCGCACCGGTCTGCCGACGCAGTTGTTGTCGGTGGCGGTTACGGCAGGCGGCGTCGCCACCGCGGATTTTCGTCTTGGCGGCACCTCGCCCGATGCGCCGATCCAGCTCAAGAAGTTCGAGGTCCAGAACTCGCGCGAGATGGAGGGCGCCGCGCGCGCGATCAACGAGCAGCGCTTCGCGCCGAACATGAAGAGCGTCGTCTCCACCGACGAACTGGGCAACGTGGCCGAGGGCAACGTCGCGGAGTTCCTCAAATACGTTCCCGGCGTCACGATCGACTATATCGGTGGCAATGCCCGCTCGATCTCGATCAACGGCGTCCCGCCCGCGAACACGCCGGTCAACGTCGACGGCTTCAGCGTCGCGAGCGCCGGTGGCGGCGGCAGCACCGCGCGCAATGTCGAGGTCGACTTCATCTCGATCAACAACATCTCGCGCGTCGAGGTGTCGTTCGCACCGACCCCGGATACGGAGGGCTCCGCGCTCTCCGGCTCGGTGAACATGGTGCCGCGCAGCGCGTTCGAGCGCGCGCGCCCGGTCCTCAACGTGAGCACCTACGTGCTGATGCGCGACAACTACAAGGACTTCGGGCGCACGCCGGGGGCGTTCACCAACGGCTCGCGCAAGATTCGTCCGGGCTTCGACTTCTCCTACGTCGTCCCCGTGAACAAGCGCTTCGGCTTCACGGTTTCCGGCGGGGAGTCGCAGCAGTATTCCGACGAGAGCGTCTCCGAGCTCATCCGCCACGGCACCACCTCGCGCACCAACGGCACGACGTTCCCGACCACGACGCCGGACCAACCCTACCTCACGCAATACATTCTGGGCGACCGGCCGAAGGACACCCGCCGTGTCTCGTTCGGCGCGACGGTGGACTACAAGCTCACCGAGCGCGACCGCTTGTCACTGGGCTACATCTGGTCCCTCTACGACAACCCGGTCTCGCGGCATGATCTGTTTTTCGTGATGAACAGCGTCGCGCCCGGATCAAATGCCGCCGTCACGCGCAGCCAGCCGGGGCAGGGCGAGCTGCGGCTCGCGACCGGCTTTCGCTACCGCTACAACAAGACGATGATGCCCACGCTCTCGTGGCGCCACACCGGCACGGTCTGGAACGCCGAGGCCGGCCTCGGCTATTCGCAGAACACCAACGAGAGTCGCGCCAGCGCCAAGGGGGCCTTCCGCAACACCACCGCACGCCGGCAAAACGTCACTCTCGAGTTCGCCAACAGCACCTTCCTGCGCCCGGGCACGATCACCGCGCGCGATGCCGCCACCGGCGCATTGATCGATCCGCATCGTATCGATGGATACAGCCTCATCAGCACCGAGGACCAGTCCACCTACGACACCGACCGCAAGAAGACCTTCTTCGCCAACGCCACCCGCCAGCTTCATACCGCCGTGCCCGTCTCGCTCAAGGCCGGTATCGACGTGCGCGAGGCGTCGCGCGACGCCTGGGCCACGAGCCTGCCGCTGAACTATCTCGGGCCCGACCAGCGTGCGAACTCGGGCGACGAGCAGGCGGCACCGTTTATCGACTTGGGCTTTGCGCAGCGCACCGCCCCTTACGGCTTCCCGGGCAGCCAGTTCGTCGAGAACAGCAAGGTGCGCGACCGCTATCTCGCGAGCCCCGGCCAGTTCACGCTCAACGAAAACAACCGCTACCGCGCGGACCTGCTGAACTCGAAATACGTCAGCGAGCTGATCAGCGCCGCCTTCCTGCGCGGTGACGTCGCATTCCTCGACCGCCGGCTCAAGCTCGTCGGCGGTCTGCGCGCCGAGCAGACGAACATCGACGCCGAGGGTCCGCGCAACGACCCCACGCGCAATGTGCAGCGCGATGCCTCCGGCCGGCCGATCCTGAATGCCGCCGGCACCCCGCTGCCCATCACGACCGATGCGCTGGCGGCCTCCCGCCTCACCCTGATCGAGCGCGGCGCCAAGGCCGACAAGGAGTATCTGCGGCTCTTCCCGAGCCTGAACGTGAGCTACGATCTGCGCCAAAACCTGATCGCCCGCGCCGCCTATTACGAGTCCGTGGGCCGGCCGAATTTCAACCAATACGCGGGCGGGATCACGCTGCCGGACACGACGCGCGCGCCTTCGACGACCAACCGCATCACGGTGAACAACGCGGGCATCAAGTCTTGGAGCGGTCGGAGTGTCGCCGCGCGGCTGGAATACTACTTCGAGGGCGTCGGCCTGGTCTCGGTGGGCACCTACCGGCGTGAAATCGAGAATTTCTTCGGCGGCTCGGTGCTACAGGCCACGCCCGACTTCCTTGAGTTCTACGGGCTCGATCCGTCCGAATACGGCGGCTACGAGATCTCCACGCAGGCGAACGTCGCGGGCAAGGTGCGGATGGAGGGTGTCGACTTCGGCTACAAGCAGGCGCTGACGTTCCTCCCCGCGTGGGCGCGAGGCGTGCAGGTGTTCGCCAACGCGAGCAGCTCACGGGTGACCGGCGCGAACCTGGGCAGCTTCACCGGCGTCAATGCGGTGCCGAAGACTGCGAGTTGGGGCGCCAGCCTCACGCGCGAGAAGTTCAACGTCCGTGCGCACTGGCATTTCCGCGGCCGTCAGCGACTGGGCGAGATCGCGTCGGGCGGCAGCATCGAACCCGGCACCTACACGTGGGCCTCCAAGCGGCTCACGCTCGACCTGATCGGCGAGTATAACCTGACGAAGCGTTTCGCCCTCTTCGCGAATCTGCGGAATATCGGCGACACGCCGTTCGACATCGAAGTCGCCGGGCCGAACACGCCGGTCGACGCGCGGCTGCGCAGTCGGACCGAGTTCGGCTCGCTCTGGACGTTCGGCGTCAAGGGCACGTTCTGAGGCGCCCCGAAATAACACGATCTCGTCATGGTTACTCCTCCTCCCCTGTGGCAAAATAACAATAATATGCGTTCCCCACTACCCCGTCGAAACTTCCTGGCCGGTTCGGCCGCTGCGCTCGCGCTGCTCGCGGTGCCGCGCACGCGCGCGGTGCCGGCGGGTTTCCGCCCTTTGTTCGATGGCCGCTCGCTCGACGGCTGGCGGGCGATTCCGCGGCTCCCGGTCGCCCGCGCGCCGGGTGAATCTGCGCCTGGCCCCGACAGCGAGGCTTATCGCGTCGCCGCGGCGCACCGCGGCGAGTGGCGGGTGGAGGACGGAGTAATCCTCGGCGGCCAGCAGCCGGCGGGTTCGGGCCTGGGCGCCTACCTCATCACCGAGGCTAAATTCGGAGACTTCGAACTCCTGGTCGACGCCAACCCTGATTGGCCGACCGACACCGGCGTGATGGTCCGCACCACTCCCCTCGGCGCGCAGGGCTACCAGATCCACATCGATTACCGGCAGGAGGGCAGCATCGGCACCTTCTACGGCAATGGCATCGGCAACTTCCGCGTGCGGCACTACTCGTTCGAAGGCGAACTCGAGGGCCGCCGGGTGCGCGCGCTGCGCCCGCGCGCGGTGCCGCCGACCGAGCCGGCCGGGCTCGCTTACGGCTGCCCGCCCGACGCCTTCTTCAAGGCCTGGCGGGTCGGCGAATGGAATACGCTGCGCATCCGCTGCCGCGGCGCCATCCCGACGCTGACGACTTGGATCAACGACGTGAAGATCGCCGAGCTCGATGCCGCGAACCTGCAGCGCGAGGGCTACAACCGTGATGCGGTGGCCGCGCTGCTCGGACCGCGGGGACACATCGCGCTCGAGGTGCATCACCACACGCCGAACAGCCCGGAACGCTGGGGCCACGGCGCGTATTGCCGCTGGCGCAACCTCTTCATTCGGGACCTGTGATGCGGCGGTCGATTCCACTCCGGGCCGCGCTGGTGGGAGCGGCGCTCGCGTGTTTCCCCGCCGCCGTGCGCGCGGCGCAAACCGGGATCAGCTACACGCGAGATGTGCGGCCGATCCTCTCCAACGCCTGTTTCAAGTGCCACGGGCCCGACGACGATAATCGCAAGGCGGACTTCCGGCTCGATCTGCGCGAAGCGGCCTTGATGAATCTTGGCGGCTACGCCGCGATCGTGCCGGGCAGCCCGGAGAAGAGCAAACTGCTCGAGTTCGTCACGACCGACGATCCCGACGAGCGGATGCCGCCCCTGAAGGGCAACAATCGCCGGCTCAAGCCCGAGGAAGTCGCGGTGCTGCGACAGTGGATCGCGGAGGGCGCCCCCTACGAGACTCACTGGGCGTATCGCGCGCCCGAACGGCCGAAACTCCCGCCGTTGGCCAACGCTGCCCCTGCCCGCGCCGGCGACTCAATCGATGCCTTTGTCCGTGCCCGGCTGGAGCGCGAGGCACTCTCGCTATCGCCGGCCGCTGAGCCGGCCGTGCTGTTGCGCCGCGTGCACCTCGATCTCACCGGCCTGCCGCCGACGGTCGCGCAGGTGGAGGCGTTCGTGCGCGATCCCTCGCCGGCGGCTTACGCCCGGGTGGTCGACGACCTGCTCGCCTCGCCGCACTACGGCGAGCGCTGGGCCCGGCTGTGGCTCGACCTCGCCCGCTATGCCGACACCAACGGCTTCCAGCACGACCGCACCCGGACGATCTGGCCCTACCGCGATTGGGTGGTGAACGCGTTGAATGCCGACATGCCCTTCGACCGCTTCACGATCGAGCAGCTCGCCGGCGACCTGCTGCCCGGCGCGACGTGGGAGCAGAAAGTCGCGACCGGCTTCAACCGCGCCGCGGCGGTCAATCTCTCCGGCGACACCAAGGCCGAGGATACCCGCGTCAGCATCGCTCACGACCGCGTGCACACCACGAGCACCGTGTGGCTCGGCTCGACCATGGAGTGCGCGCAGTGCCACACGCACAAATTCGACCCGATCACGATCAAGGACTACTACAGCTTCATGGCCTTCTTCGATTCCGCTGCGGACGAGGTGCTCGTCACCGGTTCGCAGGGAAGGAAGAAGCGGCTCTTCGGTGGCCTTATGCAGAAGCCCGGGTATCCGGACGACGAACACTCGGTGGCCGCCATCCAGAAGCGGATCGTCGAGATGTCCGCTCCGATGCTCGAGGCGGAGGAGATCATGCTCGGCCAGCGCGAGGCACCGGCCGGCAGCACGGTGGACTATCCCGCGCGTTTCGAGAATCTGCTGGAGCGGCTCGAGGGTGTCCGCAAGGTCTTCGACGACCGAGCCGCGCTGCTCGTGCCCGTGATGGAGGAGGCGCCGGTCCAGCGGGAGACCTTTGTCCATCTGCGCGGCGACCGGCGCACGCCGGGTGCACGCGTCGTGCCCGCGACGCCCGAGGCGCTGCCGCCGATGCCGCCTTCGGACGAACCCGCGCGGCTGCGGCTGGCGCGCTGGCTGGTGAGCCGCGAGAACCCGCTCACCGCGCGCGTGACCGTGAACCGCTGGTGGAACGAGATCTTCGGCCGGGGGCTGGTCACGACCACCGAGGACTTCGGTCATCAGGGCGAACTGCCGTCCCACCGCGAGCTGCTCGACTGGCTCGCGGTCGAGTTCATGGAGGGCGGCTGGTCGATGAAGCGGCTGCACCGGCTCATCATGCTGTCGGAAACCTATCGGCAGTCGGCGGTGGTCACGCCGGCGTTGCTGGAGCGCGATCCCGACAATATCCTGCTCGCCCGCGGTCCGCGGTTCCGGCTCACCGCGGAAGCCATCCGTGACCACGCGCTCGCCGTCAGCGGATTGTTGAAACCGACGCTCGGCGGGCAGCCCGTGTTTCCGCCGCAACCGCCGGGACTCTGGCGGGAGGTGAATATCGACGAGAAGGACTATCCGACCACCACGACGGACGAGCAGTATCGCCGCAGCCTCTACGTCTTCTGGCGGCGCTCCAGCGCGTATCCGAGCTTTTTGGCCTTCGATGCGCCGACCCGCGCGGTTTGCGCGACGCGGCGCGGCCGCAGCAACACGCCGCTCCAAGCCCTCGTGTTGCTCAACGATCCCGTCTACCTGCAGGCGGCCGTCGCCTTTGCGGCCGAGGTGCTCCGGGCGCCCGGCACGGCCGGCGACGAGGCCCGCATCCGCTACGCGTTTCATCGCGCGCTGGCCCGTGCTCCCCGTGCGGAGGAAACCGCGCGGCTGCAGCGCCTGCTCGCGGACAAGCGCGCGTTTTTCTCGCAGCAGCCCGAGGCCGCGCGGGAGTTGGTCGCCGTCCTGCCGTCGGCCGCGGATCACCCGTCGCCCGGCGAACTGGCCGCGACGTTCTACGTCACGCACACGCTCCTGAACCTGGACGAGTGCGTCACCAAGCCCTGATCCCCATGAGTCTTTCCCACGCCTGCTCCCGCCCCGGTCCCACGATGACGCGTCGCGCGATGCTGAAGAAATCGCTCGGCGGGCTGGCCTCGTTCGCTCTCGCCGATCTGCTCCAGCGCGATCTGCTCGGAGCCGGCCCGGCCTCTCCGCCGCATTTCCTCACGCATGCGCCGAAGGTGAAACGTGTGATCCTTTTCCACATGGCCGGCGGCCCGTCGCAGATCGACCTGTTCGACCCGAAGCCGCTCCTGAAAAAGCACCATGGCACGCCGCTGCCGGAGTCGGTGCTGCAGGGCGGGACGTTTGCCTTCATTCCGCCGACCGCGAAGTCGATGGGCTCGCCGTATTCGTTTTCCAAACACGGGCAATGCGGGGCGGAACTCTCGGAATTGCTCCCGCATCTCGGGACCGTGGCCGACGACCTCACGTTCCTGCGCGGGATGCAGACCGACGAGTTCAACCATGGCACCGCCGAGCTGTTCTATCACACGGGATTCCGTCTGATGGGCCGGCCGACGCTCGGCGCGTGGCTGAGTTACGGCCTCGGATCGGAGAATGCCGATCTGCCCGCCTATGTCGTGCTCAACACCGGCATGCCCACCGCCGGCGAACACATCTGGAGCAGCGGCTTCCTGCCCACGCGGCACCAGGGCGTGAAATTCCGGCCCGCCGCGGATCCCGTGCTCTACCTGTCCGACCCCGCCGCCATGCGCCGGGAGGATCGTCGCGATGTCATCTCCGCCGTGGGCGACCTGAATCGGATGCACCATGCCGACGTCGGCGATCCCGAGATCAACACCCGCATCGCCCAATACGAGATGGCGTTTCGCATGCAGGCATCCGTGCCCGAGCTCACGGACCTGCGCAGCGAGCCCGAACACATCCTGAAGCTCTACGGCGTCGAACTCGCCAAGCCGGGCTTCGCGCGCAATTGCCTGCTCGCCCGCCGCCTCGTCGAACGTGGCGTGCGCTTCGTCCAGGTGGTCGACAGCGAGTGGGACCATCACGAGCGGATCTTCACCGGACTGCCGAAGAAGTGCCGCGAGACCGATCGCCCCGTCGCGGCACTGATCAAGGACCTGAAACAACGCGGCCTGCTCGAGGACACGCTCGTGATCTGGGGCGGCGAGTTCGGGCGCACGCCCCTGGCCGAAGGCAAATTCGACCCGGCGCACGCGGGCCGCGATCACCACCGCGACGCCTTCACGATGTGGATGGCCGGCGGCGGGGTGAAGCGTGGCTACACGCACGGCGGCACGGACGATTTCGGCTTCAGGCCCACGCATGGGGCCGTGCATATGCACGATCTGCACGCCACGATCCTGCACCTCCTGGGCATCGATCACACCAAGCTCACCTTCCGGCACCAGGGCCGGGACTTCCGCCTGACCGACGTGCATGGCCACGTGGTGAAAGAGGTGCTGGCGACCTGACATGGGCCCCCCGCGTCGCGCCGTCGTTCGATGAGAATGGAACCCGCCCGAGCGCACCGGGTAGGTCAGACCTGTTTCCGATCAACAACCCAAACATAAAACCATGCCATCCAAACCCAGCACTCTGTTCGCTTTCCTCGCCAGCTGGCTCCTCGCCTCGACCGCCGCTGAGGCGCAGCCTTCCACCCCCGCCGCGCAGTCCGCGGCCGGCTCCAACGCGGCCCCAGCCAAGGCCGAGGAAGCCATCGTCCTCAGCCCCTTCACCGTCAATACGGAGAAGGACACCGGCTACGCTGCGCAGAACACGCTTTCCGGCACCCGGCTCAATTCATCCGTCGCCGATCTCGGCGGCACCATGTCGATTTTTACCCCGCAATTCCTGGAGGACATGGCCTTCTCCAACACCAACGAGATAATCAAATTCGCTCCCGGGATGGAGCGGAACGACACCCAGGATCAGGTCAACGGACAGGTGAATTTGTTTTTTGGCGACGCGACTCGGATCCGTGGCATCCAGACCGAGATGATCTCGCGCAACCAGTTTCGCAGCAACATCCCCTCGGATTCGTTCAATACCACGCGTTTTGAGTTCTCCCGCGGCCCGAACGCGGTTCTCTTCGGCAATAATGCCATCCTCGGCGGCGTGGATCGCACCACGGAGGACGCCGATTTTCGCAATGCCGGTCGGTGGACATTTCAGACGGATAATTACGGCACAGCCCGGAGCGTCTTGAATCTGAACCGGGTATTGATGCCCAACAAACTCGCGATTCGGGCCGCTTTTCTGAACGAGGATGCGGCCGGTTGGCGGGAGCCATCCGATTTCAAACGGCAGAATCGGCAATACGTCGCCCTGAAGTTCCAGCCGAATCGGCAACTGACGCTCAAGGGGAGTTTCGAGAGCTTCGATTGGCAGAAGGCGGCGCAAGCCGGCACCGTCAGTTTCGATCGGGTCACGCCTTGGCTCTCGGCCGGGATGCCCGGCCGGATCTCGAATGCCGGCGCGACCGCGGTCAATCCGGTCGGCATTTCGAGCTATAATCCGACTCCGACGCTCGCGGCGGTTTTCGACGATGACGCTTCGACTCCGCTCGTGCAGAACTGGCGTAACTATGCGGTCGGTGCGACCCAGACCGTGGCGGGGCTGTCCACGATCTCGCTTCCGCCCGATTTCATGCCGGCCGAGTTCAGCGTGATCGGCCGGCAGCGGACGAGTATTCTCAATGGAAACGCCCTGAATGCGAACGTCCAATGGGAGCCCGTCCGCAATCTGTTCGTCGAATACGCGTTCAACAAGGAGTTCGTCTACGTCGGATTCTATAATACCAACCTCGGAAACATCCTGTGGGTCGATGCGAGCCGGACGTTGCCCGACGGAGTCTCCCGCAACCCGAACTTCGGGCGGTATTTCACCGCCGGGACGACGATTTTTCAGCCGCAGTTGCGCAACCAGCAGAACCACCGGGCCACCGCCTCCTACGAATTCGATCTGACGGCCCGCCGACCCTGGCTGGGGCGGCACATGGTCGCGGGTATGTTCGACCAGGAGATTCAGGACTTCAATGCAACGACCACGGGCCAATACAATACGACCCCTTTGCCCGGCTTTCCGGCGTCGGTGGTGAACAGCCAGAATCTGCTGCAACGCATCTTCTATGTCGACCCGCAGAGAAACCTGATTGTCGGCAACACCGATCCCCGGGCCAATCTGGTCGATGCCGCCAGCGGGGTGAAGACCGACTGGATCCCGAACGCGGTGCAGACGAATTTCAGGTCCACAAACAACTCGGCCATGGTGGTTTGGCAGGGGCGCTTCTGGAACGATCGGCTCGTGCCCACCTTGGGTGCGAGGCGGGACTACATCAATACGCTGCGCGGCGACCAGACGAAGATGGTGCCCTTGTATCCCGGCGGGGCGAATTGGGCGCGGAGCCTGCCTCGGATCAAAGACCCGAACCTTTCCGGATTGGAAAAGGATACGCACGCTTATGGCGGCGTTTTCCACGTCCTCAGAAAGAAGGGATGGCTCGACCGGTTGACGCTGACTTACAACACCAGCAATTCTTTCGCGGCTAATAATTTCAGAACTGCAATCGATGGTTCCGCGCTGCGCCTGACCGCCGGAACGGGTAAAGATTACGGCGTCCGGACGGAGCTGTTTGGCGAAAAAGTCGCGCTGTCCGCCACGCGGTTCGAAGCCGAGGTGCTCAATGTCTACAGCATCGCTGGGATCGGGCAGATGGCCACGAACATCAGTGCCCTCTACGATGCGATCGGCGACACGCAGCGGGCCAATCTCGGGGCCGCGTCCGGCTCGGATACCTCGGATTATCTCTCGAAGGGGTATGAATTCCAGGTGGTCGCCAACTGGACGCGCCAGTGGCGGACGATGTTCGGCTACAGTCACTATTCGACGCAACTGTCCAACATTTACCCGCTCACCTCCGCGTTGATCGCCCGGGAGAAGTCCCGCTGGCTGGGCAACCCCAACTTGCCGGTGCCGCTCCGCTCGCCTCTGACTGCCCAGCAGGTATTCGACGAAATCGCTCTGTTGCTGGACACGCAGCAGGCCCAGGCCGGCGGCCGGACCAACAACGAGCGGCGGGGTAAATTCACCCTCCTGACCAACTATGCTTTCTCCCAGGGAATGCTGCGCGGCTTCGCGGTCGGGGGCAGCGTCGTGTGGCAGTCGGCGCCGGCGATCGGTTACGCGCTGAAGCCGCTCGCTGGCTCCAACCCTGTCACCTACGTTTCGGACTCCGGCAAACCTTACTTCGGCACGCCGTTGATGGACGTCGGCGCGTCCGTTTCCTACTCGAGGAAAGTGTTCCGCGACCGCATCGGCTGGAAAGTGCAGCTCAACATCCGAAACCTGCTGGACGAAAAGGATACCTACCGGATCCGGATGGCGTCCGTTCCCGCCGCGCCTACGACCCCGCTCAGCCAGGTTTCGCAGTTGCGCGAGCCCCGATCGTTTGTCCTGACCAACACGTTCTCCTTCTGAGTGCGGGGCCGCCGCCCCCACTCAACATCGCGCGCTCCTCCATCGCCCGTCGCAGCTTCGAGAATTCCCATGCCCTGCAAGAAGCCATGACCTCCCCCGACCCACGCCCGATCCGGCGTTCGACCGTGTGGGAGGGCATGGTGCGGGGCACGCTGCTGTCGCTGGCGTTACTCGCCGCGACAGCCGCTTCGATCCCCGCCTACGCACGCGCCACGGGGTTCGTCCGCGTCGAGCAGATCGACGGCACGTGGTGGTTCGTCGATCCGGACGGGAAGCGCTTCGTCAGCCTCGGCGTGAATCACATCGAGCCCCATCTGTGGCTGGCCCCTTACAACCGGGCGGAGACCCTGCGGAAATACGGGGCGGACTTCGTCGGGCCGGACGGCCGATTCAACTCCGCCGGGACGGCCGCGCGCCAATGGATGGAGCGCCAGCTCTCGGTGTGTGCCGATCTCAACTTCAACACGCTGGGCAAGCACACCCATCCCACGATCGATTCCGCCCTCTATCAGGACCGGATCTACTATGTTGTTTCGCTGGAAACCTCGCCGCTGGCCCGCTGGCAGGAACGCAACGGCGAAGGTCCGCGCCCGGATATCTTTTCGCCCGCATTCCGGGAATGGCTGGAGGCGCGCGTCCGGCCCGTCGCCGAGCAGCATCGGAACAGTCGCCGGCTGCTCGGCTATGTTTACACGGACGTTCCGAGTTGGGTCATGGGCGCCGAGGAACAGACGACGCGCAACGAGCGAACGATGATCTACCCGTGGCTCAACGCGCTCCTTGCGCTCGGCGAGACCTCGCCCGGCAAGCAACGCTGGATCGAGCACCTGCGGTCGCGTTACGACCGGGCGGAGGCGGCTGCACAGGTGTGGGGAATTCCGGTCAGTCCGGCTTATGGGATTTCCTGGGATCGGCTGGCGCGGCTGACGCTCTGGTTCAAGCCGGCGGATGCACCCCGGGCCCAGGCCGACATGCTGGCCTTCCTGCCGATCCTCGCGGACCAGTGGTATGGCTTGCACCGTGAGATCATCCTCCGGCACGACCCCAATCACCTGCTGTTCGGCGACAAAAATTTCGTGCACGCGCACTACGACTGGCTGTTGCCCGTCCTGAAGAAGCATGTGGATGCGATCACCTTCCAATCCTACGAGCCGTGGACCGCGGACGAGCCGAAGATCCGGCGCATTCACGAAGCGACCGGCAAACCGGTCTTCAACGGGGACGGTTGCTTCGGGCTGGTGCTGCCGCAGCAGCGCAGATTGGGCGTCAAAGGCGCCCGGTCGGGAGTCAGGAATTTCGCCGAGGTTGCGCAGTTCTACCGGGAGCACCTCGCCGGGATGATGGCGGCGCCGTATATGCTCGGCTGGCATCACTGCGGTTTCCTGCAACAATGGGACGAGGCCGAGCGCGGCGACGTGGCGCAGAACGAAAACGGCTTCCTCGATCCATTGGAAAACTACGTGACGGAATGGACCGAGGTGATCCGTGCGGCCAACCGCGACGCCGCCACGTGGCACGAAGCTGCCCGCCCCGGGCCGCCGCCGGGATCGAAAAGTCCTGCCCGAACCGCTCCCCCCTGAACGTCCCGTATTTTTCCGCAGTATACCTAAACCCCTATGAGACCCCGCTTCCTCTCCGTTCTCGCCGCCTGGCTTGCCGTCGCTGCAAATCCCTCGGCCGCACAAAACAAGTCCGCGCCCGCGACCGGCGCGTCCATCGTCCTCAGCCCCTTCACTGTCAACACGGAGAAGGACGCCGGCTATGCCGCCAACGAAACACTCTCGGGCACGCGCATGCGCACGGACCTCAAGGACGTCAGTGTCTCCCTCTCCATCCTCACGCCGCAATTCATCCAGGACCTCGGTGTCACCTCCTTCGACAAGGCCCTCGAATACACGCCCAGCGTCAACCTCGACCAGGGCGATGCCATCGGCAACGGCGGCGTCGCGCTGCGGGCCGGCAACGGCCAGACCTTCTCCATCCGCGGCTTCACGGGCGGTTTGTCCAGCGATCAGAGCCTGTCCAACGACTTCTTCACCGGCTACGGCACAAACGACATCTACAACACCGAGCGCATCACCCTTTCCCTCGGACCCAACGCGCTCTTGATCGGCGTCGGCAACCCCCAGGGTGCGGTCGTCACCTCCACCAAGCGCGCCAAGCTGGTGAAAACCGCCACGAAGATCTGGTTCCAAGGTGATCGCTGGGATTCGCACCGGGTCGCGCTGGATCACAATCAGCCGCTGATCGCCAACCGACTCGCGCTTCGCCTCAACGCTCTCTACGATCGCCAGCGCGAGTTCCGCGGCAACGAGGGCAAAAACCAGGAGCGCGTTACCCTCAGTGTCGTCGCCCAGCCGTGGACAAACACCAAGTTCACGGTCAACCACGAGAACTACGATACCGCCCTGAACAACGCCGCCTTGGTCTGGGGCTTCGACGGCGCTGCGCTCGCATGGATGGCCGCCGGCAAACCCGTCGTCGGCAACGATCCCAGGAACTACCTGCTCAACAACGCCGCGCAAAACCAGATGCTCGTGCGCGGCCTAAACCTCGCCAATCCGTTGGTGAACGCGAGAGGCCAGCGGACGCTGCCCGCCGCCATCTTCGGCGGCGTCTCCAGCACCAACTACATGTCCAAGCGGCCCTGGGAAACCTTCGGCCTCTCGGAGGACGCTTTCCTCTACGGCGGCACGCGGAAGAATCCGCCCAACCATCAGCGCGGTTCATGGACCCATCTCTTCGTCGAACAAAAGCTCGCCCCGAATCTGTATCTCGAACTAGCCGGCGCCCGCGTCCGGCACCACCGCGATCTCGACCAAAATAATCTCACCGCCGTCACCATCGATCCCAACCCCCGGCTGAGCGACGGCTCACCCAACCCTGGCTACCTTGTGCCGTATCACGAGAGCGCCGTGATGGTCTTCCGCATCGAAGACAACAAAAGTGACGAGTATCGCGCCACCCTTTCCTACGAGTTCGACCTCGCCCGCCGCAGCCCATGGCTCGGGCGTCACAACGTCTCGCTCCTCGGACAGACCAGCACGAGCTACGAAACCCGCGATACCATGCGCGCCTACAATCTCGGCACCGTCGGCCGCGCCGGTTGGGGCAATGCCGCCGTCGGCGCCGTCAACCAGTTCCGGGTCCGCCACTACTTTCGCAACGGCAATGTGCCCGAACTCTGGGCCGCTTCCGAACTCGTTGACCACGCCGCGGAGATCGCCGCCTACGGCAATCTCCTTGGCGCCGTCGAAAACGATCGTGCGCCCGTCGACCTGCGGCTCCTTCCTTTTTCCACTCCGGTCCTCAACAAAGTCGCCACCGACAGCCTTTCCTTCGGCTGGCAGGCCCGTTGGTTGCGGGACCGGCTGGTCACCCTTTTCGGTTACCGCACAGACCACGTCACGGCCTATGGGGCCCCGACCTCGCAGAATCTCATTTTGCCCGAAACGGTCGGCAAATCCACCAGCGCCACCTATGACTATAGGTTTTTCGACTTCGTCCGCGAGGTGCAACCCACCCAGCTGAGCAATGATGCCCGAGGGCTTTCACGCACGCTGGGCGGCACCTTTCATGTCTTTCCCTGGCTCAGCCTCGGCTTCACTCAGTCCAACAACTTCACGCCCAGCACGACCACTCTCCCGACACCCCTCGGCACCGCCTATCCCAATCCCAGCGGCGAGACCCGGGATTTCAGTGGCAGTTTCTACCTGCTGGACAACAAGCTCTCGGTTCGCCTCACGCGCTTTGACACCACCGCCAATGATCAGGGTTATATCAACGGCACGAAATACGTCGGCGCCAGGCAGATCCTCCAACGCCTCCAGGACAACTACAAGACCACCGGCGACTCGAACTTCCGGGCGATGCAAATCCTTTATCCGGTGCAAAACGCAAATCCGCCCGATGTGCGCGACACCAAGGCCACCGGCTGGGAACTGACCGTCGTCTACAACCCCACGCGGCAGTGGCGCGTCGCTTTGTCCGGCAGCGCCAACAAGAACACATTGATCGCCGACGACAAGTATGCCGGCCCCTACCTCGCCACCGACACCGCCTTCGAGGGAATCGGCACTTGGCGAAAGTTTGCCGCAGAGCTCCAACGAGTGGCCGACGGCACCGCCTCCGGCAGTTTCGACCTCAATCCCGCCAACAGCGCCGATCGTCAGAAGGCCCGGGACGACGCCACCTTCATCCGGCTGCAGGCCGACAGCGCGGAGCGGAGCTATCGCGACGGCCAGCAGCTCCTCGGTCGCAGCCAGATTCGCCACGGCGGCCAATACAACCTCAACGGCCTCACTGCCTATGATTTCACGCAAGGTCGACTCAAGGGCTGGACCATGGGCGGCAATTTCCGCTGGCGCTCCGCGCCGGTCGTCGGCTACCGCCGGCTGCTGGACAACACCGGTCGGCCCGGGCTGGTGAACGTGAGCCAGCCCATCATGGGAGCGGATCACTGGGACTTCGGTGCGCTGGTCGCCTGGAGACATAAGCTGGGCCGGAAGGTCGATCTCAGGGTTCAGCTCAACATCCAGAATCTCCTCAACGAAACCGATCCCCTCCTCACAGCCGCCGATACGGATACGAACGCAGTCTTCGGCGCCGCCCAAGCCGTAGTCCCGGTTTATTACACGCTGCGGCGCCCCCGCAATTTTGTCCTCAGCACGACCTTCGAATTCTAATCGAGCCCATCGCTCAAACCTCCTCATCGAGAAGAACGCCAGAGCGACCGATGCCCCGATCCTCGTCGACGATCACCTCGAGTCGCGTGCCTCGCCATTTTCGACCGTCGTGAGATTCTAAGCGACCGACCGCGCGAGGTATTGCCATAAGCCCCTCCCGTATTCGACTCCCTGAGCACCCGGTTTCCCGTCCACCATTTCCCGCCAATTTCGCATGGAATCCAATTTCCGGCTCCTCCTTTGCCTACCTGCCGCGCCGCTGTTCGCTCAGTCTCGTTGTCTCCCTGAGACAATGCGTTCGCGGCCCTTTCCTGCCCGCCGATGAAAATCAGCCGCCGCAACTTCAGCACCGCCATTCTGGGATCCTTGGTCGGAGTGACCGGACTCGGCCGCGTTCTTGGCGCAACCGCGACGAACAAGGAACTGGACCGTTTCGGCGGCTGGAAGGGAAGAACGTTCAAGGCGACCGGATTTTTTCGCATGCAGCGGGACGAGCGGTGGTGGCTCGTCACGCCGGAGGGCAACGCCTTCCTCAGTTTCGGCATCAACCACTTCGAGCCCGATCTTTTCCGGCAGGCCTACAATCGGGAAAAATGGCAGCAACGCCTGGGCGTGGCCGATCTGGATGACGCCGCGAAATTCACGCCGGCGCTGCGCGCGTGGTTCCTTGAAACCTGTCGCGAATACGGCTTCAACACCGTCGGGCATCACAACGCGCTGCCGGTGCTCAACCGGCCGACGCCCGCCGTGCCCTACCTGCAGCCGATCGTCTTCCTCGACATCCCGCATTGGCGGCCCGTCGTGGCCGACGCCAATTTCCAAGACGTCTTCGCGCCGGAGTTCGTCGCGCATTGCGAGCGCTTGGCCACGCAGATCGCCGCGCCGCTGAAAGACGATCCGTTCCTGCTCGGGTATGTGATGACGGACTGCCCGCTCTTCACCGAGGAAGATTGCCGCGAACGCCCCGACACCATCGGCGGCGCGCAGCGGGCCGCGCGCATCGGTTTCCCGCGGCGATTGCGCAACCTCGGCCCCGCCGCGCCGGGCAAGCAGGCCTACGTGCGCACCGTGCGGAAGCTCTACCGCGACCGCATCGAGGACTTCAACACGACCTACGGCACGACGTTCAATTCCTTCGACGCGCTTGCGGCGACGGCGGATTGGCGGCCGCATACGGAACTCTCCAACGCCAGCGAGACGCGCGACAACGTCGCGTTCCTCCACGCGGTCGTGGACCGGTATTATCGGACGGCCAAGGAGGCGATCCGGCGCCACGACCCGAATCATCTCTTCATCGGCGACAAACTCAACGGCAACACCGACGCGATGGACACCGTGCTGCCGGTGACGAGCCGCTACACCGACGTGGTGCTCTACCAGATGTATGGGCGCTACGAAACGCAGCAGCCGGGGCTCGATCGCTGGTCTAAGCTCGCGGGCAAACCGCTCATCAACGGCGACGCCGCGTTCACGATGGTCACCGACACCATGCCGCGACCCTACGGGCCCGTGGCGGACAACCTCACCCAACGCGCCCAGTGGACGGACGAATTCTTCCGCCGCGCCTTCGCGCGCCCGGACTTTGTCGGCTGGCACTACTGCGGCTTGATCGACGCCTCGCAGCGCGTCCCCCGCAAGCAGGACCGCCAGCACTCCGGCCTGCTCGATGGTTTCGGCAATCCGTATCCGGAAATCCAACATGCCATTCAGGCCTCCTCGGCCGAGCTCTACGCGATCGCCACCCGCCCGCGCTGACCGCATGCAATGGGCGCGAACCCCCTCCGATGATGAACTCAACCGATCGCAGACAATTCCTCCGGCACAGTCTCACCTTGGGCGCCGGGCTGGCCCTGGCGGGAAGCCTGCCGCGCCTCACGGCTGCGGACACGAAGACGACCCAAGCCGCTCCGAAAGGCTTCTTCACGCTCGCGCAGCGCAAGGGCCGCTGGTGGCTGATCAAGCCGGACGGCGGGCCGTTTTTCAGCCTCGGGTTGAACCATATCGACCCGGCGAGCCTGCGCTACCCCGAGAACATTCACCTCTGGCGAGACAAGTATGGTGGCAGCACGGTCCGCTGGCTCCGGGAGTCGGTGGCGCCCAATCTCAAGGCGTGGGGCTTCAACACCGTCGGCTGGGTTCAGGACACGACCGTCCGGCAGTGGAAGCATTCGCGCTCGTTCACGCACGACGAATACCGCGCGCTGGGCGTGCCCTACTGTCACCTGCTGCCGTTCACGGAGTCGCACCAGTGGGACAAGCACACGGCGCATTACGATTTCCGCAGCGCCGACTGGAAGGAGTGGTGCGATTACGTGGCCCGGTCGCACTGCGCCGAACTCGCCGCCGACCCGCAACTGATCGGCTACTTCTACAGCGACTGCCCGTGCTGGATTCACCACCGGCCGGACAATGCCTGGCGCGGCCCGATCTTCGACCCGGAGCGCCTCAAGACAGAAGCAGGCCGCAAAGAGCTGTCGGAGCTGGCCCGCAGCTACTATCAGACCACGCACGACGCGATCCGGCGCCACGACCCGCACCATCTGATCCTCGGCGACCGCTACGAGGCCAACCAGCCGATCGCGATAGAAGTCATCAACGCCGCGCTGCCGTTCGTGGACGTGCTTTCTTTCCAGGACTTCCGCGATCCGGTGAAGCATCTCCGGGAATGGCACGAGAAGACGGGCAAACCGGTGCTACTGGCCGATGGTGCCGGCATCAAATGGCAGACGGTTCCAGGTGAATTCACGCGGAACGAAGGCGCGTGGTATGCGGCGACGCTGGAAGGGTTGTTCCTGAACCCGGGCTGCATCGGCTTCCATCTCTGCGGCGCCTACCAACGTAACAAAGCCCGCCGTTACGGGCTACTCGATGAACAGGAAAACCCCGACGCAGAAAACGTAGCCCTGATCACCGCCGCCAACCGCAAGGCGGCGGAGTGGATGAAGACGCGGGAATGACCTTGATCGTCCGCATCCGCACAGCCTGCAAAGAGCAGGTGAAATGCCCCGGTCAGTTCTCCCATCGTTCCCGTTGCACCGATCGAAAAAGGAATTTCCTGCAATGATGAAGCCCGAGACTTGCTCATCGTCCGCCGGGTCCAGTCGGGATCTCCGTGAATGCGTAGCTGGCGCGGAACTCACGCCCGCGATTCGTTGGACCAATGCATTCCACTCCCGGTCTTGGCTGCGAGCGTCAGCGACAACGCAGGAAATTCCATCTCATCATCCCAACTCGTCACTGTTTACCATGAACCTCACCCTGAAAAGGCCACTCTTCCGATCTCAGATCCTAAAACGGATCATTCTGGCCTCAGTGCTCCTGTCGTCGGCCGCTGGTGGGTTTGCCGCCCCACCGGTTGCGCCAGACCCAGCTGCGGGCAAGGCTCGAACCGAGGAGGAGACCCGCGCCTGGGTCTTGGAAAAGCTGAATGTCGGCGTGAACACGGATTTCACCTTCACCGGCTATACGTCTCCGGACAAGGTGCACTATGAGCCGGCCTATCTGGATGCGGTTGCGGCGGCAGGATTCAAGAGCGTGCGAATCTTCTCCGGATACTCGCGGGAGGGACCCGCGATATTTGAAAAGGTCATCAAGGACGCCATCGCGAGAGACTTGGCCATCGTCTTCATCAACTTCGGCGATATGCGCGGCAAGGACGCCTTTGTCAAAACGTGGAGGGAGATCGCCGAGTATTATAAGGACTATCCCGCCCACTTGGTTTTTGAGGTCCTCAACGAACCGGCGTTTGGCTCGCAGATCAAAAATGACGACGAGTTGCCGGAATGGTATAACGCGGTGATCCCGGTGATTCGTGAGAGCAACCCGAAGCGCATTCTGCTCCTGGGTGGTCCGCATCACAACGACATCGATCGCGGCGTTAAGTATCTCACGCCGGAATACCTGACCTACCGACTTCCCGATGGAAAGGGCTTCGTGGAGGATGAGAACATCTTCGGAGCTTTTCATCATTACAAACCGGGCGGGCTGACGATTCCCAAAGGCAGGTATGTCCGGCTGCGGCAGTTTCCCAACTGGCAGCGGGAGGTCTCCAGCGGCCTGGACCGCTTGGTTGATTGGTCGGCCCGGCTCAAGAAACCGGCCATCATTACAGAATGGGGAGCCTACACTTCCACCATGGATCGAGCCGAGTGGATCACCTACACCAGATACTTCCATGATCAGCTCAAGCAGCGCGGGATCGGTTCCATGTATTACACCGCGTTCTTTGCCAATGACTGGGCCTGGTCCATCTTTGACTCGGATTATGGCTGGGATCAGGCGGCGCTCGACATTCTGACTGGCGTCAAATCGCCGGCCATTCCTCCCACCAACCCACTGGTCAATCCCGAGTTCAACGCCTTCAGCCACCGGTGGAGCGCCACCAGCATCCGCCGGGAAACGGTTGCCAAGCAAGACGGCGTCGGCAGTCTGATCGACGCCAAGAACCCGGAGTTGGTAGCCGTCCCGCTCTCGGTCGCCAAGAACGCGGGTTTGAGCGGTCCGAATGCCTTGAAAATTGATCTCCCCAAGGACCTGCAGGGTGTGGCGATCCACACGGGATCAAAATACGAATACCCAAAGGGGGCGCGGCCTATTGTTCGGCTTCGCGCAGAGACACCCCAAGCATCAAGAACGGCACTAGATGGCGCCATGAAGAACTATGAAAAGTTCCTCCTGCACTTGCGCAGGGGTAACACTTATCGGGTGACCTTCCTAGCTCGTGCCGAAAAGGCAGGGGTATACGTCAAAGCCCGTTTTGATAAAGGCCCGGGCAACGGTTTAGTGTATTGGGATTCCGATGCGGTCAAGCTGGAGACAACGACCCGCGAGTATGCTTTCGATTACGTCCACGATGGGGACGATCTGGCTGATCTGCGACTCACCGTGATGTTCATAGGCTCCGACAATACAGTCTACTTTGACCGAGTGGCGCTCAAGAGCACTCGGAACGAATGACGGCGAAGCGGCCCGAACTGGTCAAGTAAATGGACGCCGCGTGGCTGGCCTGGTGGAAGGAATGCACGGGCAGCGAGTGGACCGGCAGGAACGCCAAAGAGCGCGACCCCCGAGGAGTGAGAATGGCTGCGATTGCAGAAGTCGCCTTACTTTGTGGAAAGATTGGCGCCCTATAATTTACCTGCGGCAATTCGCAGGAATCATTTCGGAGGCGGCGATGGGCTTGCTTGAAAGCGGCGATTTGGGGTGCAGGCACCCGTGGCCGAAATGGCGCAAATCCAAACTGCAATTTCCCGCTAGCCGATTCCAGCGATGCCAAAGTTTCCCTTGTCGCAGCATCCCCGCGACGTAAATTTTCCGCGGAATTCCCCTCTGAAAATACTTATTAGCGCCACTTCGGTTCGCGTTGAAATCGCGTCTTCTCCGCCAGTTTTCCGCTCTGAGGAGAGGAGCCCGATGATCGATTTACCGTTGTAAATCGGTCGTGGATCAGGGTGTTCCCCTCGCCATTTGAGGATTCACGAGATTCGGCATGAAATTGACCGTCGCCGTTCCGGTTGGCTCGACGGT
>CAMBVX010000059.1 GCA_945871085.1 Opitutus sp. GAS368 | reverse complement strand
CGGAGCAGGCGGAGCTTGCGTGGTAGCGGCCATGAACCTTCCAAGGTTTGTCATGGCGAAGGAGGCTGGCCGACTGCGGCAATCCAGCTGAAATTCCAGATGGATCGCCACGTCGTTTCGCTCCTCGCGATGAAAAACAGAGTTCATTGCCCTTTCCACCCAACGGCTCGGCGGTGGTTCCACCTCTCGCAATGACAACCCAAGCGTGTTGCGTGCCTAATACCAACGTCCTTTGAACTCTGGACTTTTGGTAGCCGCGAGCGCCAGCGAGTGGACGGATCACCACTCGCCGGCGCTCGCGGCTACCCGGCAAATCAAAGTCTGAAGCTTTTGGGCGATTGATCTAAATTGGCGCTTATCGCGGCCTGGGTCTGTGTAAGCTCTGTGCTCTGTGTGGGGGCTGCGTGCTCCGTGTGGGGCGGGCTTTACGCCCGCCAACTTGAAACGTTCGAACCGATTTCCAATTTTCGATTTTGCGCGCCGCCACTGCCGCTGCCTCAATGGGAAACCTGAAATCGAAAACCGAAAATTCCACCGTCTTCACGCTCGCCGATTTGGCTGCCTGGTCGCGCCCCGGCACCTCCCTCGCCGTCCTCGGTCACCCGATCAAACACTCGATCAGCCCGCCGATGCACAACGCCGCGCTGGCCGAACTCGCCCGCGCGCACCCCCGCTTCACCGACTGGCAATACGTCCGGTTCGAAATTCACCCCGCCGATCTGCCGCGCGCGCTCGACTTGCTCCACGCGAAGCAATTTCGCGGCGTCAACCTCACGGTCCCCCACAAGATCATCGCCTTCGACCGTGTCGCCGAGATCGACCCCGCCGCCCGACCGGTCGGAGCCGTCAACACCCTCCGTTGGACCGAGCGCGGCTGGCACGGTTTCAACACCGACGGCTACGGCCTCGCCTCCGCCGTCCAAGAAACCCTTGGACGCGAGCTCACCGGTTCGCACATCATTCTCCTCGGTGCCGGCGGTGCCGCCCGCGGTGCGGCGGTCGAATGCCTCCAGCGCCGCTGCGCCTCGCTCACGATCACCAACCGGTCGGAGGGGAATCTCCGGCAACTCACCGCACTCCTGCAATCAATCGCGCCAGACATTCCCCTTGAAAGCTTCATCACGTCGACCCCCGGTTATCAGTGTAAGCCGGGCTCCCTCGTCATCAACGCCACCAGCGCCGGCCTGCGCCCCGACGACCCCGCGCCCATCGACCTCGCCACACTCCCCCGCCCCGCCGCCGTGTTCGACATGATCTACAACCCACCGCAAACGCCGCTCCTCCGTGCCGCCGCCGCCCTCACCCTCCCGCATGCAAACGGCCTCGCCATGCTGGTGCACCAAGGCGCGAAATCCCTCGAACACTGGAGCGGCATCGCCGCCGCCCAAACCGCCCCCACGATGGCCACCGCCGCCCGCGCCGCGCTTGGGCCCGCTTGACTCCGGCACTTCGCCCGCAAATCTGCCGCCATGCCTGCCACGTCTCTCGCCACCGCGAAAAAAGTCCGTCGCAAACCGCGGACAGCCTCGCCGGCACGTCGCTCACGCCGCTCTGGGCTGTCGTTTGCCGAGGGCATGAAACCCTTCATCGGCATGGTCAAAAACGCACCGCCCGACCTCTCGATGCGTGAAGGCTTCGGTAATTAGATATTTGATCGATGCCGGACCGCTGGTCGGCGCACTTTCCGTTCGCGATCAATGGCACACATGGAGCGCACGCGTCATCGCTACGCTCGACGAACCGGTGTTCACGACCGAAGTGGTTTTCGGAGAAGCCTGCCATCTCCTGAGCGGAGAACGCGAGGCGATGCTCGTCCTCGTCCGGTTGGTCACTGAAAAACGCCTCAATCTTCTGCCCATCTGGACCTATCACGGCGCTCGCGCCTCGGCCCTTCTCCGCCACTATCCTCAAATGGACGCCGGCGACGTCTCGCTCGTGGTGCTGTCCGAACTTCACCCCAAAGCAAAAATTATCACCACCGACGTCCGCGACTTCACCGTCTATCGCCGCTTCCGCAACGAGGCCCTGCCGCTCACCCATCCCTGACGCCTCTATGAACCTCGCCTCTCTTGCCGAAATCTCCGCCGCCTTCCCGTGGTTTTTTCCCGTGGGTGTATTTCTGTTTGGAGCCTGCGTCGGCAGCTTTCTCAACGTCGTCATCTACCGCGTCCCCAAAGACGAATCGATTGTCACCCCCGGTTCCCACTGCGGCTGCGGCCAACCCATCAAATTCTACGACAACATCCCGATTCTCTCGTGGCTCGCACTGCGCGGCCGCGCCCGTTGCTGCGGCCGGGCATTTTCTTTCCGCTATCCTTTCGTCGAACTCCTGACGGGCCTGCTCTTCGTCGCCTGCTGGTTGCATTTTTCACCCGGCGGCGCGTTCAACCCCGGCATCGCCGCCGCCGGCTGGCTCTTTCTCAGCTGCCTGATCGCCGCGACCTTCATCGACCTCGACCACATGATCATCCCCGACGTCTTCACGCTCGGGCTCGGCGTCGTCGGCGTGCTGGTGTCTTTCGCCGTCCCCGCACTGCACGGGCAACACGAGGGCCTTTTTATCGTCGATAGCTTCCGCTCCGGGATCGCGTCCGTGGTCGGCCTCCTCGTCGGCTCTGGCCTCGTGCTCTGGATCGCCCTGCTCGCAGAAGTCATCCTCAAGAAAGAAGCCATGGGCTTCGGCGACGTAAAATTTGTCGGCGCCATCGGTGCGTTTTGCGGCTGGCAGGGCGCCGTCTTTGCGATCTTCGGCGGAGCGCTCGTCGGCACCGTGTGGTTCGCGGTCGCCTGGACCTGGGAAAAAATCTCCGGCAAGGCCGCCCCGGTCGCCCCACCTTCGGCAACGCCGGAGGGCGAACCCGTCGCCCTCGGCTTCGGCGCCCACGTCCCGTTCGGTCCGATGCTCGCGATCGCCGCCGCGCTCTATTTTCTATTTTTTCGCAGCTGGGTCGGCGCTTGGTTCGCCGATGTCGCGGTCCTGTTCTAAACCGTCACGAGCGCCGCCCCGTCGCCGGTCTGCGCATGGAGCACGTCGGGCCTCGCGCCATATCTTTTTTCGTAAGCATCCGACACGGCCTTCGCCTGCGCGTCACCAAAATCTCCTGACGTCAGCGCCATCACGGCGCCGCCAAAGCCGCCACCCGTCAACCGCGAGCCAAAAACCGCCGGCATCCCGACCAGCGTATCCACCAGAAAATCCAACTCCGCCGTACTGTTTTCAAAGAGCGACTGCGAACTGCGATGCGACGCGGTCAGCAACTTCCCGACCGCCGCTCGGTCGCCCGCCCGCAGCGCCGCACTGGCCTGCTCCACTCGCGCGATCTCCTCGACGACGTGTCGCGCGCGTTTGAATACCGCCGGTGCCAGCGTGTTCTCGGCCGCGCGCACCGTGACCGGCGTCGCCTCCACGAGCAGCCCAACGCCGAGCGTTTTCGCGGCCGCCATGCACTCGCTGTGGCGCGCCGCGTAAAGCCCGTCGACGAGCGCGTGCTTGGTGTGAGTGTTGAAAATCCAGAAGTGAGCTCCGTCCGGCAACGGCACCGTCGAAAACCGGGGCCCTCGGCAATCGATATACACCAAATGGTTTTTCCGCCCAAAGCCCGACACGCCCTGATCGAGGATGCCGCAGGGCACCCCCACGAAATGATTCTCCGCGTGCTTGCCTACGCTCACCAAGGTCTCCCGCGACGGCCGCTGTTGTGTCGCCGCCAGAAAGGCGAGCCCCGACGCCAGTTCGAGGGCGGCACTGCTGCTGAGCCCCGCACCCGTCGGCAAATCCGACATCGCCAGATAGTCGAATCCCACCGGCACCCGCAGACCAAACGTCGGCATCGCCGCGAGCACCCCGAGCGGATAGTTCACCCAACTCTGCACGCCCGATTGCCGGGCCACGCCTTCTGCGCTCAGCGTCACCACACCTTCGCGTTGGTCGCTCACCCATCGGCGCTGTCCATCATCACGCTTCGCCAGCGCAACCCAAACTCCGCGGTCGATCGCCGCGCCCAAGACCGTGCCACCGTTGTAGTCCGTATGATTGCCGATAAATTCGATCCGACCCGGCGCGCGGGAAATAAACTCCGGCGCACGGCCAAACGTGGCGCGAAAGACATTAACAAGAGCGGTTTTCATTCGAGCGAGTTGCCCAGCCAAGCCCACCACCGAGCAACCGTCGAACCCGAAACCGCCGCATGACGCGGACGATCACGGCCGTGCCCGCAACTCTGAGCCCGCCTTGAAACGCACGGTTTTCATGGCCCGGATCGTCATCGGTTTTTTGAGGTGCGGCTTAAGGCCGCGACTTGCCGGGCGCGCGGCCACGGCAAACACCCCAAATCCCACCAGCGACCCTTCCTTGTCGCGCCGTCAGCCCCGCTTCTCCGCCGCCAGCACCGTGTCCGTTGCGCGTTCGGCCATGGCCTTGGAGGTCGAGGCGCCCAGCCGTTTCTGCACCTGTGCAACCAATTGAGTTTTGTTCATCGGGGTAAAAGGAAAACGGCAGCGCTCGAGCGAACGGACGCGCCGAGTCACCGTCAAATTCATCTCCCATCGCGTGCGCCAGGGCGCTCAACTTTACCGCAATTTTCCTCCTCAGGCCGGTGGCTTAGACGGCGAACCGTTCGGGGCTTCCCCCGCGCGCCCCTTCACCACCGCCTCGAGTAATCGCGCCAGCGCCACTTCACGCCTGAGTCCGCGCTCCTCGGCCAGCTGCGTCGCACGCTTCGCCAATTGCGCGGCCATCGTTTCCGCCTGCGCCCGCGGAGCGCCGAGTCGTTCGCACAACTGCGTGAGTTGCTCCGCCTCAGTCATGGCGCGGAAAGCAAACAAACCGTCGGCGTCCCGCCGGCCGTCAACGCGAGCACTGTCGGCACCTCAACGTGCAGCAGCGACAACATCGCGAGCCCGATCCAGCCGCCCGCACCGTCCGGCACCGCCGAACGCAACTCACCCACCTTGCGCTCACCGCCAAAAAGCCCCGCCGGCAATTCCCCCGGCACTTCGCCACCCGCGCCCGTCACCCGTATCAGCCGACGCCGCACCTGCCCCATCGACTTGAGCCGCGCCATCACCTCTTGTCCAAGGTAGCATCCTTTAGTGTAGGAAATCGCCGCTCCCTCCAACCCGCCCTCACCCGGTAAATCTCCGGGCCCGATATCCGTCGGCACCGCCGGCACCCCCGCCGTGATCCGTCGCCGCGCCATTTCCTCCGCATCAACTTCACGCCAGCCCGCCACCTGCGCGCGCACCTTCCCCCGCTGTGTCACCGGAAAAACCCACTCCACACTCGCCTGCTTTCTGCGGCGACCCGCAAACACCACGCCTGTACCGTCGTCACTACCGTCGCCGCCCGCCGTGATCGTCGGCGCGGAATCGTCCGCTCGCTCGCCGAACAAGGCGAGACCGGCCCACTCCCCCGTGACATCCTCAATCACCACATCGTCTGCGATCACATAACTCTCCAATCGCTCCCGAATCACCGACGCTGACGAAAAATAACTTCCCACCCAAAACGCCGCCGCGCCCCCCGACGAAGCGGTGCGCACGACAAAACTATCGGCCAGCACCTTCCCCTTGAGCGTCAGCCACAACCCATAGACCGCCCCGCCCGCCGGCACGCCCCTCAACTCGTTCGTGAACTGCCCTTGGAGGAAGCTCGCGGCATCTTCACCCGTCACTCTCAGCCAACACGCCGGCCGCCACTCGTGGATAATCGTCGACTCAGGAAGATTCATGATTTTTAAGATGCTTTAATACAGGTGATTGCAATTATACAACGCTGTTTCAAAAACTTGCTCTTGACCATCGTAAACTAAACCGGCTTTTTCCGCTCATTCACTTTAACACTTCTCCCCGCTTAGCGGGGAGTTTTGGGGTAACTAAGAAAGCAAAGGCGCACCGTATAGGGGTATACGGTGCGCCACTTTTTTTGCCCATTTTTGGACACCCGCCCTGATCAATGACCGAAGCTGGGCTTGCGCGTCGAATGCCTGGCCCGCCAATCTGCCTCCTCATGCAGAAAACATCCGACCTCAATGTCGTCGAGACGCGTCCCCTGCCCTCTCCCGCCGCGCTCCTGGCCAAGCTGCCCAAAACCGAGACCCAAGCCGACTTCGTGACTCGCGCCCGGCGTGATATCCACCGGCTCATCTTTACCGACGATCGACGTTTCCTGCTGATCATTGGACCGTGCTCCATCCACGATCTCGACGCCGGCCGCGACTACGCCCGCCGCTTGGCCACACTCGCCGCCGAAGTGTCCGACCGCGTCATGATCGTCATGCGCGTCTACTTCGAAAAACCTCGCACCACGGTCGGCTGGAAGGGCCTCATCATGGACCCTCAACTCGACGGCTCCCACGATATCGCCGCCGGCCTCGAGCTCGGCCGCCAGTTCCTCGGCGATGTCCTCGACCTCGGACTCCCCACCGCCACCGAGTTCCTCGACCCCATTACCCCGCAATACGTCGCCGACCTCGTCTGCTGGGGAGCCATCGGAGCCCGCACCACCGAGTCACAGACCCACCGCCAGATGGCCAGCGGCCTCTCGATGCCACTCGGCTTCAAGAACAGCACCGACGGCACGTTCACCGCGGCCATCAATGCCATCAAAGCCGCCTCCCAACCCCAGACTTTCCTCGGCATCAATCTCAGTGGCGCCGCCTCCGCCATTGTCACTCGCGGCAACCCCGACTGCCACGTCGTCCTGCGCGGCGGCTCGGCCGGCCCCAACTACTCTCCCGGCCACATCCTCCAAACCGAAACCCTCCTCGCCAAGGCCAACCTACCCAAGTCGATCCTCGTCGACTGCTCGCACGACAACTCCGCGAAAAAACCCGAACTCCAGCCCGACGTCCTCCGCGCCCTGCTCGACCAGATCACCGCCGGCAGCACTTCGATCATGGGCGCCATGATCGAGAGCAACCTCGGCTGCGGCAGCCAACCGTTCCCGGTGCCGAAAGAAAATCTCCGTTACGGCGTGAGCATCACCGATGGCTGCATCGATTGGCCCACGACCGAAAAACTGATTCGCGAACTACACACCGCACTCGCGCCTCGGTTCGCATAAGCCGACCCACGCCCGTACTCTCCAGTTACTTCAACCCGCTGTTTCACGAATTTCGGCCGTGTGTTCCACGTCTTACGTCGGCTAGAATTTCTCCCCTCACTCCTATGAAAACTCCCATCCGCGTCGCTGTCACCGGAGCCGCCGGCCAAATCGGTTACTCCCTCCTCTTCCGCATCGCCTCGGGCGCGATGTTCGGTCCCGACCAACCCATCATCCTCCAGTTAATCGAGGCCCCCATCGAGAAGGCCCTTAAAGCGCTCGAGGGCGTCGCGATGGAGCTCGATGACTGCGCCTTCCC
This sequence comes from Opitutus sp. GAS368, assembly GCA_945871085.1. Classification (GTDB taxonomy): domain Bacteria; phylum Verrucomicrobiota; class Verrucomicrobiia; order Opitutales; family Opitutaceae; genus GAS368. Next base: position 17,856 of record CAMBVX010000059.1, on the reverse strand, counting down.
GCTCCTCAAGGGCATCGTCCAAACCTCCGATCCCGCCGTCGGTTTTAAAGACGCCAACTGGTGTCTCCTCGTCGGCGCCAAGCCCCGCGGCCCCGGTATGGAGCGCGCCGATCTCCTTAAGGACAACGGCACCATTTTCATCCTCCAGGGCAAAGTCATCGACGCCGTCGCCGCCGCTGACGCCCGTATCGCCGTCGTCGGCAACCCCGCCAACACGAACTGCATGATCGCCGCCTCGCAGGCGAAACGCCTCCCCGCCGAGCGCTTCACCGCGATGGTCCGCCTCGATCAAAACCGCGCACAGACCCAGCTCGCGAAAAAAGCCGGCGTCGATCTCACCGCCGTCAAAGACATCTTCATCTACGGCAATCACAGCCCCACCATGTTCCCGGCCTTCGCCCACGCCACGATCAACGGCGCGCCCGCCACCTCGGTCATCACCGACACCGCGTGGCTCCAGGGTCCATTCTGCGAGACCGTCGGCAAACGCGGTGCCGCCATCATCGCCGCCCGGGGCCTCTCCTCCGCCGCTTCTGCCGCCAACGCCCTCGTCGATCACGTCCGCTCGCTCGTGACTCCCGGCGCGATCCACTCGATCGCCGTGAAGAGCGAAGGCCGCTACGGCTTCGATGCCAACGTCTGGGCCGGCATGCCCGTGCGCACGACGACGCCCGGCAGCTACGAAGTCATCACCGGCTATGCGATGGACGATTTCGCCAAATCGAAGATCGCCGCAACCAACAAGGAGCTCGCCGAAGAGCGCGCCTTTGTGGCCGAGATGATCAGCTGATTGTCATCGCGAGTCCGGCGCAGCCGGACGTGGCGATCCATCTGCCCTGCTCTCTCCAGCGGCGCCCTCACCGGCGCCGCTTTTTTATTCCACCCGGCCCGCGCCTTCACCCGATCAGCCCGCCCAACACTTTGCTGATCGCAAACGCGCCACGCACCGCCGCGAAGCCTTCCATCAATTCCGCCGGTCCGCTCCCGCGCGGAAACACGACCTCCAAGCTGCCCCCCGTGCAGCGCACCCGCGCGTCCACACCCGCGACGACGATTTCGCACTCACTGCAATCCGACGGATAACTCACCCGCAGCCCACCGTCGTCCTGGGCCTCGAGCGCCTCGATCGCATCGATCACCGCTTCGACGCTCGCGCCTTTTTTCAGGCCAAACGAGATCTCCAAAAACTTTCCGGAGAAAATCTCCGCAAACTCCGCCGTCCTCGCCAAGTCCGCATTGCGGAGCTCCCGCAACGTCGTCGTCACCGCAAACCGCGTCGGATCGCCCTCCTCCAATGCGTAGAAAATCTCCACCGAAAAATCCTTCGCCGCCAGCACCGCACTCTGCCCAGCCACCGCCAGCGACACCTCCTTCCGTTTGTAACCCAGCCCAGTCCGCACGCGCTGGAAAAGCGTCTCGCCCTCCTCCGTCAGTTCGCCCGCGCACAGTTTCCCCAAGAACGCATTCGTCGTGGCATTCACCGCGTCCGGCACCGTGTGGTGGCCTTTGCGGAATCCACCCAACGTCTTCACCACGCCGCCACTCCGCCCAATAAAGCTAATGCCTGCGATGATGCTGGAAGGAAGTGCGCCCGTCATTCACCACCCAGCAAACCCACCGCCCTCCTCTGCGCCAACCCCGAATATTGGACGCCCGCGCTCTGGGGGCCTCTCATTTTCTCGCCGCCTCGATTCCGTGGGCTGCTGTGGGGCGGGGGTTATCCCCGCCATTTCTTCGTGGCAAAACGCCCGCCCCCGAACTTGCCGCCATCCCGGACGGCTTCCCTCTCTCCTCCGGCCCACGTCACGCACCGCCAAAAACAAAAAAGCCACGAAACCGTTTCCGGCTTCGTGGCTCTGCCTCTGATGTAATACGATCTGCGACCGATCCGTCCTCAGACGATCTTCGGCGCACTGTGACGCCGGAACAGCGCGACCACCCCTACGATGGCGAGCACCGGAATCCAAATCGGCGACAACACCGCGAGGACCACCAGCGCCCCACAGGCGAGCAATGCCGCGAAGGAGACTCCGAGCACCGCCAGCCCCGCAAGCAACCCCGCCGCCACACATCCCGCCACCAGCGCGATGGGTAGCAGCTTGATGGCGACGATCACCGCGACCACAATCAGGAGAACTTTCAGGAAGGTTTTCATGCCTCAACAACCCCACGCCCACCGCAAAGTTGCAGTGAATGTGAAATCCGCCGTCCCCCGCGAAAAGACGTGGAGCTCCCGCACCCTCCGTGTCTTCGTGCGAACGTGGTTCCAACCAACGCCCTCCCCGTCGCCTGCGCCATCATCGAAGACGCCACCGGCCGCGTCCTCATCGCCCAGCGCCCCGCGCACAAACACCTCGCCCTCAAATGGGAATTTCCCGGCGGCAAAATCGAGCCCGGGGAGTCTCCCGCCGACGCCCTCCTCCGCGAACTCCACGAGGAACTCGGTTGCCACGCCGCGATCGTCCGCCCCCTCCCGTCGTTTCAGCACGCCTACCCAACCGTCGTCATCGAAATGTTTCCCTTTGTTTGCCGCCTCGCTCCCAACAGCCCGCCACCCCGCGCCCTCGAACACCTCGCCCTCCGCTGGGTGCAGCCGCACGAGCTTTCCGCACTCGACCTCGCGGCCGCCGATTTTCCGGCGGTTGCACGTTTTCTCGGTGCCCCGGCGGCTGCATCGTAGGACCAGCGCGCCCTCGCTACGCGGGTCGGCCCGGCGACTCCACGCCGCCGTCACCCCACGTCGCCCGCCGCCCGCAACGCCGCCAAATCCGGATCCTCCCGCGCCGCCGTCTTGAACTGCGCGTCGATCCGAAACGCCTTGGTCAGTCGCGTCCGCGCGCTCTGCAACGCCCCGAGCAGCGAATCATAACACGCCAGATTGTAGTGCAGCACCGCGCTGGTCTTGCCGTGATGCGGCTCGGCGGCCACCAACACCGCCCGCGCCTCCTCGACGCGCTGTAACTCACGCAACGCATACGCCCACCCGATCCACGCATTCTCCAACTGCGGATGGGATCGCGCCAATTCGCCCGCGACCACCACCGCTTTTTTCCACTGCTTTTTCGCGAGGTGCAAGTCCACTCGCACCAACCGCACCAGCGGCAGCAACTGCTCCTCCGCCGCAATTCCTTCGAGTTCGGCCGCCGCTTCCGCGAACAACCCCAGCCCGAGGTAACCGAGGGCATACTCCATGCGGCGCTTGGTTTCCCGCGTCCCACTCATCGTGCGCCGCCTCCCGCTGCCATCACCGCGAAATGCCGCAGCGCCGCCTCGCGCATCGCCTTGCCCGCCGCCGGCGAATTCGTATGACCCGCAGGGACGTCGTTAAAAATTTCCTTCGCCGCCCGCAGCGCATTGAAGGCCGCATACACACTCGTCGGCGGACACGTCGTATCAATAAAGCCCACCGTGAAAAAACCCGGGGCCTTCGCCATGGCGGCGAAATTCACGCCGTCAAAATACCGCACGGCCGCCACGACGCCAGGCGACGCCTGCTCGCCCGTCGCGAGAAATTTCGGCCAGCCCGCAATCCGCCCCACCAGCCCGCCCGTGTGGTCGCAGCCCGCCGGCACCCCCGCCACGAAATACGTCACCCGCGGATCCAACCCCGCCGCCGCGATCGCCTGCGCCCCACCCTGACTCGACCCGTAAACGACCACCGTGCGCCCGTCCCACTCGGGCTGCGCCGTCAGCACATCAATCGCCCGCACCAACCGCAGATACATCCCGAGAAAGTAGACCGTGTCCCGCGACTCGCGCCCCGCCCGCCGATACTCCTTCAACTCCCCGGCCGCCAGCGCCGCATAAAATTCCTTCGGATTTCCGTTCGGCAGCCCGTGCGCATTCAGGTCCATCGCCAACGCTCCGGCGTCCGCCCAGCCCGCCGCGCCACTAAGATTGGAACTGCTCACGCCCGCCCCATGCACCGTGAGGATGATCGGCAAACTCTTCGGCTTCGCCCCCACCGGTCGTGCCAGATAAGCCGATACGCCCGCACCCACACTGTCCGCCTGCACATCAAACGTCTCCACCGTCTTGCGCGGCGAAGGCACGGGAGTCAGCCGCGCCTTCACCGGCACCGCCGCGAGCGCCGCTTTCTTCGCCGCCCAAAACGTCCCAAAATCCTCCGGCACGGGCTGGCTTGGCTTGATTTGCGTCGGCTCGATCCCCGCCCCGCCCAACGCCGTCAGTTTCGCTTCCCCCCCCTGCCACGTCGCCCGGCACTGCAAAAATCCCGGTGCATCGAGCGTGCCGGTGACCGTTGCCCGGCCCTCCACGAGTTTCGCCTGCCCGCTCCGCTTCGGCTCCACGCCATCCTGCGACAGCGTCCACTGCACCTCGCCCTCCGCCGCCGGCTTCCCCTCCACCTCCAGCTTCACGGTAAACGTCACGGTCTCGCCACGACGATAAAGCGCGTCCGCCCGATCCGCCACGACCGTCAGCGTCTGCGCCGGCTTCACCGCCACGGCCACCTCCGCCGCGCAACCCACTGCCACCATCCAACTCAGGACGACGACCTGTCCGACCATCCGGCGAAGAAACAAAAATAATGTCATGATCCAAGACCTCAACCCTTCAACCCCACTGCGGCGACATCATTTCTTCCCGCCACCAGCCGTTCGTTCTCGTAATCGTCATCGTGACGTCACCCTCACAGCGTCCGCTCCAGCCACGCCACCGTCACGTCCACTACCCGCCGCGCGTGGCCGACCTCCGGTTGAAACACGTTAAAAATTTGGTCCGCCCCACCGATCACCCCCGCCTCGGTTGGCTTTCCCTCCGCGATCTTCATGAACTCCGCCTCGTGCTGCGGCAGAAAATCCCCCGACCCGCGCACCGAAAAAAACGCGCCTGGATACTGGGCCAACGCCGCATCGAGCTCCACGCCCCGAAAGCTCTGATAAAATTTCCGCTTCGTCGTGATGGTCTTCCACCCCGGCACCACCTCCGTCGCCACGCCCTCGCGCAACGCCGTCTTCGCGGTCGCACTACTCGCCAGCTGACTTTGACGATTCCATAGAGCGACCAGTGCCACCGCCCGGATACGGGCGTCGAACAGGACAACAATCAAAGCGCGCCGAAATATTTTCCCGTGCCCGACGTCCTCACCAAACAAAAACGCTCCGCCGTGATGTCCGCCGTCCGCTCGCGGGGAAACGCGCGACACCGATTTGCGGCTCATCGCGCTCTTCCGGTCCCACCGCTTCACCGGCTGGCGTCGCGACGCCACGATCCGAGGAGCCGCTGCGGACAAAAACGAAAAGGCCTTCCGCGTAAAACCCGATTTTATTTTCCCGGTCGCACCACCTCGCCGTCTTCGTCGAAGGCTGCTTCTGGCACGGTTGTCCGCTCCGCGCCACGCAGCCGAAAACCAACGCCGCCTTTTGGCGCGACACGATCAAGTCCAACCCCACCCGCGACCGCCTCGTCACCCGCACGCTCCGCACCAGTTGGGGTGTCCTCCGCATGTGGCAGCACGAACTCGCCCGCGGAAACGAACCCCGTGTCTTCGCCCGCCTGCACCGCGCCCTCGGTTGAACCGCCGCGCCGTCGTTCTCGTGCCTCGTTTTCGTAATCGTAGTCGTTCCGTCCTCCTCGTCCTCGGGACGAAACGCTCAGCCCACGTGGTCGAATTCCACCCTGTTTCGATTTTGGCGGCCGCCCTCCCAGTACTCGGCGTCGCCTTCGCGCTGGGGACGAGGGAAATCCTCCGCACCGTCGGAAGCGCCTCTCGCCCGCGGGTGTAACTGGACGTGAAGTCAGCGGCTCGCACGGGGCGGGGCACGGGCGTCTCGTCCGTGAGCGAACGGGCAATTGGCCCGCTCGCTGCCGAACTCATGGGCTGGAAAACCCAGCCACCTCACTCCCTTCACTTCCCGTTGCACCTCTCTGTGCCTGAGTGTCTTTGTGGTTCAAATCCGGTTTTTCTGATCATGGATTTTCCCGCCCAGCTCTCCGGGCGCAAACACCACCCTCCCCACCGCGAGTTCCTTCGCTAGCTCAGCCAAAAACCTCACTCGCGTCACCTCCCGGGCGCCGAGCCGTTCCATGTGCGGCGTGAGCTGCTGGATGTCCATCCACGTCTGTCCGCGCTCGCTCAGATGCCGCGCGAGAAAACAGATCGCGAGCTTTGAGGCATTGTCGACGTGGTGAAACATACTCTCGCCGCCGAAGAATCCACCCGCATCGACGCCGTAGAGCCCGCCGACCAGTGCGCCGTCGCGCCACACCTCCACACTGTGGGCCCATCCAGCGTGGTGCAGCGCCGTGTAGGCTGCCACCACCGCCGCACCAATCCACGTGCCCTCCTGCCCCGGCCGCGCCGCCGCTGCACACGCCGCAATCACCTGCGGAAACGCGCGGTTGATCGAGTAACTCCAACCCGGCTTCCGCGCCGTTTTCTCCAACGTTCGCCCCGGCGTGAGATCGTCGAACTTCAGCACCGCGCGTCGACGCGGACAGCACCACGGGATCGGATCACTCGGTCGTCCCGGCCATGGGAAAATCCCCCGTCGATACGACGCGCGGAGGTTCTCCACGGTCAGCGCCCCGGCCCCCGTCTCCGCCACGACCTCCGGCCCGCGAAGCAACTGCTGTTCGTCCGGAAAAATTAGCGGCGGCTGCATGATCCCACGCGCCCGTCGGCTCGATTCACTCGCGCTTCAAGCCGCGGGTCATCAACGCGGACAACGCGGCGGCGGGCTTTTTGCCCTCAAACAAAATGGCCTGCACCTCGCGCAGGATCGGTGCATCGAGGCCCTTTTCGACGCAGAGTCCGGCGAACGACTCGGCCGACTTGTGCCCTTCGACGACGGTTTTCCGATGCGCAAGGAGCGAGGCGACACTCGCGCCCTCGCCGAGGCGCAAGCCGAACTCGCGGTTACGGCTCCATTCCCCATGACACGTGGCCACGAGGTCGCCGAAGCCGCTCAGACCGTAAAACGTTTCCGCGCGTGCGCCGAGCGCCTCGCCCACGCGCACCATCTCGGCCAACGCGCGCGTGAGCAGCGCAGCGCGGGTATTATCGCCGAGCTTCAACCCATCGCAGCAACCCGCTGCGATCGCGTAAATATTTTTGAGACAGCCGCCAAATTCAACGCCGGCCAAATCGTCGCTGGTATAAACGCGCAGCGTCGGACCACTAATCGCCGTTTGCACTGCGGCCAAACTTTCCGTCGGCCCCGCTGAGGCGAGGACCATCGCCGCCGGCAAGCCCCGCGCCACCTCGCCCGCATTCGTCGGTCCCGTGAGCGCCCCCGCGACTTGTCCGGGCAACACCTCGGCGATGACTTGCGACGGTCGGAGGTGGGTCGCGAGTTCAAGGCCCTTCGCCAGACTCACGATAATTTCCAACCGTGCATCGGCCGGCAACGCCGCGCGGACTCGCGCACACGTTTCCCGCAACGCTTGGGTCGGACACGCCAACAACACCACGTCAGTCTGCGCCAGCGCCGCCCCGAGGTCTGCCGTCACGACCACCGCGGCCGGCAAAACGATTCCGGGCAGATAGTCCGTGTTTTCACGGGACGCCGCCATCGCCGCCGCTTGCTCGACCCGACGCGGCACGAGCACCGTCGCGTGACCCGCGCGCGCGAGGTGCAGCGCGAAGGCCGTGCCCCAAGCCCCGGCACCGACGACGACGAATTTCATGACCTCTGTTTGCCCACGGAATACACGGAATACACGGAAAAAGAAACGGCCCGACCGAAGAGACGCTAGATCCCTGTCTCAGTCCCGCCTCTCACGAGGCGGGCTACCAGACGACTGCGTTCACCTTTGTAGCCCGCTTCGTGAGAAGCGGGACGACCGCACCATAGCGACCGATAACTCGGAGAGGCTCTCCATCCAAAGCTTCCGACAATCCGTGTTCATCCGTAGTGGGGAATCCTACTTCAGAAACGCGGGAATTTTTTCGCCCGCGATCATCTGTTCGAACGTCTCACGTGCGTTGATCAACTCAAACGAGCTGCCCTTGACGAGCACCTCGGCCGCCATGCCGCGCGTGTTGTAGCGGTTCGCCATCGCGTAGCCGTAAGCGCCCGCGCTCATGAACGCCAAGAGCTCGCCTTCGCCGACCTCTTGGATCTGGCGGTCCTTCGCGAAGCAGTCACCGCTCTCGCAAATCGGCCCGACGACGTCGGCCACGAGCGCGCGGCGCGAAGAGTCGCGCTGCAGCGGGACGATTTCGTGAAAGCTGTCATACATCGCGGGACGGACGAGGTCGTTCATGGCCGCATCGACGATCAGAAAATTCTTGCCCGCACCGCGCTTGAGATGCTCGACGCGTGCGAGGAGCACGCCAGCGTTGCCGACCATAAAACGCCCGTGTTCGAGCAGAATCTTGAGACCGAGCGGTTGAAGCAGCGGCACGAGCGCCGCGCCATAACTCTCGGGAGTGAGCGGGCGCTGGTCGGGTGATTGCGCATCCCACCAGGCTTTTTCACCGCTCGCGAGCGCGTCCTTGTAGACGATGCCCATGCCGCCACCGATGGAGAAGTAGGTGATGCCATACTTCGCTTTTAATTCAGCGACGAAGGACGAAACTTTTTCCACGGCTTCGACGAACGGACCCACCGAGGTGAGTTGCGAGCCGATATGCATCTGCACGCCCTTGATCGCGATGTGCGGATACTTCGCCGCCGCCTCATAAGCTGCGGCGGCGTGTTTCAGCGGAATGCCAAATTTGTTGCCGCTCTTGCCCGTCGTGATCTTCGCATGCGTGTGGGCGTCGACGTCCGGATTAATCCGAATCGCGATCGGGGCCTTCACGCCGAGGGTGCCCGCGACGTGATTGATGCGCGCCAACTCGGGCTCGCTCTCAACGTGGAAGGCAAAAATGCCGTTCTCCAGCGCTAGCTTGATCTCCCCTTCCGTCTTACCGACACCCGCAAAGACACTCGTCTTCACATTGGACCCGGCCGCGAGCACCCGGCGGATTTCGCCGCCGCTCACCAGATCGAAGCCCGCGCCGAGATTCGCAAAGTGCCGCAGCACGGCGATGTTTGAGTTCGCCTTCATCGCGAAACAGAGCTGCACATCGAGGCCGGCGAGCCCGCGCTCGAGGCGCGTATAATTGTCGGCCATCGTAGCCGCGCTGTAGACATAGGTCGGCGTGCCGTAGAGCTTGGCGACGGCGGCGAGGTCGACGGACTCGCAGTGCAGGTTATGGCCGGAGTATTGGAAATGGTGCATGGTCGTGGATGGGTTCGAGAAAAAAGGCGTGAAAAATAGAAACGTAGCGAGTTTCCCCTTGAAAAAACGACACCAAATTTCCGAGATGCCACTGTGCTTCGCGCCTTGCTCAACTTCTGTCGTCGTCCGGCCCTCCGTTTCGGCCTGCGGAAGGACACGCGCGGGCGTTTTCGGGACCCTCGTTTCGCCAGCTTCATCGGTCAAAATAACCGGACCAAGCTCGACACAGACCTCCACGACACCGTCCTCCGTGGCCGGAAACTGATGAAAAACCTCTTCCGCCTCGCCCTCGTCGGCGGGGGCGCATGGGTCGTCGTCGAGAGTGCCAAGGCGCTGTCGGTTTTTTGAGCACGAAAAAGCGGCCCCCGCGCCAAGCGCGGAGACCGCTGCTCCAGTGCCCACCGGCAGAGATCAAGCCGCCAGTCGGAAACGTTCACGGCCTTGGGCCGTGACACCGGCCGGAGTCTTTTCCGCCACCAGTGGGCGCGGCTGAGGCGCATAGTCAGTCAGCACGATGGCGACGAAGCCCACACCGATGAGAAAGGACGTGACGGCTGCGAAACTAAAGAAGGCGACGGAAAACGCGCTGAGCGCGGCGAGGGAAGCGAGGGAGAAAAGAGTTTTCATCGTGACAATATTGGATTGTCCGAAAAACCCCGCCCATCGCGGAAAGTTACAAAAAAGGCGCGACCTCGCGGTCGCGCCCGAAAAATCAGCATGCGCCAATGACTACGCGCCACCACCGGAGCTGGCTGCTTCGGGCTTGAATGCGCTCCGCAACGTCGCGCCGAGATAATCGCGGTTCATGCGGGCGATGAAGTCGTGACTGATCGTCTTCGGGCACGCGGCGCTGCACTCATATTGATTCGTGCAGTTACCAAAGCCTTCCTCGTCCATCGTGTGCACCATCGCGAGCACCCGACGATCCCGCTCGGCTTGGCCCTGTGGCAACAATCCGAGATGACCGACTTTCGCGGATACAAAGAGCATCGCGCTCGCGTTCTTGCACGCCGCGACGCACGCGCCGCAACCGATGCATTGCGCGGCGTCCATCGCCAAATCGGAATCGCCCTTCGGCACCGGAGCCGCGTTGGCTTCGGGCGCAGATCCAGCACGTGCGGTAATAAAACCGCCCGCCTGCATGATCTTGTCGAACGACGTGCGGTCGACGACGAGGTCTTTGATGAGTGGAAACGCCGCGGCGCGGAAAGGCTCGACGACGATGATGTCTCCGTCGTGGAAACTGCGCATGTAGGTCTGGCACGTGGCGATGCCTTTGCCGGGGCCGTGGGGCTTGCCGTTGATCGTGAGCGAGCAGGTGCCGCAGATGCCTTCGCGACAGTCGTGCGCAAACGCAATCGGCTCTTCGCCCTTCAGCGTCAGCTCGTCGTTCACGACGTCGAGCATCTCGAGAAAGGACATGTTCGAATTCAGATCTTTGGCGGCGTAATCCTTAAATTGGCCCAAAGCCTTCGGGCCGGCTTGGCGCCAGACACGGAGGGTGACGCTGATCGTGGAGGAAGTAGTTGCTGCGACCATGGAGAGTGAGGGTTGGCGGCTTATTTGTAGTTACGGACACTCATCTTCACGAACTCGTAGTTGAGCGCTTCGACGTTGCGGACGGGAGTTTTGCCCACGCCTTGGAATTCCCAGGCGGCGACGTGGCCGAATTTTTCGTCGTCACGCTTGCACTCACCGTCGGCGAATTGGTGTTCCTCGCGGAAGTGACCGCCGCAGCTCTCTTCGCGCGTCAACGCATCGCGGCACATCAGTTCACCCAGCTCGATAAAGTCGGCCACACGACCGGCCTGTTCGAGCGACTGGTTGAGCGTGTCACCGGAGCCGGGGACATTGACGGTGGCGTGAAACTCTTCGCGGAGTGCGGGGAGTTTTTGCAACGCCGCCTCCAAACCTTCCTTCGTGCGCGCCATGCCGCAATGATCCCACATGATTTTGCCGAGGCGTTTGTGAAACTGACCAACGGTCTGCTTGCCCTTCGTGGTGAGAAAGCGTTTCGACATCGCGCTCACGTTCTCTTCAGCCGCCTTGAATTCAGTGGAATCCGCCGCCGGACGCGAACCGGGTTTCTGACCGGCGAGGTAGTCGCCCACCGTGTAGGGGATGACAAAGTAACCGTCGGCGAGGCCCTGCATGAGCGCGCTCGCACCGAGGCGATTGGCCCCGTGGTCGGAGAAGTTGGCCTCGCCGAGCACGAACAGGCCGGGGACATTCGACATGAGGTTATAGTCCACCCAAAGACCGCCCATCGTGTAATGGACCGCTGGGTAGATGCGCATCGGCTGCTTGTAAGCGCTCTCGGCGGTGATCTCGTGGTAGATATCGAAGAGATTGCCGTAGCGCTCACGCACACCGTTTTCGCCGAGGCGCTTGATAGCGTCGGAAAAATCCAGATACACGCCGAGGCCGGTCTCGCCGGCGCCGCGACCTTCGTCGCACATGCGTTTCGCGGCCCGGGAGGCGACGTCACGCGGGCAGAGATTGCCAAAGCTCGGGTAGATGCGCTCGAGGAAGTAGTCGCGGTCCGCCTCGGGAATCGTAGTGGGATCTTTTTTCGCGTCTTCTTTTTTCTTCGGCGCCCAGATCCGACCGTCGTTGCGGAGCGACTCGGACATGAGCGTGAGCTTCGACTGATAGTCGCCGCTCACCGGGATGCACGTCGGGTGGATCTGCGTGTAGCAGGGATTCGCCATGCACGCGCCGCGTTTGTAGGCGCGCCAGATGGCGGTGGCGTTCGACTGACGCGCGTAGGTCGAGAGATTAAAAACATTACCGTAGCCGCCGGTCGCGAGGATGACCGCATCGGCGGTGTGGCGCGTGATGGCGCCGGTGATGAGATCGCGGATGATGACACCCTTTGCGTGGCCGTTGACCACCACGAGATCGAGCATTTCGGAATTCGTATGGAGCTCGACGAGGCCCTGGCCGACGGTGCGCGAGAGCGCGGAGTAAGCGCCGAGGAGCAGCTGCTGGCCGGTTTGGCCGCGGGCGTAAAACGTGCGGGAAACCTGTGCGCCGCCGAAGGAGCGGTTTGCGAGGAGGCCGCCGTATTCGCGGGCGAAGGGCACGCCCTGCGCGACACATTGGTCAATGATATTGGCGGAGACTTCGGCGAGACGATGAACGTTGGCTTCGCGGGCGCGGTAGTCGCCCCCCTTGATCGTATCGTAGAAGAGGCGGTAAACGCTGTCGCCGTCGTTTTGGTAATTCTTGGCGGCATTGATGCCACCCTGCGCGGCGATGGAGTGGGCGCGGCGCGGGCTGTCGTGAAACACGAAGCACTTCACCTTGTAGCCCATGTCCGCGAGCGACGACGCGGCCGAGGAGCCGGCGAGGCCGGCGCCGACGACGATCACCTCGTATTTCCGCTTGTTGGCGGGATTGACGAGCTTGCTGTCCACCTTGTGCTTGCGCCACTTGTCGGCGAGCGGACCAGAGGGAATTTTTGAATCGAGCGTGGCCATGGCGGAGAGGTATTAGCGTTGGACCGCAGGAGCGACCTTGGCGGCATGCGGCTGGAGTTTACCGGCGAGCACGGCGCCGGGGATGGCGAGGTTGCCGAGGAAATAGACGAGGCAGAGGACGAGCGCCGCCTTGTGCAGGAGGGCGGACCATTTGGCGTTCCGCAGGCCGAGGGACTGGAAGAGGCTGTCGAAGCCGTGCAGGAGGTGGAGGCTGAGCAAACCGACGGAGATGATGTAGAACAACGAGACGACTTTGTTCTGAAATCCGAGGACGACCATGTTGTAGACGTTGGCGACATCAGCGCCGGCCGTGACGACGGTGAACCCGGCCACCCGGTAGTCTTTGGTCATCGAATAATGATTCAGCGGCGCGGTTTCTTTGAAGGTCTCGGTCTGCACGAGGCCGAGAGTAAAGTGCGCGAGGTGATAGATGAGAAACGCCAACACGACGAAACCCGTCCAGCGCATCGCACGGGAAGCCAACGTCGCTTGGATGGTGTGCTTGAAGCCGTAGTCGGAGCCACGGGCTTTTTTATTTTCAAGCGTGAGCACCGTCGCGGCCCAAATGTGCAGCACCACCGCGACGATCAGTCCGATGCGGGCGACCCACAGGAGCGGTCCGAGCTGATGCAGGAACTGGGCGTAGCCGTTGAGGTGGTCAGGGTGCTGGAAAATCTGGAGGTTGCCGACCAGATGACCGACAACGAAGCCGATCAAAATCACGCCGGTGACGGCCATGACGATTTTCCGGCCGATGGAAGAGCCGAAGAGGGAGCCAACGAGGTTCATCGCAAAGAATTGCAGGGGGAGTGGAAGCGCAAGGCAGGGGAAAACTGCTGACCGATCCCGTCGAAGTAAAGGGGCGCGTGTCCTAACGCACGCACAATTAGCGAACCTAACCTTTTTAAGAAGGAGCCCCATGAAACCACCGGCCGACTCCACCGATCACCGGATCGAACCCACCACGGCGCCCTACCGCGCGAGGGGCTTCAACAACGCAAATTTTCCGCTCGCGGCCGGCGCGATGAACTTGCGGCGGAAGGCGTTTACGCGGGCCCCGCCGCTGAGCATCTGCGCGAGAGCGGTTTCGACTTCACGGTGCGCGGCGGTTTCATCGGCCACATAGTGAAAGTCCCAACGCGTCTCGCCCGTCTGCACGAGCGAGTAGTGCCAGCACGAGAAATCTTCCGGCAGTGCCGCGTCGACGTCTGTCGGCGAGACGAGCGAACCGTCGGCCCGGAAAAACAAGTTGCCCTCGCGCCCCAGCAGCCGAAACCCGCCCGAAAACTTCTGCACGATGTCGCCCGTATGATAACGCAGCAGCGGCATCGCCTCGCGGTCGCGCGTGGTGACGTAAATCTGAAACACATCCGGCAAGTTGGCGCGCCACGGGACGAGTTCGATAAAGGCGTTGGCGTCGATGGCCTGCGAGTTGTCCTTGAACGCCTCACCGACGAAGAGATAACCCGCCTCCGTCGAACCATAGAGATCGACCTGCGCCGCCGGGAAAACTTCCGCGATGCGCCGGCCGTGCTGGGTGCTCGCTTTGCCGTAGGTGAGAATCACCGCACGCACACTTGGCACCGTCACGCCGCGTTTTTTCGCCGCCCGCGCGAGCAACGAAAGATAGACCGGCTCGCCCTCGATCACCTCGGGCTTCGTCGCCTGCAATTCGCGCACGATCCGATCCCACTCGCCCTCAGGAAACGCGAACGGATCGCTCGACAGATTGAGATAAACGACGCCGTCAAAATACCGGTGCGGGAAGGGATGATCCTCGTAGGGACAGAGATTGCTCGAGCAGCCCACGGGCGCGAGGACGCACTTCCGATACGGCCGGCCGGCAAACTCGCGCAAGATCGGCGAGGCGCGATAAGCGCGCTCCGTCTGCGCATTCCACCAACCCGCTTCCATGATCACAGTCATTGGCGACTGCGTGGTGCCGCCGGTGCTCTCGTATTCAAATTTTTTCTCAGTCAGCCCGCGCTCGATCACGCCATAGTCGGCAAAAAACGCCTGATGACCGCGCGCCACGATCTCCTGCTTCGAAAGCGCCGGAATCTCGCGGAAGCACGACCATTGCAGCGGCTCGGTATGCAGAGGGAAACGTTGTCCGTAGAGCGGGCTGTTACCGTAGATTTTCCTCAATTCTCGCTCGAGCGGTCGCGGCAAAAACCCCACGGGCGCAGGGCCGAGAGTCTCAGGAGAATTGGCAAAAATAGGAGCGGACATCGTGGGGGGGAGCGCTGACGTAAGCAGCCAAGTCGCCTAAGTCAAACCGCGCGCCCAGACTCCCGCTCGCGCCAAACTGGTTCAAACAGAAACAAAGCGTTAAGCACCAAGGCGTGCGTGATCCCACCGACCCGCGCGTGCGCGAGCACGTCGGCCACGGGCCACGCAAGGACTTCGATCTCCTCGTCGGCGTCCCACTCTACCGAAGCCGACCGGACAGCGTCTTCCACGAGGACAAAATGGCAGCGGTTCGACTGAATCGCCGGATTCGGATGCACGCTGCCGAGCAATCGCGCCCGCGTCCCCGTAAACCCCGTCTCCTCCCGCAATTCGCGCAACCCTGCTTCCACCGGATCCTCGCCCGCCTCCATCACGCCGCCAGGAATTTCCAGGGAAAATCCATCGATCCCGAAACGAAATTGTCGCACCAACACGAGCCGTCCATCGGGTGTGAGAGCCAGGACGTTGCACCAATCAGACGGTGCCACGACGACAAAATCTTTTTCCGTGCCGCGCACCGGATGGCGAAAGCGCACCCCCAGCAAATCGAGCACGCGTGTTTTCGCCACGACGGTAGTGCCAAGTTTTTCCCAGCGGGACGGGCCAGTGGAGGCGGCAGAGGTGCTCATCGGACTACATCGAGGGAATAAAAATGCCTCCAAGCCGCGAGGCGAGGAGGCATTTGGACACCGCGCGGAAGGCGCGAAAATTATTTCTTCGGGAGCTTAACTTTCTGGCCAACCTTCAATTTGGTCCAGTCGACGCCCGGGTTGACAGCCTGAAGATCGGCGAGAGAAACGCCATTGGCTTTGGCAATCTTGGTGCCGCCATCGCCAGCCTTGACGACATATTCACCGGGACCGGCGACGGCCGGGCCGCTCTTGCCACCCTTTTTATCGGCGACCACGGGAACAGGCTTCTTGGCGGCTTCTTCAAACTTAGTGATCGCCCCACGGAGATTTCCGAGTTCGCCACCCACCTGATTGAAGGCGTCCTGCGTCGAGCGAGTCAGGCCCGAGAGTTCCTTGGCGGTTTTTTCGGCAACCGCCGCAGCGGTTTCGGCCTGACCCTTGACGCTATCCACCAAATCCACTTTCGCCTGGTGCTCAGCGAGGGTCTTGTTGACCTTCGAAATTTGCAGAAGGGCGATGCCGCCGAGCAGCAAACCGATAACGCCGACGACGATGCCGCCTACAGGAAGCATGCTATTATTTTCGCGAGAAATGGTATCCATGGTTGAAATGTAAAACGCAGAAGAAGGACTATCGCAGAACGAGGCAAGCAGAGATTATTTACGCTCTCCCTCGGAAACGAATCCGGAAGATCCGGCCGTTTTGAGCCCGAGCTTTAACCAGCCCTAGGACGGAAACCAGCCCCACCCCTCTCGGAGATTTATCGCCAACGTGTCCCGCACCCTACCCCTTGGGAAAATTTAGAACAATAACCCAACGTCGCCATTGACACGCCAACCCTTAACCCGTCCTCTCTTGAACTCTCGGGGTGTAGCTTAGTCTGGTAGAGCGCCTGGTTTGGGACCAGGAGGTCGTAGGTTCGAATCCTATCGCCCCGACCATTTTCTGAAAGTATCCGAACTTAGTTCGGATCGTTTAACGACCGGGATGAATTCCTAGGCCTTGAATGTGTCACGGAACTCACCGGTTATACGAGTCGGGAGTTTAGTTTGGGTTTTCTTATTTATAATCCACGCCGTTGGCAGATTCCATTTCGATCGTTTGGCCGAAGACTTGAAAGAACGAATCGTTGTCGACCGCTCCTCAGGTCTGGGCTCATTTTCGGCAACTGCACCGCTGACGTTGGAATCGCGGTTTATCTTCCAGTCGATGGTGCGAGCACCCAAGGCCATCCTCGTGGCGCCGTTCAACAAGAATAAGCGGGAAGAATCCTGCACGAGGTCGTCGACCTCCGAGGTGTCGGGAAACTGACTCAGGAGCCAAGCGCGCAGCATGCCGGTGTGCGGCTGCAACTCAGTCGCGAACCAGCGGGAGGTCTCAGGGTCCAGAGGAGGCCTGAATCGGGGCGGACAACCCATTGGCTTACGCCATCAGTCGCGGCTCCCGCAAGTCCGGGGCAAGAATAGTTTCTCAAGGAAAAATAGAACTCGAGGATTTTGCCGCGCCGCGCATCGGCAACGAGCGCTGATTCGCATGGTGTTCTTCTCCCGGGTAGACCATGACTGAGGCCGCGTGGTCTACGTCGCACGCATCTGGCACGGTCGCCAGGACCCGGCCTCGTTGGAACTGTGGCCGTTCGTGCCACAGGTTTTCCCGTCACAGAATGGAGACGATACGCGCCCTGCTGGTTCGGCCGCCAAGAATGGTGCCCGTCCGACCGAGGCGGGCGGTTGACAAACCGGATCTTAAGTCCAGTATTGGACCTCAAGGAATACCATTTGAGATGATGAAAGCACCCTCCATTATCAAGGCCGCGACCTCCACGTCGGCAGCAATTGAGCGAATCGCCCGGGGGCTGGAGTGGGCCGACGCCGAGTTTGTGGCCAAGAAGCTCGGAGTTCCGCTTGACCGCTTTGCCGTCCTAGTCGGTGTGCCGCGCTCAACCTTCTTTCGCCGGCAAAGCGAGGGACGGTTCACCGAGGCGGAATCGGAGCACATCATGCGGTTCGCGCGGTTGTGGCAGGTCGCCTGCGAGGTCTTCCGGAGCGAGGCCGGCGCGCAATCGTGGTTGAATCGCGCCCAGGTTGGTTTGGACGGCAACGTGCCACTGGACTACGCGAAATTCGAACTCGGCGCGCGGGTGGTTGAGGACCTGATGATGCGGATCCACCACGGCATTTTGGCTTAAGCGTCATGCGGCTTTGGCGCATAGAAAAGTCCATCTTCGCCAAGGAGGTTCGCTCCGGAAACGGAGCACGAATCTACGGTGGGCGCTGGAACAGCCCGGGGCGTCCGGCGATCTACTGCGCCGGCTCTCT
>CAMBVX010000058.1 GCA_945871085.1 Opitutus sp. GAS368 | reverse complement strand
AGGTTGCTCATGTATCAGTCAATTCCTCGGGTCACTCGACCGCTGGCGAAGTTTCCATCGCCTAACCGCACCGACGACGAAGCGGGCGACCTAAACATCGGCAATTTTCCACACCATGGGTGCCAGCCCCGCCTCGACGAGGTACGTGTCGATTTTCGAAAAGCAACGGCAGCCCATAAAAAACCGCGCCGAAAGCGGCGACGGGTGGCCACACTCCACGACCCGATGATGCGGCGCGGTGATGAGCGCCCGCTTCGCTTGCGCCGCTTTTCCCCACAACACGAACACGACGCGCGTCGGCTTCGCGTTCACCTGAGCGATGATCCGGTCGGTAAACGGCTCCCAACCCCGGCCCCGATGGGAGAACGCTTCTCCCGATCGGAGCGTCAACACAGTATTGAGCATCAGAATACCCTGCCGCGCCCACGCTTCGAGCGTGCCGTGATTGGGAATACGAAAACCCACGTCGTCGCGCAGCTCCTTGTAGATGTTTTGCAACGAGCGCGGCACCTTCACGCCCGGTCGCACCGAGAAGCACAATCCATGCGCATCGCCAGGATTCGGATACGGGTCCTGCCCGAGCAGCAGTACCTTCACGCTTTCGTAGGACGTGAAATTCAAGGCGTTGAAAACATCCTCCCGCGCCGGCAGCACAGTTTTGCCCGCGGCCACCTCGGCATCGAGAAACGCCTTGAGCGCCCGAAAATAATCCTGCGCGAGTTCTTCGCGCAGCCAGGGCAGCCACGATTCAGGAATGGAGGGGAGCATGTTGGCCCTACTGTTCGTAAACGCGCCTCAGCTTCCAACGGAAAAAAACAAGTGACGCCCTCGCCACGGCACCCTACCCCTTGCGCATGCTCCTCCGTCACCCCGCGCTGTTGCTCGTCACTCCTTTCATCGCGTTGGCTGCTCCTTCGGCCCGTTGGGTCCCGACCGGCCTCCCTCCGGCGCCAGCCGAGGGCCCCGCCCTCTGTGTCGGTGCCTACCTCAAACCCGAGCAGGGCCGAGCCACGCTCGACGCCGCGCTCGCCAAATTTCCCGACCGCGCCTCGTGGGAGGCCTATGGCCAGCACATCCGTCAACGTATTCAAGTGGGCGCCGGCTTGTCGCCTTGGCCGAAGCGCACGCCGCTCAATCCGCTCGTCCGCGCCCGGCGCACCTACGACGGCTACTCGGTGGAGAATGTCGCGTTCGAATCGGTCCCGGGTTATTTCGTCACAGGGAACCTCTTCCGTCCCCTCGCGCCCAGCCCCGACACTTCCCTCCGCCCCGTCGTCCTCACGACCCACGGTCACGGCGCGACCATCAAGACGCCCGATGATTTCGAAAAACAGGGTCGCTTCACCGAAACCGTTCAAGCGCGTGGCGGCACCCTCGCTCGGATGGGTGCCATTGTGCTTTCGATTGAAATGGTCGGTTATGGCGACTCCAGCACGCAGGTCGGCCAGGACGCGCACAAGCAACCGTTCACACCTACACTGCAAATCTGGAATGCCACCCGCGCCCTCGATTTCCTCCTCTCCCTCGACGGCGTCGATCCGCAGCGCGTCGCCGTGACCGGTGAATCAGGCGGCGGCACCCAGACGTTTCTACTCACTGCCCTCGACCCACGCGTGACCCTCAGCGCGCCCGTCGTGATGGTGTCGTCATATTTTTTCGGTGGCTGCTCATGCGAAAGTGGTCAACCGATCCATCGCAGTGCAGACCATTTCGCGAGTAACGTGATGATCGCTGCGCTCGCCGCACCTCGTCCGCTCCTGCTCGTGTCCGACGGCAAAGACTGGACCCAGCACAACCCGACCATCGAGTTTCCCTTCATCCAAAAAATCTACGGCTACTACGGGGCCGGCCAAAAGACCGCCAACGTCCACCTCGCCAACGAGGGCCACGACTACGGTCCGTCGAAACGCGCCGCGGTCTACCGGTTCATCGCGGAACATTTTAATCTGAGCCTCGCACCCGCGTTGGATGCCGCCGGGAAAATCGATGAATCGCACGTCACCATTGAGCGTCACGGCCCGCTGCACGCGTTCAGCGAGTCCTTTCCTCTGCCGGCCCACGCACACCGCAACCTTGCCGCCGTCGAGCGCACCTTGCGCGAATTGCAGCGTTGAACGCCGCACTTTCTCTCCTCAGGAATTCTCTTTTCATGTTCGACCTCCCCGACTGCCAATACTGCCGCAAAGACCAACGCCTGCATGATCTCATGATCGAGATCGCGCCGATGAGTGCCTCGACGCTCTACCTTTTCAAAGAGCAGTCCCATCGCGGGCGGTGCGTGGTCGCCTACAACGGACACATTAACGAGCTCTTCGAGCTACCCGACGCCGAACTCATCCGCTTCACCCAAGACGTCGCTCGCGCCGCCCGCGCGATCAAGACTGCGGTCAATGCGAAGAAGATCAACTACGGTGCCTACTCCGACAAACTGCCCCACCTGCACATGCACCTCGTGCCGAAGTTCGAAGGGGGTATCGCGTGGGGCGCGCCCTTCGAGATGATGCCGGCCCACAAACAATTCCTGGCCGAGCGCGATTACGCGGCTCTGATTCAATCGATCAAAGCGCAGCTGTAACCGGGAACGCGGGCCGCCGGCCCACAAAGTCTCGCGTTCACCCGGGCGGGCCACCGGCCGCGCTCCCCAAAAAAATTACTCCGAAATTATCCGGACGACACGCTCGTCCGCCCGTGTTATCGTCTGCTATGCGAATGACTCAGGCCACCATGTATGCCCGCGTGCTCGCCGGCGACGCCGCCTACAATGGCCGCTTCTTCACCGGCGTGCTCACCACTGGCATCTATTGCCTCCCCTCGTGCAAGGCGCGCAAACCCAAGCCCGAAAACGTCCGTTTCTTCCCGAGCTGCGAAGCCGCCCGCGAATCCGGCTTGCGCGCGTGCAAGAAATGCCACCCCGACGATTTCGCCCGTGGCGCCGATCCCGTGCGCGAGACCATCGAGGCGCTCGTCAGCGAAGTCCGCGCGAATCCCGCCGCGTTTACCGCCGCCCATGCCATTGTCCGGCGCTCCGGATTCGGCACCACGCGCGCTTTCGAGCTTTTTCGTCAACACTATCACACGACCCCCGCCGATCTGCTCCTCCGCGCACGACTCGACGCCGCTAAACACTGCCTCGTGACAAACGACGCGCCAATCGCCGACCTTGCCTTCGCGGTCGGCTTCGAAGCGCTTTCCTCTTTCCATGAAAGTTTCCGGCGCCTGAACGGTCTGACGCCTGCCGCCTATCGCGAACTTCGCACTGTCCGCACGTTTTCCCTTACTCTGCCGGAAGGTTTTTTGATGCCCTACCTGCACCGAGCGCTCAGTCGGGACATTCACAGCGTGACCGAGCGCCTCGTCGGCGACGTCTACACGAGTGCCGTGCAACTGACCGCAGGTCCCGCGCTGCTCACACTCCACCTCTCCCCCTCCACTATTCGGGCGGAAGTTTCCGCCGGCTCCGGCCCCGAAGCCCACGCCCTCGTGGTCGGCCTGCTCGGCCTTGATCAAGACACAGCCTCCCTTACCCGGCTCGCCCGCAAACTCGGCCTGGCGCGTCTGGTCGCTGGCCGACCTGAGCTGCGGATCAGTCAAACGCCCTCCGTGTTCGACGGATTGCTGTGGTCGATCATCGGCCAGCAAATCAACTTTGCCTTCGCCTGCCTGCTCCGCCGCCGCTTGGTCGAGCGCGCCGGCAGACCGCTCGCCGATTCCGGCGGTCTCTACGCCCCGCCCACGCCTGCCTCCGTCGCCGGCCTCGAACAGGCAGACCTTTTACCACTTCAATTCTCTCGCCAAAAAGCCGACTACGTCATCCAGACCGCTCGCCTCATCACCAACGGTCAGCTCGATCTGGCTGCGCTCCGCGGCATGTCCGCCACGCGAACCGAACAAACCCTGCTCGCCGTGCGCGGCCTCGGCCCGTGGTCCGTAAACTATCTGATGATGCGTGCGCTCGGTTTCCCCGATTGCGTTCCATATGGCGACACCGGCGTAACCAGCGGCCTCCATGCGCTGCTCAAGCTCGACGAACGCCCCGACCTCGACGCCACACGCAGACTGATGCCGATGTTTTCTCCGTATCGCAGTCTCGCCACCGCCCATTTATGGCAGTTCAATCAACCCGCACCCACATGAGACAATTCTACGACACCTTCCCAACGCCGGTCGGTGACTTCTCCGTCGCCCTGAATGCCAGCGGCTCGATCATCGCCACGGCCTTCGGTGGCCTGCCTGAACTCCGCGAACGCTTCACCGCAGATGAGGTCATGCAAGACACCGTGCGCACCGCCGACGCTCGGCGGGAAGTCACCGAATATTTCGCCAAGAAACGCCACATGTTCACCGTGAAGCTGGCCCCCAGTGGCACGCCCTTTCAACAAAGTGTCTGGGCTGCCCTGCAGCGCATTCCCTTCGGCCAGACCCGCAGCTACGGGCAACTCGCGGCCGAAATTGGAAATCCCGACGCGGCGCGTGCCATCGGCCGGGCGAATGCGACCAATCCCATTTGCCTCATCATCCCCTGCCACCGAGTGATCGGCGGAGATGGATCGCTGACTGGCTACGCATTCGGCGAGACGCTGAAGCGGGACCTGATCGCTCACGAGGGTGGGACCAAGCCGGCACCCGCCTGACCAAGCGGGGGCGTTCGCGACGGCAGGATTATTTTGGCACTGGCGCCTGTTTCAGTGCCTCGAAAAACGCCCCGAGCTTTGCGTGGTCTTTCACGCCCGGTGACGCCTCCACCCCGCTGTTCACGTCCACCGTGCGCGCACCCGAGGCAGCGACGGCCGCCGCGATATTTTCGGGACTCAGTCCACCGGCCAGCACCCAGGAAACTTTCCTGAATTTATCACGCAGTCGGGCGAACGCCGACCAGTCACCGGTCTCGCCCGAACCGCCCATTTTCGTGGGATGATAGGAATCGAGGAGGAACGTGTCGGCCAACGGCACGAAGGCCAAATCCAAGTCCTTCCCCGGCGGCACCCGCGGCGCGAGCCACAGACGTTCCGGCACGATAATGTCCGTCCACATCGCGGCCTCGAAAAAAGGCGTCTCGTTGGGAAAATGAAGCTGGATGTAATCGAATCCCGCATCATTTGCCTGTTCGAGATCATCCGGGCATGAATAGACCACGACAGCCACTTTCTTGAGCGCCGGCAGTGCCGGCAACATCGCCCTGAAAGCCTCGAGGCTGACGTAGCGAGGAGACTTCGGGTATAGTATAAATCCCAAGTAATCGGCCCCGCAGTCGCTCGCTGCCTTAGCGTCTGCCACCGAGGTGAGACCACAGACTTTGACGTAAATACCGTTAACCATGAGGGAGCAACCTAGGGCGTGTGACTTTAGTCAGAAAAGGCGCACTCAAAATGTATTCACCGAGGAAATCACAGACCCAACCTGCGCATCCGTCAGCTCGGGAAAGATGGGCAGACTCACACAGGTCGCCGCAATCGTTTCGGAGATCGGAAATGATCCGGGACCGCGCCCGAGAGACGCGTAGCACTTCTGGAGGTGCAACGGCACCGGATAAATCAAGTCCGTGCCGATCTCGTGCTTCGCCAGGTGCTCGCGCAGCGCGTCACGCTGCGGGTGGCGAATCGTGAACTGATGGAAGACCGATTTTCCGTAGCCGGGCTGCTCCGGCAAGCGGACGTCGGCGAGTGTGATCTCCGCCAGATAACGGGCCGCGATGGCCTGCCGACGAGCCGTCCAGCCCGCCAGATGGGGCAGCTTGACGTTGAGTAATGCGCCCTGAAAACCGTCCATCCGAAAATTTCCGCCGACGATATCGTGATAGTAACGGCGATCCGAACCGTGCACCCGGATATGGCGGGCCTGCGTGTGAATCTCTTCTCGCCTCGACACAAACGCCCCACCTTCCCCGCAGCCGCCGAGGTTTTTCGTTGGGTAGAAACTGAAGGTGCCCACGTCCCCCATTGTGCCCACCGGCGTGCCTTGATAGCGCGCGCCGACCGCTTGGGCGCAGTCTTCGATCACGAAGAGATTGTGCTGGCGGGCGAGCGCCATGATTTCGTCCATCTGCGCCGGTTGACCGAAGAGATGCACGACGATGATCCCTTTTGTCCGCGGCGTGATCGCGGCGGCGATTTTCTCGGGATCGAGATTGAGCGTCCCTTCCTCGACATCGGCAAAGACCGGCGTGGCTCCGACGTAGTTGATTCCCCAAGCGGAAGAGATGAACGTAAACGGCGCGGTGATGACTTCGTCACCCGGACCGAAGCCCGCAATCATACAGGCAACGTGGAGCGGCGCCGTGCCGCTGTTCATCGCCAGCGCCCGCGGATACCCCAGCGTGGTCGCGAAACTTTTTTCAAAATCCTCAACGTCTTTGCCGAGGCAAAAACGCGTCGCGTCGTAAGTGGCCGTCAACGCCGCCAACGCCGGGGCACGTAGCGCCTGATGCTGGAGACCGAGGTCGAGGAACGGGACTTTCATGAGGTAGGCGCCCGCTTGCGGGCGATGTTTTTAAAATTGGAGTCCGCGGAAATCGCCTGCAAGCACTCGCCTACTGACTGAGTTTCTTGACCAAAGCCTCGACGAGACTGTCGAGACTCGGTGCCTTGGCGGTAAAGTCGATGGGCATGCCGACCTTCTTCATCGTTTCGCTCGTCTGCGGTCCGATGCTCCCGGCCAGCGGACGAGTGGCCTCCCTGGCCAGCTTGAGCGCGGCGGCTTGGTCCACAAACGACTGCACCGCCGAGGAACTCGCAAAGAGGATCGCGTCCGCACCCCGCGCCCGGAAATCGGCGGCGACAGGTTCCGCCGAGAGGTCGGTTTTTTCCGTCTTGTAAACCTGGAGACAGTCGACGATCGCACGCGCCTCTTCGAGCTTCGTCACGATCACATCACGATTCAGGTTGCCGGTGATGATCAGGACCTTCGCGCTATCCAGACTACCGGTCGCGACCAGATCTTCGGCGAGCGCTTCCGCCGTGGCGACCTTCGGCTGGCATTCAACCCGGAGGTGAAATCCGCGAATCGCCGCCGCCGTCGTATCCCCGATGCAGGCAAAGCGCAGCAGCCCCAACGAGCGGATGTCGTCGAAGAGCCGCATGAACTCTTCCATGAAGAATCGCACGCCGTTGGCGCTCGTAAAGACGACCCAGTCGTAGCCGCCGAGTTCGAGCATCACATCCGCGAGCGGATTTTTCTCGATCTGTTTCGAGACCCGAATGAGAGGCAGTTCGACCACTTCCGCGCCCAGCGCGGTGAGTTTTCCCGCGAGCTCAGGCGTTTGCTCACGAGCACGAGTGACGGCGATACGACGGCCGGAAAGGGGCAGCATTTGATTCATGGTAAGAGACCCAGTTGCCGCAGGAACCGATCTGCGGTGTCGGCCGGGGCGGCGAATTCGACCTCCGTCAACGGCAGGCGATGGAGGCCGATGGCTTCGTGGAACAGGTAGAGTGTGGAGGCGGTCGCATGCGCGGCAAACGCTGTATGGCAACCAGCACCGAGGGCAGATTGAAAGGCACGTTCCAGGGTCACGGTGCGCGCGGTCGCTGCATCCAGCACAGCCGCAAATTTCGCGGCATCGTCAAGGCGACATTGCACGCCAATCGCCCCTTGCCCTACCGCTGGAACCATTTGCTCAAAAGTCAGCGGCATAAACTCAACTCCCGGCCAAGTGCTGATCCCGAGGCGCTGGAGTCCAGCGGCCGCAAGAATAGTCCCGTCGGCGACGTGCTGTTCGCCAATCTTGCGGAGCCGCGTATCCACATTGCCTCGGATCTCGGTGAAGACGACGCCCGGGAAGAGAGCCGCCATCTGCAAACGCCGCCGCGGGCTGCCAGTCGCAATCGACAGGGGGATCTCCACGCCGCCGCGCAAAACTAGCATGTCGCGTGTGTCGGCCCGCGGCATATAGCCACCAACGGCCAGGCCGGGAGGCATGTCACCGGGCAAATCTTTCGTGCTATGCACCGCGACGTCTGCCTCGCCGCCGTGCAACGCCGCCTCGAGCTCACCGGTGAAGAGACCTTTCCCCCCCTTGTTCTCTAGTGACCACTCCGTCTGCTTGTCACCCGTCGTAACAATTTTCAGCAACTCAGTTTCAACCCCGAGATTTTCACGGAGGTGCGCGGCAACCATCTCAGTCTGGGCGAGTGCCAACGGACTCTTGCGGGTGGCGAGGACGAGTTTGGTCATCGAATAAAAAAAGGCGCAGAGAAGATTCTCTGCGCCTTCAAGATGATTGGCAAATGGCGCGAGATTAGGAGTAGGAAGCCTGCACACCCTTGATGTTTTTCTTGGTCATCCACGGCATCATGCTGCGGAGATAGGCACCGGTCTTCTCAATCTTGTGCTGCTCGCCCTTTTTGAGGAGCGCATTGTAATTCTTAAGACCGCCCTTGTGCTCGCGGACCCACTCCTTGGTGAACTGACCGGATTGAATCTCTTTGAGGATTTTCTTCATCACAGCCTTGGTCTGCTTGTTGATGACGCGAGGACCGCGCGTGATGTCGCCGTATTTCGCAGTCTCGGAGATCGAGAAACGCATGCCGGCGATCCCGCTCTCATACATGAGATCGCAAATGAGCTTCAGTTCGTGAAGACACTCGAAGTAAGCCATCTCGGGCTGGTAACCAGCCTCGACGAGGGTCTCGAAACCAGCCTGCACGAGGGCGCTGGCGCCGCCGCAAAGCACGGCTTGCTCGCCGAAAAGATCGGTCTCGGTTTCTTCCTTGAAGGTCGTTTGGAGCACGCCAGCGCGGGTCGAGCCGATGCCCTTGGCCCAAGCCAGCGCAGTCTTCTTGCCCGTCTTCGACTTATCTTGAGCGACAGCGATGAGGGCCGGCATGCCCTTGCCCTCGGCGTAAAGGCGGCGGACCATATGACCGGGGCCCTTTGGGGCGACCATGATACAATCGATGTCCTTGTGGAGTTTGATCAGGCCAAAGTGCACGGAGAGACCGTGCGAGAAGATGATGGTCTTGCCCTTGGCGAGATTCGGGAGGATGTCGCTCTCGTAAACCGAAGCCTGCTTCATGTCGGGCAGGCCGATCATGATGACGTCCGCGAGACGAACCGCCTCGGCCGTATCCACAACTTGGAAGCCGTGCTGTTCCGCGACGGCGCGGGACTTCGAACCAGGATAGAGGCCGATGATGACCTTGCAGCCGCTGTCCTTCAGATTGAGCGCATGGGCGTGGCCCTGCGAACCATAGCCGAGGACGGCGAGCGTTTTGTTTTTGAACACGCCGAGATCGGCGTCTTTATCGGTGTAGACTTTAGCGGGCATGTGGAAAAAAGATTTGAGGTAGGAGCCTGCTTGCAGGCGAGGGGATGTTGTTGGGTGAAACCAGCCGAAATTGCCTGCAAGCAGGCTCCGACAGCGGGAAAAAGGAATCAGCGTTTTAAGGCGAGGCGACCGGTGCGGGCGAGTTCGATGATCCCGAACGGTTCAAGCAAACCCAGCAACGCCGTCAGCTTATCGTCGTCGCCGGTGGCTTCGATGATCAGCGAGTCCGGACTCAAATTAACGATTTTCGCACGAAAGATGTCGGCGATCTGCAGCACTTCGGGCCGGCTTTTCACATCCGAGCGCACCTTGATCAAAACCAGTTCGCGGGCGACGGCCTGACCGTCCTTAAAGTCGACGACCTCGACGACGTTGATCAGTTTCCGCAGCTGGCGGATGCAGAGTTCGAGGGACGACTCATCGCCCTTGAGGACGGCGGTGATCCGGGACAACGAGGCGTCGTGCGTGGGCGCGACGTTAAGGGACTCGATATTGAAGCCGCGGCCGGAAAACATCCCGGAGACGCGCGCCAAAACGCCGAACTTGTTCTCAACGAGGACGGAGATCGTGTGTCGCATTTGAAGGTTTAGATTGGAAATTGGAAGTGGTGGACGCTGAGGGACTCGAACCCCCGACACCCTCGGTGTAAGCGAGGTGCTCTAACCAACTGAGCTAAGCGTCCGAGCCAAGGGATTATCAAAACTGGCGCGCAGGGGCTATGACAAGGAATTATTCCAGTATGACGCGCGGTTGATTTTTTCGGGGTGTGGTCCGGGGTTTATTCGTTCGGGTGTGGAGCGGGGTTTATCCCCGCCGGATCGGGCGAAAAGCCCGCGCCCTACTCTCCGGCCCGCGTCCCTTTCGGTTTCAGCAAACCCTCGCGCACCATGAGCTCGGCGTTCTGAATCGCATTGAGCGCGGCGCCCTTCCAGAGGTTGTCGCCACTGACCCACAGCGCCAAACCATTGTCCAACGCGGTATCGATGCGGATGCGTCCGACACCACACTTCACCTTTTGAGTGAAATCGAGGGGCGTCGGATAAATCTTGTTCGCCGGATCATCGACCAGTTCCGCTCCTTCAAACGCTGCGATGGCCGCGCGCGCCGCTGCAACGCTGACAGGCCTCTCAAACTCCGCGTTCACCGCCACCGAGTGCGCCCGCACGACCGGCACGCGCACCGTGGTGGCCGAGACCTTGAGATTCGGGAGCCCCATGATCTTCCGACTCTCCTGCATCATCTTGGTTTCCTCGCCGGTGTAGCCATTTTCACCAAACATATCGACCTGCGGGATGACGTTGAACGCGATCTGATAGGGATAGACTTTCCGCGGGAGCGGCGAGCCCTTCACATGCGCCTGTACCTGCGACTCCAGCTCCTGCACCGCCTCGGCCCCGGTGCCTGAAACCGATTGATAGGTAGAGGCGAAATAACGCGTGAGACCGAAAGCTTGGTGCAATGGCCACAGCGCCATGAGCGTCACGGCGGTCGAGCAATTGGGATTCGCGATGATTCCGCGGTGATTCCGCAATCCCTCCGGATTGATCTCCGGAATCACGAGCGGCACGTCCGGGTCCATCCGGTAGTGCGAGCTCTTGTCGATCACAAGACAGCCCGACTTCACCGCATCCGGGGCCAGCGCCCGCGTCACCGCGCCGCCCGCCGCGAAGAACGCCACATCGACGCCCGCGAAAACACCCGGTTGGGCTTCCTCGATCGTGTAGGTTTTTCCCGCGCTGACCACGGTCTTGCCCGCCGACCGCGCCGAGGCGAAGAGCCGCAGCGAAGCCATGGGGAAATTACGCGCCTGCAAGAGCTGAAGCAGCTCTTGACCGACCGCGCCCGTGGCGCCGACGATACCGACATTGATGGATCCGATTTTCACGAGTGATTCTCCTTTGGAGTTGGTCAACAAAACCTGCGCCCGCCTCGGCATCAAGCCCGGAGAACGGATCCTGTTTGTACGCATCAGCACAGCCACGCTGCAATTCTACGCGAAAGGTGTGCTGGTGCAGAGCTATGTGATCTCCACGTCTCAACGCCCTCCCTCCAACCATAAGAACTCACTCGGCACGCCCCGCGGCCTCCACGAAATCGCCGAACGCATCGGTGCCGGTCAGCCACCCGGCATGGTGTTCAAGTCCCGCGTGCCCACCGGCCGGCACTACTTCGAGGCCATGGAACGTGACCCCGGCCTGGAAAATCTTATCACCAGCCGCATCCTCTGGCTCCGTGGCCTCGAGCCCGGCGTCAATCACGGCGGCAACGTCGATACCTACGAGCGCTACGTCTACCTCCACGGCACCAACCACGACGACCGCATCGGTGAGCCACTCAGTGCAGGCTGCGTGCTCATGCGCAATCAGGAGATCGTCGAACTTTACGAACAGGTTCGCGTCGGGGATCAGGTCCTGATCGTCGATTAGTTTTCGCCCGCACCGTCCGCACCACGCCGCTGCAATCCGACCGGCCGACCGGCCCGTCAGTCAAATTTACTCCACCCGCACCACTCGCGTGCGGGATTCCCCGCTAATATAATTCGGTTTCTCGTGCAGGATCTTCACCTCTTCCCCAGGCGCGAAGGCCGGATGACTCAACTCTTGCACCACCAAAACGAGTCGGCCCGAACGCAGCCGGACCGTGATTTCCTCGCCCGGCACATCCCGGCGCTTTTCGCCGCCGATGGAGATCGGCACGGCCACGGCCAGCGGCCCGAGCGGAATCGTCGGCGAACTCGTGCGCAAAGTGCGCGCCTGGCCCGTCCGCAAGTCCAGCATCGTGTCATGCACGCCCACCACGATCCCGCGTTCTTCGCTTTCCACCTCGCCAAACGGGCGCGGAGCCGCCGGCACCGTCTGCGCTATCGAACACCCTCCGAGCAGCAGGGCCGCTAACACCCAGACCGCTGCGCCGCCGTTGGCCACCGTCGGTCTCACGTCAATACAGCCGACGCACGGTCGCGCCCGCTCCGCCTTGGAGAATTTGCACATGCTGGCCGACCGCAAACGAGCCGTCGTTGCCCACCTCTTGGACCACCGCCACCGTATCGCCAGTGGTCAGCTTGACCGTGATTTCCTGCGCCCGTTTTCGCGTGGCGACTTCCTCGACCGCTTCGCCCGCAATGGCCCCCACCACCGCCCCGCCCGCCGCCGCGATCGCGCCCCCCACTCCGGCACCGCCCGACGCTGCGGCCCCGCCGACCAGCCCGCCGCCCCCCACCCCGATGATCGTCGTGCGTCCGCTCACCTGCACGTCGCGCACCGCCACGATATCGCCGGCCTCGACACTCATCGACCGGCCGACATGTGCGCGGTCATAAACGGTTCCACTGCTGGGAAACTTGCAGCCTGCCATCAGGCCCAATGACACGATTACAGAGACGAAGGGGAGTCGCTTCGGGTTCATAACGTCAGGAGGTTGGGGAGTGGGACGCCGGTGTCAGTCAAATGTTTCACCCGGTATTTCGCCCGAAAAGCAGCCGCAAGGAATTCAGACATACCACCAGGGTGCTCCCCTCGTGCGCGGCGACGCCGATCGCCAGCGGCACGGTGCCGAGCGCCGTCGCGATCACCATGACGACCACCACGCCGAGTGAGATCGTCAGGTTCTGCCGGATAACCGCCCGCGCCCGTCGGCTCAACCGATGGGCTGACAGGAAGTTTTCAATCCGATCATGCATTAGGATTACCTCGGCCTGTTCCAAGGCCGCATCACTGCCGCGCGCCCCCATCGCCACACTCACGTCGGCGGCGGCGAGGCACGGCGCGTCGTTCACGCCATCGCCGACCATCGCGACTTTGCGCCCCTCCGCACGCAGCGACTGGATCGCCGCCACCTTGTCTTCCGGCGAGAGCCCCGCCCGCACCTCATCGAGCCCAAGCTCCTTCGCCACGGCCTCGGCTGTGTGACGCCGGTCTCCCGTCAACATCACCGTTTTGATCCCCATCGCCTTCAACTTCGACAACACGGCTCTCGATTCAGCGCGGATCTGATCTTTCAACAGCACGCGCCCCACGAGATCTTTGCCGATCACCCACACTTCGCTCAGCTCCGCGGCAGCCGGGGGCAGTTGCTTCACCCACTCCGCTAACGGTCCACTCTCGAGCAATTCCCGCCGTCCCAGCAAAAGGTTCGCGCCGCCAATTTTTCCGCGTACTCCCTGCCCGGTGATCGACTGAAAATCATCCAGCGCTAACTCACTCAATCCCTCCGCCTTCGCATAGCGCACGATCGCGCGGGCAATCGGATGCTGCGATTTCGCCTCGAGCGTGAACGCCAATTGCAGGACCTCGCGATCTCGACCTCGCGGAAAACTCTCGCAGCCGACCACGGCCAATTCGCCCGTCGTCAGCGTGCCGGTTTTGTCGAGCGCCACCGCCGAGATGTCCGCCAGCTTTTCGATCGCCGCCCCACCTCGAAACAACACTCCATGCCGTGCGCCCCAAGCAATCGCCGCCAAGATCGCCGACGGAATCGACAACACCAACGCACACGGACTCGCCACGACCATCAGCGTCATGGCGCGATAAAAGGCCGAGCGCGTCTCCGGCGTGTTCGTGAATGCCGGCAACTGAAACCCCAGCCACCACACCAGAAACATCGCGAGCGACCCGCCGATCACCGCATACGTGTAGCCGGTTCCAAACTTTTCCGTAAAACGTTCGCTCGGTGCTTTAAGTTTTTGCGCCGTTTGAATGAGCCGGATGATTTTCTGCAGCGTACTCTCCGCCGGCAGGCGCACGACCGTGAACTCGACGACGCCCCAGAGGTTCATCGTCCCGCTGAAAACCTGATCGCCCACGCCCTTCTCCACCGGATTGGCCTCACCCGTCAGCGTGGACTCGTCGCTCGCACTCTTGCCGTGCACGATCAGCCCGTCGGCCGCAAACGCTTCGCCCGGCTTTACCCGCAAACGGTGCCCCACTTGCAACGTCTCCACCGCGACTTCCTGCTCCGACCCATCCGCTGCCACTAGATTGGCACGTTTCGGCGACGACTTGAGTAAGGCGCTCACCTCTCGCTGGGTGCGATCCAAGGCATAATCCTCCATCGCACCCGATGCCGAAAACAAAAACAGCAATAACACCGCCTCGCCCCACGCGCCGATGACCATCGCGCCCACCGCGACGGCCAGCATGAGAAAATGAATGTCGATCTCTCGTTTCTTGAGATTCGCCCAAGTATCCACGGCTGCGTCCCAGCCGCCGGCCACGATTCCCACGAGAAAACAGGCCTTGGCCACCCAGCCCAAGTCGGGCACGAGGTAACCGGCCGCCACGCCCGCGATGCCAGCG
The DNA here is from genome assembly GCA_945871085.1 of Opitutus sp. GAS368. Classification (GTDB taxonomy): domain Bacteria; phylum Verrucomicrobiota; class Verrucomicrobiia; order Opitutales; family Opitutaceae; genus GAS368. The sequence goes on along the minus strand of CAMBVX010000058.1, from coordinate 10,730 downwards.
GTGCCACCCAGCGCCGCCAACTTCGCCAACATCCGCCACTCTTGATCCTCGGGCTGCGGCTCCGCCTTGATTTCCGGCCACTCCATCTCCCTCCAATGCCACATCTTCTCGGCGGTGACACAGGTATCGCGCCCCACCACTGTAGCAGCCCCGTGCTGCTTTAAGGAAAAGCCGGGCGGTGCCCGCCCTTCATTCTTTTCGGCCACTTTTGCTTCGACCGCCGCTATGGTCGCAGCGAGCTTTTCCTCCAGTCCTGCGAGCACCACATTCCCCACCGTCGCAACCGCGACCTTGTGCGCAGTCGGATCGATTCGCACCGCCGTCACCCCCGGTTGTGTGCGCAAGAAACGAACGAGTTCGTCCACCCACTCAACGCCCGCTTTGTCGCTCGATTCCATGCCCCCATCCACGCATCCCGTGCGCGAACCCGCAAATTCATTTGCGCCCTCCGGCTCTCAATCCATTGGTTGGCCGACTCATTCTCATGATCGGCCTTCGCGACGAAATCGGCTCAGCGCCTGCGCCCCTCAGCCACGCGCCCGCCCTCGCTGCGAAAATTTTCGCCGAGGATGGCTGGCTGCAGTCCGGCCTCAAACTCGATCATCGCCCGCAACAGGAAGCCATGGCCCGCGCCGTGGCCGCCGCCATGAAGGGCGACGAACCGCTCCTCTTTGAAGCCGGCACCGGCGTCGGTAAATCCCTCGCCTACCTCGTACCAGGCCTCATTCACGCCATCGACACGTCGCGCCAGCTGATCGTCTCCACCCACACGATCTCCCTGCAAGAACAGCTTGAAACCAGCGACCTCCCCAAGTGCCGCCGACTCTTTAAGTCGGCGCCTACTCTCGCCCGCTATGCTGACTTCAAATCCGCCGTCCTCGTCGGCAAATCAAACTACCTCTGCACGACGCGCCTCGGCCACGCGCTCGCGGATCGCACGACCCTTTTTGCCGACGCTGATTACGATGAGTTGAAGCGGATCGCCGAATGGGCCGAAGCCACGGACACCGGGCTGCGCCACGATTTGCGTCCACCGCCACGGGCGGAAGTCTGGGATGCGGTCAATGCCGACTCTTCCTCCTGTTCGCGCAAACACTGCGACTGCGCAAAATGTTTTTACCAACGCGCCCGCGCCCGGATGCGGTCGGCCAACCTGGTGATCGTGAACCACGCTCTCCTCTTCGCCCTCATCGGATCCGGCGGCGCGAAGGCGAACGGCGCAACCAAGGATGCGCGCGGCGTCCTCTTCGCGGATGATTTTCTCGTGCTCGACGAGGCTCACACCGTGCCCGAAGTCGCCACCGCCAATTTCGGACTCTCGCTCTCCAGCTACGGGTTGGACCGCGCGCTGAAATATCTCTTCAACCCGCGCACCAAACGCGGCGTCTTCCGCAAACTCGGCGGCCCCGAGGCCCAGCAACTCGTCATCGACGCCCTCGATGCCTCGAAACTATTTTTCGACTTCCTCGGTGCGACTCTCCTCGCTCAACGCTCCGTCGTGCGCGTGCGCGAGGAAGGCGTCGCCGAGCCCACCCTCGATGGCCCCCTCGGCGCGATTCACCGCATCCTCAGTAAGATCGGCGACAAACTTGAGGACGGCCGCGAACGCGACGAGTTTCTCGACCAAAAGCAGCGCATCAAGGGCCTCCAGTCCGGCGTCACCGCGTGGCTCACCCTTGGCGACAAGAACCACGTCTATTGGGCCGAACGCGGTGGCCGCAAACAAACGATCGTCACCCTGCGCAGCGCTCCCATCGACGTCGCCCCCGCCCTGCGCGAGCACCTTTTCGGCTGTGGCACGAGCGTCACCTGCACCAGCGCCACCCTCGCGATGGGCGGGCAGATCGAGCCCTTTGCCGCCCGGATCGGCGCCGACACCGCCCGCGCCGTCGTGGTAAAATCTCCCTTCGATTTCGAACGCAACATGCGCGTCTTCGTCGCCGCCGACGTTCCCCTGCCCTCGCCCCAGGAAGCCAAGCTCGCCCTCGATGTGCTCGCCGATTACGTGAATTTCTGCGTCGAGCGCGTCCGCGGCGGCACCCTCGTCCTCTTTACTAGCTACACCGATATGCGCGCGATCGCGACGACGCTCGAGCCCGGGTTTCGCGCCGCCGGCCGACCGTTCCTGATCCAAGGAGCCGAACTGTCTCGCACCGAATTGGCCAACCAGATGCGCGACCTCGGCAACGCCGTGCTCTTCGGCACCGATAGTTTCTGGACCGGCGTCGACGTGCCGGGCGATTCACTCGCGCAAGTGATCATCACTCGCCTCCCCTTCGACCCACCCACGCATCCCATCACCGAAGCGAAGTGCGAACACATCCGCGACGCGGGCGGCAGTCCGTTCAACGAACTCACGCTGCCCGACGCCCTCATCAAATTTCGGCAGGGCATCGGCCGGCTGATTCGCACCCAAACGGATCGCGGACTCGTCACTCTGCTGGATTCGCGCTTGCTCGCGAAGAGTTATGGGCGACTGTTCCTCGACTGCCTGCCTCAAACCGAATTCACCACTATGACGCGGGAAACGCGTAGCCGAAAATTTCAGCCTTTCGCCTAACCGATGCGCCGCCTAGCTTCCCTCTAAATCCCATGCCCTTGCTCCGCGCCGCAGCACTCACCGACATCGGTCGTGTCCGCCGAAATAACGAAGACCGATTTTTTTGTGACGAAGGCGCGCGCATTTTTGGCATCGCCGACGGTGTCGGCGGCCTCCCTGGTGGAGCCGAAGCCGCCCAACACACGGTGGATGAGATCTCGGGGGCGATTCACGCGCTTCCGCCTGGTCAAGAACCCAATCTCACGGCGATCGTGCATCATACCAACGAGAGCGTCGCCGCGCTGGGCCAACGGATCAGCCCCGCGATGGGCATTGGCACGACGCTGACGGTTGGGATTGTGCGAGGCAGTTCGTTCAAGCTCGCACACGTCGGAGACTCCCGCGCCTACCTCTTGAGGAAAGGCGAATTCATGCGGATTACCGAAGATCATTCCGTGGAAAACGAAGCCCGCCTGCGACGCGCCAAGGGCGAGGTCGTCTACTACCACGAGGCCAACCGCAACGCCCTCACCCGCTGCATCGGCCAGCCGACGCCCCCCGAAGTCGACCTCATCGCGCGGCCCTTGATGGTGGGTGATCGCTATTTATTTTGCACCGATGGAGTCACCCGGATGATGCCCGACTCGGAGTTAGGGGAACTGGTCGCGCAGGCCGATACTCCCGAAGAGGCGATTCGCGCGATCGTCTCTCTCGCCGTCCGCCGCGGCGGTCCGGACAACGCCACCGGCGTGCTCGTCTTTGTCGACGAGGTCTGAGGCAATGCCGTCGCGCACGGAAAATTTCGCCGCCCTCGTCGCCCGTCAACCGGACAACGAGCTGTTCCGTTTCAGCCTTGCGCAGGCCCTCTCCAGCGACGGGCGTGGCGCGGAGGCGGTCGTTCATTTCGAATATTGTGTCGTGAAAAAATCCGATTGGATGATGCCACGCATTCTGCTCGGAAAACTTCTTGTGCAACTCAACCGCCGCACCGACGCGAAGCCCCTGCTGCACGAGGCCCTGAATCTCGCTGTGACCCAGCACCACGAAGACCCCGAGCGGGAATTGCGCGCATTGCTGGCGGAACTCTAGGACGTCACGGGGCGAGTCGCTTACCGCGCGGGCAGTGCCCTCCAAAAATCGCGGATCTTCCGTCGCGCTGCCCCTCCGCCAACGTGGGGCCAAGCGCCGGGCTAGTATTGCCCTGTTACTTTCCCCTCAAAAACACGTTCCAGAAAAGTGTCACGTATTACGTGACATTCCCTCTGATAGTTCGGGGGGGGGTTGGCCCTGAACTCAACAGCGCAATACGGGTATCACCCGGTAAAATTACCGGATAAAATCCGGTGATTTCCAGAGGGAATGTCACTCAATAAGTGATAATTTTTTTGGGCGTTCTTCGCGAGGGATTTAAGACCAACGTCCTTTGAACTCTGGACTTTTCGGTAGCCGCGAGCGCCAGCGAGTGGACGGATCACCACTCGCTGGCCCTCGCGGCTACCCGGCAAATCAAAGTCTGAATCTTTTGGACGATTGATATAGCCGCGCAAGACGACCAACACGGAAAATTCGCACCCTTGCTTGTCATTGAGGTGTTCGTCGCGCGCCTGCCTGTACCCGTCGTCGCGCGGATGGGCCAGCACCCGACTCAACGCGCGGGAGCTGAGATTGAGCCCCGCGCGATGAGCCAGCGGGAGAAAACGCGCCTTGTTCGCCACGAACGCGAGGCGTCACCGGCGCTGCTCATCGCTCCAGCTGAGCTGCGCGCTCACTTCCCCTCCGCGGCCGTGCGCGCCCGTTGAAACTCGGGATGATCCGGCGCCGGCGTCCGCAAGTAACGTTCCGTCCATTGCTCAATGATGAGGGTGGGCTTCTCCTTCTCCGCGATGTCTGCCACCATCTCGTAGGTCGCTAAATTCGACGTCGATACCCAATTCCACAGGCTGACAAAACGCTGGAAACTCAACCCGAGCGGTGACTGCGAGTTCACTTCGCCGGGTTGACCACCTACGCGGAAGAAAGAATCACACATCATCACGGCCCGGCCCACGCCCGAGGTCCGCTCGAACGCTAACGGCGTCCCCCAAGGCCCGACGGTTTTCCACGTCGGAAAATCACTGAGGGGCGTCGGCACCGCGCGAAAGTCCGGCGGGAACGTGAGCCGCAGTTGCGACGCCGGCTCGAGGGGCCAACGGCCGTTCATGGTGAGCAAGCCGATACAGTCGCCTTCGCGCGCCACGTGTTCGATCTTGGTCCAACTTGACTCATCACGTGCTCGCAGGGGCACGCCCATTTCCTGCAGGCGCGTCAGGATCGCCGCGCTGCCCGCCGCCAGACCCTCGCCGTTCCAATGACTGTCCGTCGGCCAGTAAACGGTGCCTTTCGCCTTGGCCGCGAACATCGCGGACCGCAGGTCGAGTACAGGCACCGTTGATTTCTGAATACGGAGGTGGTCGATGACTTGATCCAGCTTTCCCGGCCGCGCCTGCGAGCGTAAGAAGGCCGGGAGCCGATCCGCGTAGATCGTCGATTTGTTTGGCACGAGCACCACGAGATACTCAGCGCCCCGCTCGCGCCACCACGCGCGGCGTCCCTCCACCGCTTGCCGCCAATTGATCAGCTCCGTTTCATTCATGCGGTCTCGCCCAAGCAAATCCGGTACCGTCATCTCTCCGGTGTAGAACAACCAATCGTTCCGGCCGATCACCACATTGCTTGAGGGTTCACCCAACCAACGGTGGCGCACCAGACCATACCATTGGACGATGCGCGTTCTCGAAGGAAAATGATCCCCCAGCCAGCTCTCGAAGGCGGCGGGCCATTTTTCAAACTTTGTTTTTTTCCAGTCGGGCCAGGTTGCGAGCGGTCGCATTTCACGGACATCCTTGAGCTCCGGCACGCGCAGCGCCCAACTGGAGAGGGGCACGCCTAGCATCACCACCAGTCCGACAAAGGTTGCGAGATGCCAGCTGCGCGCGGCGTTTTGGTTGGTCGGATTCACGGTTAAAACCGATAATAGATAAACGGATTGTGGGTGCCCGCGCCCATCGCAATCAGGCACAGGAACAACACGGCCAGCGCGGCGCAAACTTCAGTTACTTCCAGCGCTCCGTGGCCGACGGCCCAGCGCGCGCAGCGCCGGCGCAGCGCCGGCCAGAGCGGGGCACATAGTAATAATCCGGCGGCTCCGGCATACAGCAGGCCGGTCGTGACCACGTTGGCGGGGATCGCCGTCAGACCACCGTGGGCCGTCAGCCCCGCCATGGAACGAAAGTAACCCATCGTCTGGGCCCACGTCTCGCAGCGGAAAATCACCCAACTCAAGAGCACGGCAATAATCGTGTAGCCATGGCCGACCGGTCGCAGCCAGCCCGGCGCGCGTCCGGTGATTGGCTCGAGCACCCGCTCCGCGGCGAGGAAGAGTCCGTGAAACAAGCCCCACACGACAAAGTTCCAACTCGCCCCGTGCCAGAGTCCGCACAGCGCGAACACCGCCAGCAGGTTCAGCGCAGTGCGCAGCGCGCCGTGGCGGTTTCCTCCGAGTGGAATGTAGAGGTAGTCGCGAAAAAAACGCGACAGCGTCATGTGCCAGCGCCGCCAGAATTCGCGCATCGAGCCGGCCGAATACGGGTAGGCAAAATTCTCCGGAAACCGAAACCCAAACATTCTTCCGAGGCCCACGGCCATGTCCGAGTAGCCGGAGAAATCGAATAATATCTGCAACGCATACGCGATCACGCCGATCCAGGCCGCCGCGGCCGTACGCTCGGACTCCGGGAGCAAAAAAATGGCATCAGCCAACACTGAGACCTGATTGGCGATCAGGACCTTTTTACCCAAGCCGGCGATGAAGCGCCGCGCACCCTCCGCGAGATCCTCGCGCCCGACCCGTCGGCGCACGAACTGCTCCGCTACTTCCGAATACCGCACGATCGGACCGGCCACCAATTGCGGAAACAACGTCGAGTAACACAGAAAATCGCGGAGGCTGCGGCACGGCGTAATTTTTGCGCGCCACACGTCGACGACATAGCTGATGCCGTGAAAGGTATAAAAACTGATGCCCAGTGGTAGCACGACCGCCACCCACTTAATGTCGGTGCCGAACAGGTGGCCGAGCGCCGCGTTGCCACGATTAGCGATTTCCACGGCGAGGCCGCTGTATTTGAACCAAGCGAGCAGCACGAGATTCGCGGTGACCACTCCGATCAGGGCCGCGCGGCGCCCGGCCCTTCCCGGCTCGCACCAGTATCCTCCCGCGTAGTTGAGCAAGCACGAGGCCAGCATCACCCAAACCAGATACACCTCGCCCCAAGCGTAGAAGACCACGCTGGCGACCAGCAGCCAGGTATTAGCCAGACCCAGCACCCAGCCTTGACCGCCCCGCCGATTGGCGAGCGCCTGCAAGGACAGGCCCACCCCCAAGACCAGCGGCAGGAAAAAAAAGAGAAAGATAACGGAGGAGAAAACCACTCCGACCAACCTAACCGGATCGCCCCCGGGGGGAACAATCCAAATCCACCCCCACAACCCACTCCGCCGTGCCGCAGGGTGAGCCCCCTTCGCCTTCGTGTGAACGTGGGGAAGGCGAGCTTGCTCCCGACGATCGGCGAACGTGTCACGCACACGCTCGCCCCCCTCCGCTCGCTAGTATTTGCCGTGAATGTCCCGGGGCTTTGACCAGATCTTTACTCTGATTTCTTGATCAAATACTCGGCGGCGCGTGCCGTATAATTTTCGCCGCCGCCGGCCACCGTCGAGGAGGCCAACTGGGCCAGCACCGCGCCAATGGCCGCCGGCGCCGGGCGCGGAATGCGCGCGACGACGTTTACCGCGAATAGGCGCCCTTCGATTTTAGCCGCGTCCTTCAGTTCAGCCTCGACGACCGCCCAAGCAGCCGCGTGGTCGCCGCGCCGGAGCATGACCTCGGCCGCCGCCAAGCGCACGACGGCTTCCGCGTCGGCCAACAGCGCGGTCACATCCGGCGGAGTGGTTGCACGCAGCGCCGCCACGGCAGCCCAATAGCGGATGACCGACTCGGGCGAGCGCAACGCCGCCACAAGCGCCGCCGCATCGATCTGCGCGGATAACTGGAGCGCATCGATTTGATCCAAGAGGCGTGCGAGCGGATACCGTTTTTCGTCCGCCGCGACGACAGCCGGCGAGCCTTTGCCCGCCCAGGCAACCATGAGCGGCTCCGGCATGAAACCCGTGTCGCGGATCGCGAGCTGATGTGCGCGCAACGCGGCGCGCAAGCGGATGAGCTGCGACCGCGCCGCCGGATCGGCCGCGAGATTACGGACGTTGTCGGGATCAGCCGCGCAATCGAAGAGCTCTTCGGCCGGTTTGTTTTCAAAAAAGGCCCGCTGCGTGGCGTTAAGTTTTCCGGCCGCAAAGAGTCCTGCCCACTCCTTCATCGACGGCTGCCTCCATAGATAATCGAGAGGCTGGCCCCACGGCTGACTCGGGTAGTAATTGCGGATGTAGCGAAATTTTCCGTCGGTGACCGCGCGGGCCATGTCGTAACGCTCATCCATGCGATCGCGGAAACTGAACGTGAACTCCGGACCGGCCTTCCGCGCCGGACCGGCAATGGCGCGCCCCTGAAACTGCGCGGGTAACGGCACCCCGGCGAGACTCAGCACCGTCGGCGCGAGGTCGATAAAGTTGACGAGTTCACTCACGCGGGAATCCGGCGCAGCGGGCGCGAGGTGCTGATATTTTTTTGGGAAGTGCGCGACCAGCGGCGGGTGCGTGCCGTTCTCGTAGAGGAAGCGTTTACTGCGCGAAACCGCTCCACCGTGGTCACCGTAGTAGAAGATGATCGTGTCTTCGGCGAGTCCGTCGGCGGCGAGTTGTGCGAGCACTTTCCCGAGCGCAGCATCGGCGCGGGAGACGTTGTCGTAATATTGCGCGATATCGGCGCGGACGGTCGGCGTGTCGGGCAAATAGGTCGGCACGCGGACCTTGGCCGGATCGGTGATCAGCTCGAATCGCTTGTGCAGGCTACTTTCGTGCGATTGTTCGAAGTTAAAAATAGCGAAGAAGGGCTGCCCGGCAGCACGGTGCCGCCAGTGCGCGCTCTTGTTATTCTCGTTCCACGCGGCGTCCCACGCGGACGACGTATTGTAGTCGGTCTTGGCGTTGTTCGTGGTGAAGTAGCCGACGGCGCGGAGATACTCGGGGAAAAATTTTACGCCGTCGGGCAGCGGCCGTTTGCTGCGCATGTGCTGCGTGCCCATACTGCTGGCGTAGCGCCCAGTGATGATGCTGGAACGAGTCGGTGCACACACCGCGGAGGTCGAGTAGGCCCGCTCAAACACAATCCCGCCCTGCGCCAGCCCGTCGATGTGGGGCGTCTTGGCGAGCGGGTCACCATAGGCACCCACCGTAGTCGCGACGTTGTCCTCAGTGACGAGCCAGAGAATGTTCGGGCGGTCGGCGGCGCACACCTCCGCGACGAGGGCCAGGAACGCGAGTAGCACGAGGTGAGAGGGGCGAGTCATGGGAGGTGGGAAATTCACTTGGTGGATGGGTCACCGGCTTTTTGGGCCGCGCCTTTTTTCTTGTTCGCGCCGTTGGCCGGGTTCGCGGGCCACTGAACGACGTTGGCGCGTTTCGCCCACGCGTCGTAGCTGGCCGCCATGGCCCTGACCCGGGCCGACTCTTTCGCCGCGAGGTCGCGCTGTTCAGCGCGGTCGGTCGCGATATCGTAGAGCTCCCATCCACCGGGAAATTTTGAAACCAACTTCCACTGGCCGGCACGCACGGCGCGGTTCCCTTCGTGCTCCCAGAAAATTGGCTGCGCGCGCTGGAGTGATTTCCCCTCGAGCGCGGGGCGCAGGCTCACACCTTCCATGGGCGTGATCGTTTCACCGTTGAATTTCGCCGGATACTTCGCCCCTGAGAGATCGACGCAGGTCGCCATCAAATCAATCAGGTGGCCGGGCTGGGCGTCGATTTTTCCGCGCCGAGCGGCGGGAATACCGGCCGGCCAGTGCACGATGAGCGGCGTCGCGATCCCACCTTCGTGGACCCAGTGTTTGTATTCACGAAACGGTGTGTTGCTGACGTTGGCCCAATCGCCGCCGTAGGCCATATAGGTATCGGCCGGCCCGGGCATCACGCCGTAGCCACCGCGCACCGGGTAGCCGTCGCGGGTCTGGTCGGGACGGCTGCTAAACTGCTGCGCATCCTGCGCCATCGGCGGCAGTGACGGCGCCGTGCCACGAGGCGTGAACGCGCCGATCCGACCATTGGTCTCCGCATTTCCGCCATTATCCTGGAGGTAGCAAATCACCGTGTTGTCATACTGCCCGGTCGCCTTGAGCTCGGCGACGATCCGGCCGATGCCCTCGTCCATCACCGTCATCATCGCCGCGTAGACCTCCATGCAGCGAATCTCGAATTCCTTGTTCTTCACCTTGTCCCAGTCGCCGGCCAAGGGCGCGAGTCCCCACGCCGCCTCAGCGACCCCGAGTTTTTTTTGTTTTTCCCAGCGAGCGGCACGCACCGGAGCGTAACCACCGTCGTAGCGGCCTCTGTATTTTGCGATGTCCCGCTCGCGCGCGTGCATCGGCCAATGCGCGGCGGTGTAAGGCACGTAGAGCAGAAACGGTTTCCCGGCCTGATCACGTTGGTGCTCGCGGATGAATTTCGCGGCGTGGTCGCTGACCGCATCGGTGTAGTAATAATCTTCGGACGGGCGATACTCGGAGTCGTTGGCGGCGGTGATGAGTTTATTGTCGCGCACGAGCGCACTAGGGTCCCAAAAGCTCCCGGCACCGTGGATCGTGCCGTAGAAACGGTCGAAGCCACGCTGCAACGGCCAGTTGTGCTGACTCGCCAGCGCCTTCGGCGTGTCGCCGGGAGTGACGTGCCACTTGCCGGCCGCATAGGTGCGATAACCCGCCGGTTTGAGCGCCTCGGCGAGTGTGACGCTGCGACGGTTCAGATCGCCGCGATAGCCCTCGATCCCGTAGTCCCCCATCATGTGCCCGATGCCGGCTTGGTGTGGGTAGAGCCCGGTGAGCAAGGCCGCCCGCGTGGGACAACAACGCGCCGTATTGTAGAACTGCGTGAAGCGCACGCCGCCCAGCGCGAGCGCATCGAGGTTCGGCGTGGCAATCTCGCTGCCGTAACAGCCGAGATCGGAGTAGCCGACATCGTCGGCCATGATGATAATGACATTGGG